>CAZTEC010000001.1:0-22198 GCA_964612765.1 uncultured Carnobacteriaceae bacterium
CTAGAGAGTGGAATTCGACTTAATCCTAAATCTATAGAAAAGCTTAAGAGGAGTTTTACAACGGATTCTGAGAATTCGAATATATATGAGACTGCAAATAAGCAGCTTGCTGATGTAACGAAGTACACTGCATTTTTAATCTCACCTCTTACGAATTACTATACGATTGAGTATTTTATGCTTCACAGACTGGATGAGGATAGGCTGATGGCGGTGTATGTGGGTAAAAAGAATGAATCCCTAACTCATATAATAGCTAATAGTGATTTTTCTGATGATAAGTCACTGGCTGAGTTCGAGCTTAGGATGAGGAACCTTTTGATAAATTACTCCATCGAAGATATTAAAAAGACAATTATGGATTTGGACCAAGGTGATAAAAATTACCAACTTACTAAGACACTCCTGGAGAGGGCAATAAAATTTTTAGAAAAGAAATACGATTATGTTGTTTACTCTAGTGGTATAGGTAATGTGATTAGTTTTACGGAGGCCGATGATATGGAAACCGTAAAAACCTTGTTGGAGTTATTCGAGGATAAGGAAAATATTATAAATGTCAGCATTGACCAAGCTATTGACGATATGCTGAACATCCGAATCGGTGTGGAAAACAATGACGACAGAATGAAGGGGCTCTCAGTACTGACTGCGAAGTATATGGTGTCGGGAAATGACTCCGGTAAGATAAGTATCATAGGACCTACGAGGATGGATTATCATAGGTTGGTAAAGACATTGCTGAATTTTTCGACTACTTTAAGTGAGTTGAACAGAAATTATTAAGAGGTGATAGCGTGGAAGAAAACAAGGACAAAATTGAAGAGGAAATGGTAACTGAAGAAATGCCGGAGGAAGCTGAGGCTGTTGAAGCGGAAGTTTTAGAGGAAGAACCGGTGGAGTCCGATGATGAGGCTGAAGCTTTAAAGAATCAATTAATCAGACTTCAAGCTGATTTCAGTAACTACAAAAAGAGAGTCGAGAAGGAAAAGGAAAGCTGGATAGAACTGGGAATCAGAAAACTGGCGACTGATATTCTACCTGTATTGGACAACTTGGAGAGAGCTCTAGGAAGTATAGAAGAGCATGGCTCCACGGAGGAAACCTGGAAGGGAATCAGTTTAATCGACGATCAACTTATTGCAGTTTTGGAAAAGAATAAGATTACAAAAATCGATGCCGAGGGTCAAATGTTTGACCACAATTTCCACCATGCTGTTGCAACAGAGGAAGTTGAAGGCAAAGAGACTAATACTGTTATCGACGTCCTACAAAAGGGCTACAAGATAAATGATGCAGTAATAAGACCGGCAATGGTCAGAGTGGCAAAATAACAGCCTGAACAGGCGAAAAATATAAAATTCAAAGGAGAAAGTATATGAGTAAAATTTTAGGTATTGACTTGGGAACTACAAACTCTGCAGTGGCAGTTATGGAAGGTGGTTCCGCAACTATTATTCCGAACATCGAAGGTAACAGAACTACACCTTCAATAGTTGCATTCACAAAGGACGGAGAAAGATTAGTAGGTGAAACTGCGAAGAGACAGGCAATAACAAACCCTGACAGAACTATTTCATCTATTAAGAGAAAAATGGGTAGCGATTACAAAATAGATATCGATGGAAAGACTTACACTCCACAGGATATTTCCGCTATGATTCTTCAAAAACTTAAGGCTGATGCTGAAAGTTATTTAGGAGAAAAGATTACGGATGCAGTTATTACTGTGCCTGCATATTTCACCGACTCCCAAAGACAAGCTACTAAGGACGCAGGAAAGATCGCGGGCTTAGAAGTTAAGAGAATTATAAACGAGCCTACAGCTGCAGCACTTGCATACGGCATGGACAAGGAATTAGGACATCACAAGATTATGGTTTATGACCTTGGTGGTGGTACATTCGACGTTTCCATCCTTGAAGTAGGCGATGGCGTATTCGAAGTATTAGCAACCAGAGGTAACAACATGCTAGGTGGAGACGACTTCGATAACGTGCTAATAGATTACATCAGTGAAGAGTTCAAGAAGGAACAAGGAATTGATTTAAGAGCGGACAAGATGAGTCTTCAAAGAGTTAAGGAAGCTGCTGAAAAGGCTAAAAAGGAACTTTCTTCAGCTATGACTTCTAACATAAACCTACCGTTTATTTCTGCTACAAGTGCAGGACCTGTGCATTTAAACATGGACCTTACAAGAGCGAAATTCAATGAATTAACAGATTTCCTTGTACAAAAGACTGTAGCTCCGGTACAAGATGCTATAAAGGATGCAGGCTTAACAGCTAGCGAAATCCACAAGGTACTTTTAGTTGGTGGTTCCACAAGAATCCCGGCTGTACAAGAACTTGTTAAGAAGCTAGTAGGTAAGGAACCACAAAAGGACATCAACCCGGACGAATGTGTTGCATTAGGTGCAGCTATCCAAGGTGGAGTTCTTTCAGGTGAAGTTAAGGATCTTCTATTACTAGACGTTACACCGCTTTCATTGGGACTTGAAACAATGGGTGGAGTTACTACTAGATTGATCGAAAGAAATACTACTATCCCTACTAAGAAGTCACAAATCTTTACAACTGCTGCTGATAACCAAACAGCTGTAGACATTCACGTTTTACAAGGTGAGCGATCAATGGCAAGTGACAATAAAACATTAGGTCGTTTCCAATTAACAGATATTCCACCTGCACCTCGTGGAGTACCTCAAATTGAAGTAAAATTTGATATCGATAAAAACGGTATTGTGACTGTTTCTGCGAAAGACCAAGGTACAGGTAAAGAACAAAACATCACAATTAAATCATCATCTGGTTTAACAGACGAAGAAATTGATCGTATGGTTAAAGAAGCGGAAGAAAATGCAGAAGCAGATAAAGAACGAAAAGAAGAAGTTGAACTTCGAAACGAAGCGGATCAACTTGTTTTCCAAACGGATAAAGTCTTGAAAGATTTAGAAGGAAAAGTTGATGAAGCGGATGTCAAGAAAGCAGAAGAGGCAAAAGAAGAATTACAAGCCGCAATTGATGCAGACGATCTTGACCAAATTAAAGAAAAACGCGATGTTCTAAACGAAATTGTCCAAGACTTGACTGTTAAATTATATGAACAAGCAGCAGCTGAACAACAAGCTCAAGAAGGAACTGAAGCAGCTGATAGTGAAGCAACTGCAACAGATGATAATGTAGTTGACGCGGACTTTGAAGAAGTTGACGACGAAGAATAGTTAAATGCAGACAATAGTTAAAGAGAAAGCTATGAGCCATAGCTTTCTCTTTCAACTGTATTTGATTAAACATTTAGATTTTTAGGCGAAATGACGGAGGATTGAATGGCTGAAAAACGAGATTTATATGATGTACTAGGCGTTTCAAAAGATGCCTCACAAGATGAAATAAAAAAAGCATATCGACGATTGTCAAAAAAATATCATCCAGACTTAAATGACGCACCGGATGCGGAAGATAAGTTTAAAGAAGTAGCAGAAGCTTACGAGACATTGTCTGATGATTCGAAAAGATCACAATACGATCAGTTTGGTCATGCCTCAACTGATCCAAACTTTAATGGTGGTTTTGGTGGATTCGGTGGAGGCTATGGTGGTGGTGCCGATTCGTTTTCTGGCTTTGAAGATATTTTTGATCAATTCTTTGGTGGTGGCGGTCGTACAGCTGCACGGAATCCGAATGCACCTAGAAAAGGTGAAGATCTACAGTATGTGATGGATTTGAGTTTTGAAGAAGGTGTCTTTGGTAAGTCAACTACGATTCGATTTAATCGTAAGGGAGTCTGCCATACATGTGATGGGAATGGAGCTAAACCAGGCACGAGTCCTGAAACATGTTCTCGTTGTAGTGGAGCCGGTCGAGTAAATGTGGAGCAAAATACTCCATTTGGCCGTATGATGACTCAAGCAGTTTGTCCTGACTGTCAAGGTTCTGGAGAAATCATTAAAGAAAAATGTCCAGATTGTTCCGGCGATGGTTTTGAACAAGAACGTCACTCTGTAAAGGTAGAAGTTCCAGCTGGAGTTGAAGACGGCAATCAAATTAGACTCCAAGGTCAAGGAGATGCGGGAAAAAAAGGTGGACCATATGGCGATTTATATATCATTTTTCGTATTAAACCATCGGATGAATTCACAAGAAGAGGAACTGAAATCTATTATGAATTACCAATAAATATTGTCCAAGCAACTTTAGGAGACGAATTAGAAGTGCCAACTGTTCATGGGAAAGTAAAATTGAAAATTCCTGCAGGTACCCAACCTGGAACAACTTTCCGAATGAAAGGTAAAGGTGCACCATCTCTGCGCACAACACAAACTGGGGATCAACATGTCCATGTAAAAGTCGAGGTTCCGAAAAAAGTATCTGAAGAACAAGCTGAACATTTACGTTCTTTTGCTAAAGCGAGTGGATTTGGAGAAACTAAAGAGCAAAAAACTGATTCCTTCTTCTCAAAAGTAAAAGATGCTTTCAAAGATAAAGATTAGTAAATATCTAAAATGGTCAACAATATAAACTACTAGTTGTTTCTTAGTGATGAAACATTAGCAGTAATATTTGCTGACCATTTTCATTTTAAGAAGAATGCCCATATCTACTTCTTGAAAAAATATTGTAACTAGTGAGCATCATTGATATAATAAAGAATGAAGGTTTATGTAGAATAAGGACTGAGGTAAAACATGATAGATAAAAACAAAGTACGTGAACGTCAAAAAATGGTGCGTAATTTTTCAATTATTGCACATATTGACCACGGAAAATCTACGCTTGCCGATCGAATTTTAGAATTTACAAATACACTAGCTGAACGTGAAATGTCAGATCAAGTATTAGATTCTATGGATTTAGAGCGTGAACGTGGAATTACAATTAAATTAAATACTGTCGAAGTTGAATATACGGCTAAAGATGGCAATACGTATATTCTTCATTTAATCGATACCCCAGGACACGTGGATTTCACTTATGAAGTTTCTCGAAGCTTAGCTGCCTGTGAAGGTGCTATTTTAATCGTAGATGCTGCTCAAGGAATTGAAGCACAAACTCTGGCAAATGTCTATTTAGCTTTGGATAACGATTTGGAAATTGTGCCTGTTATTAATAAAATTGACTTACCAGCAGCAGATCCAGAACGAGTTGCTCTTGAAGTAGAAGATGTCATTGGCTTACCTGCTGAGGATGTTGTACTTGCGAGTGCTAAAAATGGAATTGGGATTGAAGATGTTTTAGAAAAAGTCGTCGCAACCGTTCCAGCACCTGAGGGAGATATTGACAATCCGCTTCAAGCGTTAATTTTCGACTCTGAATATGATTCTTATCGAGGCGTTGTTTTAAGTATCCGTGTCAAAGAAGGAATGCTTAAAAAAGGCGACACTATTCAATTAATGCACAACGGCAAAAAATTCGAAGTGAATGAAGTTGGTGTATTCTCGCCAGATCCATTGGCACGCGAGGCCTTAACCGTTGGTGATGTAGGGTATGTCACAGCGAATATTAAAAGTGTTAAAGACACACAAGTTGGGGACACAATTACTTTAGCGAATAATCCTGCAACTGAACCATTACCAGGATATCAACAAATGAATCCAATGGTCTATAGTGGGTTATTTCCATCCGATTCTGGAGACTATGAAGATTTACGTGAAGCTTTAGAAAGATTGCAGTTAAATGATTCTTCGTTGCGTTTTGAACCGGAAGTATCACAAGCCTTAGGGTTTGGTTTTAGATGTGGTTTCTTAGGTATGTTACACATGGACGTTGTTCAAGAACGTTTAGAACGAGAATTTAATTTAGATTTAATTACAACAGCACCATCTGTTATTTATGAAGTAGATAAGACGGACGGCGAAATGATGATTGTTTCTAATCCATCAGAAATGCCAGAACAGACAAAGGTATCAAATGTTCGTGAACCATTTGTTAAAGCAACGATCTCTGCGCCAAATGAATATGTTGGAGCAGTTATGGAGCTATGTCAAAGTAAACGTGGGGAATTTATTACCATGGAGTATTATGATGACATTCGAGTAAATATTCTTTATTATTTACCTTTATCTGAAATTGTGTTTGATTTCTTTGACCGTTTAAAATCGAATACAAAAGGTTATGCTTCATTAAACTATGAAGAAGCTGGCTATCGTGAAAGTGATTTAGTTAAAGTAGATATTTTGATTCATGGTGATAATGTGGATGCTTTAAGTTTTATCGTGCATAAAAGCGAAAGCCAAAGTAGAGGGCGTAAAATTGTAGAAAAATTAAAAGACGTTATCCCACGTCAGCAATTTGAAATTCCTATTCAAGCGGCTATCGGAAACCATATTATTGCACGATCTACTGTACGAGCTTACCGTAAAGATGTGACAGAAAAATTATATGGTGGGGATGTTACTCGTCGTATGAAACTTCTTGAGAAACAAAAAGAAGGTAAGAAACGCATGAAGAGTGTTGGAAATGTGGATATCCCACAAGAAGCCTTTATGTCGGTCTTAAACTTAGACGAAGATAAAAAATCGAAATAAATAAAAAAACGTTTTGTTACTTCAAGAGTAATGAAACGTTTTTTATTTTTCAATACATTATTCTGTAGAGGTTATACGTCGTAAGCAAAGCAGCTAAAGGGATAAGAAGTTGAAACTTTAAATGTTTTGTTTTGTGTCTTAACCCATACATGCCAATTAATGCGCCAATACCTCCTAGAAAAAATGCAGAGAGAAGCAAAGTGCTCTCAGAGATTCTATATTTCTTTTGCATAGCTCTTTTTTTATCACGATAAAAAAGGCTGAAACTATTTATATTTAATAGAAAGATAACTCCTAAAATAAACAGATTAAATGTTGGATTTACTAAATACATCTTACGCCTCCTTTTCATATTCTAAACAAGTATATAATTGTGGATAGTCTTTACACTGAGGGTTCCTCGGATGACAAATATCGCGTCCAAAATAAATCATTGCTTGATGCGCAGGTCCCCATAATTCAGGTGGAAGAATTTCGCAAACTCTTGCTTCGATTTCTTTGGGCACAGCATCAACCTCAACAATTTCATGGTGTTTGCATATACGCATAACGTGTGTATCAACTGCAAATGCTGGTTCATCGAAAGCTACGCTTAATAAGATGTTAGCGGATTTAGGACCGATACCTGTCAGTGATTCAAGTTCTTTTCGAGTAGAAGGAACTTTACCGTCAAACCGATCAAGTAATTGCTGACTACTTTTATATATATATTTTGCTTTGTTTCTATATAAACCAATTGAGCGAATCATTGTCTCGATTTCTTCAGGTGAGGATGCGACGACTGTTTCTGGCGAGGGATAACGTTTAAATAATTCCGGTGTGACCTTTTCTACTGAAATATCCGTTGCTTGAGCACTCAAAATAACCACCATAAGTAATTGAAATGGATTATCGTACCGCATGGTTGGTTTTGCATCTGGATATAATTGTATCATCTTCATAATAACTTGTTTGGCACATTCTTTTGTTAACATGATTTCATCCTTTCGATATGTCACTTAAGTAGTATAACAAACTTTCGTTTGAGGAACATTTTAAAATAAGGATTCCTTTTGAGCATTCATCTCATTTAGTGCTATGATTAAGAGAGTAAAAAGTAAGGAGGAGATTCCAATCGATCAGATTAAACAATTTAAAGAACAATTGAAGAATAGCCAAAAAATCGTGTTTTTTGGAGGAGCCGGCGTATCAACAGCGAGTGGGATTCCCGATTTTCGTTCGTCTAAAGGATTATATATGCAAGAAAGTGGTACTCGTTTCTCAGCTGAGGAAATGATTTCTCATAGTTTCTATAAAAGAAATCCTAAAGCCTTTTTCGATTATTATTTTGAGCATTTGGTATTTGAAAGTGCGGAACCTAATGATGCACATTATTTTTTGGCTGAACTAGAGAAAAAGGGGAAAGCAGTTCATATCGTTACCCAAAATATTGACGGCTTACATCAAAAAGCGGGTTCTTCAATTGTACATGAATTACATGGGACAACTTTGAAGAACTATTGCGAGAAATGTGCCACGGAATACACCTTGCCCGAACTGAAAAAAGATAAAGACGGTATCCCAAGATGTCAAAAAGACGGAGGGATTGTTCGTCCGGCAATTGTTTTATATGAAGAAGGATTGGATCAAAGCGTTGTACAAGCAGCAATTGAAGCAATACAGTCAGCAGATATGCTAATTATTGCAGGGACTTCTCTAGTTGTCTATCCGGCTGCAGGCTTGATTCGATACTTTTCTGGCGACTATTTAGTCGCCATTAATAAAACACCGATCCAAGTACCAACGAATACTTTGGTATTTGAAGATAGTTTGTCGTCTATATTTTCACAATTGTAAAAGCACTAAGAGGAATGAATCCATAGGCTCGTTCCTCTTTTCTGCTGAATACTACA
Organism: uncultured Carnobacteriaceae bacterium; assembly: GCA_964612765.1. Classification (GTDB taxonomy): domain Bacteria; phylum Bacillota; class Bacilli; order Lactobacillales; family Carnobacteriaceae_A; genus Atopostipes. The sequence goes on from CAZTEC010000001.1 coordinate 8,419, forward strand.
TTATTTTTTCTCGTACCAAGCGAGAGGATCCATAAATTCTACATGACGAATATCTTCTAAAGTAGTGTCCACAAGATGACCATCTTTTAAAAGTAGATATATTCTTTCTTCATACGTACCGGAAACGATACAAGGTACGTCTTTAAAATAGGAACCATTTTTTAAAATATTCGCTTGAATTAAAACAGGTTCTCCTGTGTGATGGGCCTGCGCTAAAATTTCTCCAATTTCAACAAGACTTTGTTTTGGCTTAGCAGGAATATCGATTGCATTATTTTCCTCGTCTAATTCTTTCAGAGCTTCCGTATGGTCTGATAACATTAGACCTAACCACTTCATTTTCCCTCGATCTTTATACCCGAGTTGATCGGGTGTTAAACGAATTATTTTTTTCTCCATTTGATATTTTCCTTTCTCTTTATTTATTTTCGATATTGGCTTGATGGCCACCTAATAATTTACTTCGTTGAATAGCCATTCCATTTTTGATGAGGCTACTTGCATGTAAGAGAGAGGTATAGCCATATTTTTTTCGAACTAAGTCGATGGCGATATCTAAGTTTTCATCTCTTAATACATCTTCAGCGCTTTCAAATAAATTTAATTGGAGCTCTTGTTTAGGTGTTATATTACTAAAGGACACATTCACTACTCGCACAGGATATTTTTCATAATATTCTCGAAATAAGCGCAACATATACTGAACTAATTTTTTAGATGAATCCGTTGCTTCAATAGTCATTTGGTGACTGAAACCGGATTGAATCGCATGTTTAGAATAACCAATCATTAATTTAACTGTGCTCGTTGTTAGACGATGTTTCCGTAGACGCATCGCATTTTCTTCCGTCATTTCTCGAATGACGACTTCAACATCGTAAGGGTTTCTATAATCGCTATTTAAGATTTGATTTTTTGAAAAGGATTGCTCTTTTGGTACAAAGTGATCAGAAAGTATTGTTCGGTCAATTCCATGCGAATGAAAGAAAAGTTGTTCGCCAATCACATTAAATCGCTGCTTAAATTTACGCAAATCATATTGAGCTAAATCTTTAATCGTGTATATGCCCAATTGATGCAACTTTTGTTCGGTGCGTGAACCAATACCCCAAAAATCAGTCAGAGGTTCGATAGACCATACTTTTTCTGTGACATCTTCATAGCGCCAAGAAGCTTGAAATTGGTTTGAATAATCGTGCTTCGCTTCATGGTCCAATGCTAATTTAGCTAAGAGGGGATTATCGCCAATCCCGATAGTTGCGATAAGCTTCAATTCTTCTAAAATATCTTTTTGAATAAGACGCACAATATTTTCAGTCGTCCCAAAAAGTAAATGAGAGTTGGTAACGTCTAAAAAAGACTCATCTATACTATATACATACAAATCTTGGCTAGAGACGTAGCGTTTAAAAATCTCAAGAATTTGTAAATTTCTTTCTACATAGAGAGCCATTCGGGGTTCGACGATTTCTATTTCAGAATGTTTTGGGATTTCGTACACTCGAGTTCCCGTCCGGACATTGTATTTTTCTTTTACCTGAGGCGAAGCTGCCAGAACCAAACCACCATTATTATCTGGCTTACTTACTACGGCAATCATTGCATAAAGTGGATGTTGACGGCGTTCGACGGCTTCAACGCTCGCAAAAAAAGATTTAATATCTATACATAAAATATCTCGTCGAGGTTCATTTGAGTAGTCTATATATAAACCACTTTCTTGATTTTTATGCATAACAATCCTCCTTGAATTAAAATAATGGGAATATACGTTCGGTAATTATTATAAAAAATGAATAAAAGTTAGTCAAGGGGAACAAATGAAATTTACTATAAATTAAACGAGTGATTGATCAAGAGAAAAGTAAAAATTGTGGTAAAATAAGACAAACACTACAGGAGGAATATATGTGGATCTAGATTTAGGGGAGTATATTTATGCACAATTACTTGATGAAGCGAAACATTACCGCTGGCGAGTTGTTTTAGATAGTGAAAAAAGAGCGATAGAGATTTATTTCGCGGTACATGTAGAAGTCGATGAGAACCAATATGTTCAAGATTTAAATGCGGCTGTAAATAATGCGGAGACGTTTTATTTTGAAGAAGTCGTTTGTTTTTATGATGAAACAAATCTTAAAGTTGTTCCGAATAATTACTTAGAAGCGGTACCTGTTGATCCGGCAATTGGTGTAGAAAAAGGATATATAGACGCTTTTATAAAACATTTAAATATTCTAGCATCGAATGCAATGAGTGGTTTGAGAATTTTCTTAAGAGATGATTCAAAAACGGAATTCTCGCTGTCATGGGATAGAGAGAATATGAACAATACAATTGAAACAATGAAAAATACGAATCATTATTCAACAGAGTATATCTCGTTTTTCGAAGAGGAAGATGAATCGTTAATCAAACAATTCAAGGAGGATAAAAATGACGGAGTGGAAAGAATATAGTATCCATATCAATCGTGAAGCGCAAGACAGTGTCGCGGAACTTTTGATGGAATTTGGTTCGGCTGGTGTCAGCATTTCTGACCGAAATGATTATGTCACCATGCCCCAATATGGCTTTGATTCTCTGTGGGCATTGGATGAAAATAAATTTCCTAAAGAAGGTGTAGTTATCAAAGGCTACTTTTCAATGGCTGATTTAAATGCTAGATTAGACAGGGAATTGCACAGGAGACTTGAAGAATTAAAGCATTTAGATTTGAATGTAGAAAAATATTCTGTGGAATCGACAACAGTTGAAGATTCTGATTGGAACACCAAATGGAAAGAATATTATCACTCTGTTCCAGTCACGCGTTATTTAACCATTGTTCCGGAGTGGGAAGAGTATCCGGATAAAAAGCCAGATGAAAAATTAATTGTAATGGATCCGGGCTTAGCTTTTGGAACAGGGACGCATCCAACGACTCAACTTTCGATCCAGGCTTTGGAGCTCGTCTTACGTGGAGGAGAGACCGTTTTAGATGTTGGAACGGGATCAGGTGTTTTGACAATTGCTAGTTCATTACTAGGTGCAAAAGAAATTCACGCCTATGATTTAGATGATATTGCGGTGCAGTCAGCTAAAAATAATATCAATCTAAATGAATTAGAAGCGGAAATCTTTGTCTCACCTAATAATTTATTAGAAGGAATAGACGTTGAAGCGGATGTCGTTGTTGCAAATATTTTAGCGCATATTATTAAACATTTAATTCCGGATGCTATGCGAGTATTGAAGCCAGGTGGTTATTTCATTACTTCAGGAATTATTGCTGAACAAGAGCAAGAGATGCTTAACGATTTAGCTGAAGTTGGTTTTAAAATTCAACAGATCAATCAGATGAAAGATTGGATAGTAATTGTCGCACAAAAGCCACAAGCGGAATAAAATGTGGTAAAATGTAAAAGGAAAAGTTACATAAAAAATAGAAGAATAGCCAAAGAGGAGTATTTATTTATGGAAAACATTGCACAATATATCGATCACACGATTTTAAATGCAGATGCTACAAAAGAAGAGGTCAAAAGAATCTGTGAGGAAGCAAAAGAATATAATTTCAAAACAGTATGTATTCAACCATATTGGGTTGCATATGCAAAAGAATTGTTAGAAGGAACAGAAGTTGGCATCACAACAGTTATTGGGTTCCCATTAGGAGCAAATACTTCAGCAATTAAAGCAGAAGAGACAAAAGTTGCTATCGCTGAAGGGGCTTCAGATGTAGACATGGTTATCAACATTGGTGCTTTAAAATCTGGAAATGCAGATGTTGTGTTAGAAGATATCCAGGCAGTTGTTGACGCAGCGAATGGTGAAGCAATTGTTAAAGTAATTATCGAAACTTCTTTATTGACGAAAGAAGAAAAAATTCTCGCTTCAGAATTATCTAAACAAGCAGGTGCAAATTTTGTTAAAACATCAACTGGTTTCTCAACAGGTGGCGCAACATTAGAAGACGTACAATTAATGCGTGCAACTGTAGGACCAGATATGGGAGTAAAAGCTTCAGGCGGAGTTCGTACATTTGAAGATGCAAAAGCAATGGTTGAAGCGGGTGCAACAAGAATTGGTGCGTCAAGTGGAATTAAAATTGTTGAAGGTGCAAGAGAAGTAGAGTAAAACTATCCTCACATCTATGAACAGTTGAAATAACTGGATATAATCGTTATAATTAAGAGAACAAACCAGCACTAGTTGAAGTGCTGGTTTTTTCCAAATCTTTTTATGGATAGAAAAAGAAGGTGTCTGAAATGGCTAAAAAGTCTGATCGAACAGCACAAGAAGTTATCGCATTGTGCTTAACTTATATGAATAGTGAACACGTAAAATTTGTCAACAAAGCGTATGAATTTGCCAAAAAAGCTCACGAAGGACAAATGCGTAAATCAGGTGAAGAATATATCATCCACCCTATACAAGTTGCAGGAATTCTTGCTGAGATTAATATGGATCCTGTCACTGTAGCAACAGGGTTTCTTCATGATGTCATAGAAGATACAGAATATACTTATGAAGATATAGAAGAAGAATTTTCAAATGAAGTTGCAGAGCTAGTCGATGGTGTAACAAAATTAGGTAAGTTTAAATTTACTTCTAAACGTGAGCATCAAGCAGAGAATCACCGGAAAATGCTATTAGCTATGGCTCAAGATGTGCGAGTTGTTTTAGTAAAGCTAGCTGACCGTTTGCATAATATGCGAACGTTAAAATTCCACAGAGCAGAAAAGCAGCGAGAGATTGCAAATGAAACATTAGAAATCTATGCGCCTTTAGCGGATCGTTTAGGTATGAGCAGAATTAAATGGGAGCTAGAAGATTTATCACTACGTTATGCAAATCCACAACAGTTTTATCGAATTGTACATCTGATGGATTCAAGACGAGAAGATCGTGAACAATACATTAAAGATTCGATTGAAGCCATTAAAGATTCAATCGATGAACTCGAAATAAAAGCAGAAATAACTGGCCGACCGAAACATATTTATAGTATTTATCGGAAAATGAAGAATCAAAGAAAACAATTTGATGAGATTTATGACTTACTTGCTATCAGAGTAATTGTGGATTCAATTAAAGATTGTTATGCGGTACTAGGAGCGATTCATACCCAGTGGAAACCAATGCCCGGACGGTTTAAGGATTATATCGCAATGCCAAAGGCCAATATGTACCAGTCTTTGCATACGACGGTTCTTGGTCCAAATGCCACACCATTAGAAGTCCAAATTCGAACGCATCAAATGCACGAAATTGCTGAATACGGGGTTGCGGCTCACTGGGCATATAAAGAAGGCGTAACAACGAAAGTCCAAAATGACCATATGGGTGAACAGCTTTCTTGGTTTAGAGATATCTTGGAACTTCAAAATGAATCAGATGATGCCTCAGAATTTATGGATGCCATCAAACAAGATATTTTTACAGACGATGTGTATGTATTTACACCAAATGGTGACGTAATGGAGTTACCAGATGGTTCCAGTACCTTAGATTTTGCTTACCATGTGCACTCTGAGGTAGGAGATCGTTCGACAGGCGCAAAAGTAAATGGAAAAATTGTACCATTAAACTATAAATTAAAAACAGGGGATATTGTTGAAATTATTACCTCTTCTTCTTCTTCTGGACCCAGTAGAGATTGGTTAAAATTTGTGAATACCTCAAAAGCTAAAAATAAGATTAGACGCTATTTTAAAGCTCAAGATCAAGAAGCAGCCACAACAAATGGCGAGAAAATTGTTGCTGAATTAATACAAGATCAAGATTTAGAACCAAAAGACTTCATGTCTACGGAAAAAATGGATGAATTTGCAAAGAATTTTAATTTTAAAGATAGTGAAAGTTTATATGCAGCAATTGGGTTTAATGAAATTAAACCATTGACAGTAGTTAATCGGTTAACAGAAGATGCACGTAAAAAACGTGATCAAGAAGCATCGAAATTATCCAACCAAACCGTAATCGAGAAGAAAACAGAGCCCGAAAAATTAAAAATACACCATGAAGATGGTGTAGTAGTTGAAGATGCTGAAAATTTATTACTCAGATTGAGTAAGTGTTGTAATCCTGTTCCAGGAGATGATATTGTTGGTTATATTACGAGGGGACGAGGCATTTCAGTTCATCGAAGAGACTGTCCAAACGTAAATTTAGGTGACGATATCGAAAATCGCTTAATTGATGTTGAATGGGAAAATAAAGCAACAGACAAAATTTATGATACGGACTTAGAAATATATGGTTTTGATCGTAGTGGTTTATTGAATGATGTATTAGAAGTAATCAATAGTCAGACCAAACGATTGAACAATGTAAATGGACGAGTGGATAATAATCAAATGGCCACAATACGTTTGACGATCGGTATTCATAATACTGAGGAACTTGAAAGAATAGTGGATAAATTGAATCAAGTACCAGATATATATTCTATTCGACGTATTACTATATAATAGAAAGTGGCAACTTATAAATTAAGGAAGTGACGAATCGAAGTGAGAGTAGTTATTCAGAGAGTTTCAAAAGCAAGTGTTCGCGCAGATGGTATAGAAAGCGGAGAAATTTCAAAAGGTTTTTTACTACTCGTAGGTGTGGAAGAGGAAGATACAAGTACAGATGTAGAATACCTAACTAGAAAAATTGCAAACTTACGTATTTTTGAAGATAGTGAAGGCAAGATGAACTTATCTTTAAAAGAAGTTAACGGAGAAATTTTATCTATTTCTCAATTTACTTTACATGCAGATACTAAAAAAGGAAATCGGCCAAGTTTTGTGAAAGCGGCCAAGCCGGACCAAGCGGATAAATTGTATGAAGAATTGAATAGAAGTTTACGAAACGAAGGTTTTAATGTAGAGACAGGTGTCTTTGGTGCAGATATGCAAGTATCATTAATCAATGATGGACCGGTCACCATCTTAATCGATTCAAAAAACAAATAAAAAATAAAAATGCAGTAAATCCTAAAAATGGTTTACTGCATTTTTCACTACGTATTTTCATTATATATCGTTGGAATTATTGTCCATAATAATCTCTTAACCCTTGATAAATAGCTTCTACAATTGTCGCTTGATAAGCATGCGTATCAATATGTTGTGTATCTAATGTATTATTCATATAACCTAGCTCGAGTAAAATGGAAGGCTGACGATTGGTTCTTAAAACATAATAATTTCCAAGACGTACACCATTATTTACTAGAGGGCCATTTTGCGAAAGGTAACGGTTAATGGTATTTGCGATTTCTAAATCAGAATCAAAATGATAGTAAGTTGTTGTTCCACTCATGGAATTTACTTCTTCGACGGCATCATAATGTAAACTGATAAATAGATCAGCGTTATGTGCATGCCCGATTTCCACTCGGTTATCTAAGGAAATAAAATCATCGTTTGAGCGAGTCATGATAACATTCGTACCAGCATCTTGTAATCTGTTTTGTAATAATTGTGCAGTACTTAATGTGATTTTTTTTTCTGAAATTGACTCATCGAGAGAGACTGCACCTGGATCATAACCCCCATGTCCTGCATCAATAACAATGGTTGCTTCAGCTAGTGATGAAACAGTTCGGGCATATCGAGCTTCATTTGACTCGATTCCAACATTTGCATCAGGAGTAATCATTTCATTTTCGTATATGCTAGCTACCCAGCCAGCAACGTAACCGGTAGTATTTTCATCAATTCGAATATGATACCAGTCATCTGATTGCTCAATAAATTCAAATTGTTCACTAGGCTGAGCATAGTAGATGACTTCTGATTCTGTAGAAGGGAGTGCGCGAATATTTGTTACAGATTCACCGATCTCAATGATAGAATTTTCTGCAGGAGATGATGCAATCTGAACGTCTTCAACAGGAGCAACTTCCATCATTTTAATATAGTCAGCATGGATCCATGCGACACGTCCCATATAAAGAATTTGATACCAATCATTTTCTTGATAGAGAACTTGAAGTTCAGTATCTTTGTAAACTGTTCCAAGAATTTCTGACTCGGTATTTGAAAATTGGCGAATATTAACTTCTGTCCCAGTGACCTTAGCAAATTCTGGATTATCTTGTGTAATCTCGCCAGAATGTACGAGCCAACTAGCTACCCAACCTACTTGATCATCACTTAAACGAACTTTATACCATTTGTTTTCTTCACCGAGAAGAAAGAGACGGTCATCTTCATTCACCGTAGTCATTACATCATGAGATAATCCTGGTCCTAGCCGTACGTTCAACACGTCTGTTTCTACAGTAACGGTGTTCTCGTTGGCTAACGCAACCATAGAACCAAAAGTTAATGTAATCAAGAAAATGAAAAAAGCAAGAAATGTTTTTTTGTTTGGTAATCGGTTTTTAATTTTCTCAGAGAGCGTATAAGAAGACATATATTTTCCTCCTTCAAGAGGTGAAAAGGCTTTTAATTAAAGCAATTATAACAATACTTGGTTAGTTTGTGAATACAACAGTACGAATAAATTGTAAAGTGAAAGTATTTTATTTAAATGAAATATAAGAAAAAGTACATTTGTTGGTGAATATGTGCAAGCTCATCAGTTCTGTTTGACTTTAAATCAATAATTTAGTAAAGTTATTGTATTCAAAATAAATGAATAGATATCCAAAGACAGAAAAAGTAGTTTTATTCGATGGAATACAGAGAAAGTTTCAATTGTTGAGAGAAACTTAATCATTGAAAAGACGAAAGACACTCTGGAGGATTGACAGGAAAACTGTCACGTTAAAGGCGTTAACGAAGAGGGAATAATTATTATTCCAAACAAAGGTGGTACCACGTGCCCTGCATGAACAATAACATTACACGTCCTTATTCGAAAGAATAGGGGCGTTTTTATTTTATAAAACAAATTTAAAATGAAAAGAAGTATTAAAAGAAAGGAACAAAAATATGAAATATCAAAAAATTAGAGGGACGGCTGATTTTTTACCAGAAGAAACAAATAAATGGCAATACGTTGAACAAACGATTGAAGCAATTTTGAAAAAGTATTACTTCCAAGAAATACGATTACCCATTTTCGAACAATTTGATTTATTTGCTCGAGGGGTTGGAGAGACAAGTGATATCGTTTCAAAAGAGATGTATGATTTTTACGATAAAGGAGATCGTCATTTAGCCCTTCGACCAGAAGGAACAGCCGGAGTAGTCCGTGCTTATGTTGAAAATAAAATATATGGTCCAGAACACCACAAGCCAGTTAAATATTATTATAATGGACCAATGTTTCGTTTTGAACGTCCCCAGAGTGGGAGAATGCGTCAATTCCACCAAATTGGAGTAGAAGTATACGGAAGTAAAAATCCGGCGACAGATGTTGAAACCATGCAATTAGCAATGAACATTTTTGAAAGTTTTGGCATTAAGAATCTATCCTTAGTGATTAATTCATTAGGGAATACAGAATCAAGAATCGCTTATCGTGAAGCATTAATTGATTATTTAACGCCACACTTTGATGAATTGAGTGAAGATTCGAAAGAAAGATTGCATAAAAATCCTTTACGCGTACTAGATAGTAAAGATAAAAAAGATAAAGAGATTGTAAAAGATGCTCCATCTGTTTTAGATTATTTAGATGAAGAGTCAAAAGCTCATTTTGAAATGGTTAAAGACATGTTAGAATATCTTGAACTGCCTTATGAAATGGATACAAATATGGTTCGAGGCTTAGATTATTATAACGATACAATTTTTGAAGTGATTACGAATGACCCAAACTTTGGTGCAAATACGACGATTTGTGCCGGGGGACGGTATGATAGTCTTGTTGAAGAAGTTGGTGGACCAGATACACCAGGCTTTGGTTTTGCGATTGGGTTGGAACGATTAGTGATGCTATTAGAGGCGGCAAATTTTGAATTTCCGAATCTAACACAATTAGATGCTTTTGTGGTAACAATTGGCGATGAAGTAAATAAAGAAGCACTTAAAATTATGAATGCTTTGAGAAAAAATGGTTTAACTGTCGAACGTGAATTTATTGGACGAAAACCGGGTAGTCAATTTAAAACGGCGGACCGTTTAAATGCAAAAGCAGTATTCACTTTAGGCGGACAAGAATTAGAAAATCGCGAAATCAATGTAAAATTATTAAAAACAGGGAATCAAACGAAAATTGCGTTTGATGCTATTTATAGCGATCATTTTATCGAGAGTTATGAAGAGACTTTAAAAAAATTAGCGAGTGAGGATTAAGAATATGACTAGAACAAACTATTGTGGTCAAGTAACAAAAGAAAACTTAGGCCAAAAAGTAACATTAAATGGATGGGTCCAAAAAAGACGTGACCTTGGTGGAATGATTTTTATCGATTTAAGAGATACGACTGGAATCGTTCAAGTTGTTTTTAACGCAGATGAAGGGAAAGACTTACTAGAAGTTGCTGAAACATTGCGTTCTGAATTTGTCCTTGAAATAGAAGGAACTGTAGTTGAACGATTGGAGGGTGCGATTAACCCAAATATGGCAACAGGTGACATTGAAATTGAAGCGACTGGTTTGACCGTTTTAAATAAAGCAAAAACCCCTGCATTTGAAATTAGTGATAATATCACTGTCGCAGATGATATTCGGATGAAATATCGTTACCTAGATTTACGACGTTCACGTATGCAAGAAAATATTAAAATCCGTCACACAACAAAAAGAGCGATTCGAAACTTTTTAGATGGAGAAGGATTTATTGATATTGAAACACCTTATTTAACAAAATCTACACCAGAAGGAGCACGCGATTATTTAGTTCCATCACGAGTACATCCGGGGGAATTTTTCGCGCTGCCACAATCGCCACAATTATTTAAACAATTATTAATGGGATCTGGTTTTGACCGTTATTACCAAATTGTTCGTTGTTTCCGTGATGAAGACTTGCGTGGCGACCGTCAACCGGAATTTACGCAAGTAGATATTGAAACAAGTTTCTTGAGTGAAAAAGAAATCCGTCAAGGAACAGAAAATATGTTGAAGTATGTTGTTAAAGAAGTAAAAGGTCTTGAAATCTCAGAAGCATTCCCAATCATTACTTATGATGAAGCGATGAACAAATACGGGAGTGATAAACCAGATATTCGTTTTGAAATGTATCTAAACGATGTGGGGGCTGTTGTTGCAAACTCTGACTTTAAAGTATTTACCTCTACATTAGATAATGGTGGAGTTGTTAAAGGAATTACAGTTAAGGGTGGAGCAGATCAATTTACGCGAAAACAAATTGATGCTTTAGAAGAAGTTGCTAAAACACATGCAGCTAAAGGATTGGCATGGATTAAAGTAACTGCTGAAGGATTAACTGGTCCAATCTCAAAATTCTTTGCAGATGAAACATTAGCTAATGAATTACTAGAAGCAATGGGTGCTGAAGAAGGCGACTTAATGTTATTTGTAGCGGATAAAGCTAAAGTGGCATTTGATGCTTTGGGTGCTTTGCGTGTTTACCTAGGGAAAGCTTTAAAATTATACGATTCAGAAGAACTTGCCTTTATTTGGGTAGTTGATTGGCCACTATTAGAATTTGACGAAGAAGCAGAACGTTATGTTGCGGCTCACCATCCATTTACTCGACCAAAAGATGCAGATGTCGAGAAATTATTAACAGAGCCAACAGAAGTATATGCTCAAGCCTATGATATTGTCTTAAATGGCTATGAAATTGGTGGAGGTTCAATCCGTATCCACGAAAAAGAATTACAAACAAATATGTTTGAAGCCTTAGGGTTTACTAAAGAAGAAGCTGAGAATCAGTTTGGTTTCTTGTTAGATGCTTTTGATTATGGTTTCCCACCACATGGAGGAATTGCTTTAGGTTTAGACCGATTAGTTATGATTTTAGCTAATGAACCAAACATTCGTGAAGTCATCGCATTCCCTAAAAATGGTCGTGCGGCAGATCGATTAACTGACGCACCAACAACTGTTTCAGCTGAGCAATTAGCCGAATTATCACTAGAAATTAAAACAGAAGATAAATAAGTCGAATAAGTTGAATAAGTTGAACAATAAAGGAGAATTCAAATGGTTCTTTTAGGGTCACATGTTAGTATGTCCGCACCAAATATGGTTTTAGGTTCAGCAAAAGAAGCCGTTTCATACCATGCGAATACATTTATGATTTATACTGGGGCGCCACAAAATACAAGAAGACGTGCAATTGAAGAGTTAAAAATTGCAGAAGCGCATGCGTATATGCAGGAGAATAATATTCAACTGGAAGATATTGTTATTCATGCTCCATACATCGTGAATCTGGGAAATACATTTAAGCCAGAAAATTTTGAATTTGCGGTTGAGTTTATGAAAGAAGAAGTGAGGCGAGCGGATGCAATTGGAGCCACACAAATGACGATGCATCCAGGTGCCCATGTTGGAGCCGGTCCAGAAGAGGCGATTTCTAAAATTGCTGAAGGCTTAAACCGAATTTTAAAGAAAAAACAAAATGTTCAAATTGCTTTAGAAACAATGGCAGGCAAAGGAACTGAAATCGGTCGAAGCTTTGAAGAAATTGCTCAGATCATAGAACAAGTGGATTTAGATGAAAAATTATCGGTTACTCTGGACACTTGCCATATCCATGATGCAGGTTATCCTGTTCGTGATGATTTTGACTGGGTCTTAGATGAGTTTGACCGAATAATTGGATTAGATCGTTTGAAAGTCATTCATGTGAATGACTCGAAAAATCCACAAGGAGCAGCAAAAGATCGCCATGAAAATATTGGTTTTGGAGAAATTGGATTTGAAGCCTTAAATTATGTGGTGCATCATCCCAAATTACTTCACTTGCCTAAAATTTTAGAGTCACCTTTTGTTGGAGAAGATAAGAAAAATAAGAAGGCACCTTATCTTTATGAAATTGATATGCTTAGAAAGCAAGCCTTTAACAAAAATCTTCTCGAAGATATTTTAAATGACGCTCCTTTATAAAGTGGACAATAATTAAATGACAGCACAAAAATTTTCTCATTGATTGAAGATTTTTGTGCTTTTTCTTGTATAGTAACAAGATCTATTTGAAAAGAAAGAATTCACCGAACGCCTGTGCTATAATTATAAAGTGAAACTATAGAAGGGTTGCCGAGTAAAATGAAACATAAAATAATTGTGATTGTTGGACCAACCGCAGTTGGAAAAACGGCGTATAGTATAGAATTAGCTAAAAAAGTAAATGGGGAAATAATTAGTGGCGATTCGATGCAAGTCTATAAGCATTTAAATATTGGCTCTGCAAAAGTTACGGAAGAAGAAATGGATAATGTGCCACATCATTTAATTGATATTAGAGAATGGAATGAAGACTATTCTGTTTCTGATTTTCAAAAAGATGCCTCGTCAAAAATTGAAGAAATAGTGGCAAAAGAAAAAGTTCCTATCATTGTTGGTGGGACAGGTTTATATATAGAATCTTTATTATTTGATGTTTCTCACAGCGGCGAGTCTAAGCCGAATGAAAGTTTAAGAGTTGAACTTGAAGAATATGCAGAGTTATATGGCAATGAAACGTTATGGGAAAAATTAAAAGCTATCGATGAAAAAGCTGCAGAAACTATTCATCCCAATAATGTTCGACGGGTGATTCGAGCTTTAGAAGTGTATCATGAAACCGGGCAATTATTTTCTTCCTTTCAAAAAGAACGAGAAAAAAAAGAACCGAGATACCAATCATATATTGTGGCATTGAATACAGAACGCGAATTATTATACGAGCGAATTAATGAACGAGTCGATATCATGTTTGAAATGGGACTTGAACAAGAAA
>CAZTEC010000001.1:22298-62142 GCA_964612765.1 uncultured Carnobacteriaceae bacterium
CAAGAAATCTCTATAAAGGAAGCAACTGAATCGATTAAACAAAATTCAAGACGTTATGCCAAAAGACAACTGACATGGTTTAGAAATCGGTGGGAACAAGTCAATTGGTTTGATTTTATTTTAGAACCAGAAAGCAAAAAAGAAAGTATCGATAAAATTTTAGATTTTTTAAAGGATGAGTAGTATGGAACGACTCGAAGAAAGAGGGATTATTGTTGCGGTACAAACCTCTGAAATGGATGACAGCTTTAATTATTCGCTAGAAGAACTAAGACAACTTGTTGGGAATACTGGTGTAGGCGTTGTTGGTGAAGTGACGCAAAAAAGAGATGTGGTGGATAATCGCACCTTGATTGGGAAAGGAAAATTAACTGAGCTAGGGCTTTTAATCGAAGAATTAGATGTTTCAGTTGTTATTTTTAACCAAGAACTTTCACCTAGCCAAGTACGAAATATTCAACAAGTGATTGATGTTAAAGTAATTGATCGGATTCAGGTCATTTTAGATATCTTTGCTTTAAGAGCGACTAGCAAAGAAGGTCGCTTACAAGTTGAGTTAGCACAATTAAATTATCTATTACCACGTCTAGTTGGGCATGGGATAAATATGTCACGTCTAGGCGGGGGAATTGGGACGAGAGGACCTGGAGAAACAAAACTAGAGACAGATCGACGACATATTAATCGTCAGATTACGGAAATAAAAAAAGAATTAAAAAAAGTAGAGCAGCATCGAAATCGTCGAAGAGAAAAAAGACAAAAAAGTCAATTATTCAGAATTGGCTTAATTGGTTATACTAATGCGGGAAAATCAACCGTTTTGAATGCATTAACGCACAGCGATACGTATGAGAAAGATGAATTGTTTGCAACTTTAGATCCAATTACTCGACAACTAGAACTTCAATCAGGATTGCAGGTCACGCTAACGGATACCGTTGGTTTTATTCAAGATTTGCCGACACAATTAATTGAAGCTTTTCAATCGACTTTAGAAGAAACGAAAGATGTTGATTTGTTATTACATGTGGTGGATGCATCAGCTACAAATATTAAGAATCATGAAGAAACGGTTATTGATTTGATGAAAGAATTAGAGATGGACACGATTCCTATTCTAACAATATATAATAAGAAAGATTTAGTAAAGGGTCCTTTTTATCCGACTCTATTTCCAAATGTAGTTGTATCCGCTATAAATGAAGAGGATCAGCACGTTCTTCTACAAAAAATTGAAGCTTCTATTGAACGATTGTTAGAAGAATATTATGTGACTATTCCATCTGATCGTGGAGATATCTTAGCGCATTTAAAACAAGGCACGATTATTAAGGAACAACGCTTTGACGAGGAAACGCAAACGTATAAAGTAAAAGGTGTAGCAAAAGATGTTGGCTGGGTAGATTATTTATTTAGCGATTTATAAGATTGTAAGTGAGAAAAGGTGATACTTTGGAACAAAACAATAAATTAATTCGTTTGAACAAAAATTTAACTAATGAAGTGGAAAAAGAAGAAGCTTCTAATAAAAAACGCGTCACTCGCTCAAAAGCAAAAGTTGAGACTGAATCCTCTGCAAAATCTTTTCGAATGATTTCAAAAATCGAACCCCAAAAGGCTAAGGGGAGATATAACATTTTTATTGATGATGCGTTTGCTTTTGGAGTTGACGAGGAAGTATTAATAAAATTTGAACTGAACAGAGGATTACACATCCCGAAAGAATTACAAACAAAAATAGAAAATGAAGAATCTTATTATAAAGCATACAATAAGACCTTAAATTATTTGAGTTATTCTTTACGATCAGAAAAACAGATCAAAGATTATTTAATTAAAAATGAATTCGAACATTATTTAGAGCGGATGATTGAACACCTAAAAAAAATAAAGCTAATCGATGATTTAGTTTATGCACAAAGTTATGTTCGGACACAAGCAAATATAAATCAAAAGGGTCCTAGGAATATTATACAAGAGCTTTATCGAAATGGTGTTTCAGAATCTGAAGTGATGACAGCTCTCGAGGAGTATCCTTATGAGCAACAATTCGAAAACGCAACAGAGCTAGCTTCAAAACAATGGAAGAAAATGAAAAAACATTCAGCGACTGAGGGAAAAAATAAAGTAAAAAGATATTTATTGAATAAAGGTTATTCGTTTGAGATGATTGATGAAGTTTTACAAGAAGTTGACTTAGAAAAAAATGAAGACGAAGAGTATGAAGCACTTCTCAAACAAGCGATTAAAGTGGATAAAAGGTATGCCAGAAAATATGAAGGCTATGAACTAAAGCAAAGACTAAAAGCTTTTTTATTCTCCAAAGGCTACCCAACAGAGTTAATTAATCGTTATTTTGATGAAAAGGATTTAGATTAAATTGTTTACTATTGAATATACAAAAGAAGAACTGAAAGAATTATTCAACATCGATATGTGGTCAGATAGTAAGATAAAAAAGTTTCAACACGTTTTATTTGAATGGTATGATTCCCAAGAAGCAGACCACAATTTTCCTTGGAGAGTGACTAAAAGTCCTTATGCCATTTGGATTTCAGAAATCATGTTACAACAAACAAGGACGGATACAGTAATTCCATATTTTAATCGTTTTATGGAGACTTTTCCTACAATTGAAGCTTTAGCAAATGCGTCAGAAGATGATGCGTTAAAAATGTGGGAAGGTTTGGGTTATTATTCTAGGGCACGAAACTTAAAGGAAGCAGCTATGCAGATTATGTTACATCATGATGGCGAATTTCCAGATGATCCAGCTGAAATGATTAAACTAAAAGGGATTGGTCCATATACAGTTGGGGCAATTGGTAGTATGGCCTTTGATTTGCCCATGCCCGCAATCGATGGAAATTTAATGCGTGTATTTAGTCGGTTGTTTGAAATTGATTTAGACATTACTAAAGCGAAGAACCGGAAAGTATTCGAAACAATTGGGCTTTATTTAATTGATCATGAGAGACCAGGTGATTTTAATCAAGCGTTGATGGATTTGGGTCGTACGATATGTACACCTAAAAACTATTTTCCGGAAATTTCTCCCATAAAAGAATTTAATGCGTCATATTTGAATGAGACTTGGCAAATGTATCCAGTTAAAAAAGCGAAAGCTAAACCGAAACCAGTGACTTATATTACTTTAATGATTCAAAATGAAGCGGGCGAATACCTAATAGAGAAACGCCCTGAGAATGGGCTATTAGCAAACATGTGGCAATTTCCAATGATAGAAGCTGAAGAGATTCTTTCAGATGGGACATGGAAATCATTTACGCCTATCATTATAGAAACTTTAAACAATGAGCAAAAACAATTTGTTAAAGATTACTTGGCTGAACAATACCAAATAAATGTAAGATTGTCGGAGCAAACAAGTGGTGTTGTCGAACATATTTTTAGTCACTTGAAATGGTCCTTATCGCTTTTTTCTGGTGAACGAATAAATAAAGAGTCAATAATCACTTTGGAAAAAGGAAGAAAATGGCTCGCTCCCGAAAACTTTGATGAGGTTACATTCCCAACAGTTACAAAGAAAGTATGGGAAATGTATAATGCCATTACACTATTTTAAAAGAGCCTGTTAAAATAAAATGCAAGTTCAAAAACGGAATGGTTATTATAAATTATATTTTATGTTACAATCATTAGGAGATTTAATCGCTAATCATTTAGCGCATTAAAGAAATTCTGAGAGTTGGATATAAATGAAAAATAAACCAAAAGAAGGGGAATTTATTACAATAAAAAGTTATAAACATGATGGGAGTTTACACCGAGTGTGGCGAGATACAATGGTTCTTAAAACAACAGACAATGCATTAATTGGTTGTAATGATCATACACTTGTCATCGAATCAGATGGTAGAAGATGGCGAACTCGTGAACCAGCCCTTGTGTACTTTCATGAAGAATATTGGTTCAATATTGTGACGATGATTCGTCAAAAAGGTATTTCTTATTATTGTAATTTAGCCTCTCCGTTTTTAATTGATGAAGAAGGTGCGAAATACATTGACTACGATTTAGATGTCAAAATATTTCCAGATGGTGAGAAGAGATTGCTTGATGTTGATGAATATGAAATTCATGGTCGAAAATATAATTATCCAAATGAAATTGATACGATTTTAAACGAACATGTTAAAATTTTAGTGGAATGGATTAGAGAAGAGCGTGGGCCATTTTCGGAAGGTTATGTTGATCTATGGTACAACCGATATAAACAGTTAACCGGAAAAAAATAAGAAAACTCGTTGATTGCTTTCCTGCTGTATAGCAGAAGTGCAATTAACGAGTTTTTTGTATTACTCATCATATTTTTCGATTTGATCGTCACGCTTATATTTAACAAAACTATTGGTTAATTTATTGAAATGTTGTAATTCTTTATCGTATTCAAAAATCGACGTCATGATATGCAACAAATCATTTCCTTTAGAAAAATCATATTCCATTGCTTCATCTGTGCTAGCTTCTGTATAGAAAGCATCCATGAAACTTTTTCGAAGATCCTTCTTATACCCAATAAAATTCACCTCATCAGGCAATACTCGACCGTTCCATTTTAATAAGATTTGTTCGTGAGCAGTCATTAATGTTTCCATTCTTTCGCGTATTAATGTTCTCAGCTCAATAGGCAAATGATTGAGTGTATTTTCAGATCGATGAAGCATAAAAGATAATTGGTATAATGTTTGATTCGTAACAATAGATTGTCTACTTACTACTAAGAATCGCAAGAGAGAATAATACTTCGAACTAATAAAACGTTTATACACGGGATCCTTCATGTATTTGTAATATTTATTTAACGTATTAATATCTTTTTTCACTTTTTTAAGATCTTGAGTCATCAAAGGATACTGGGCATTTTTTCGTAACATCGAACGGACATATTTCATATTGTTATCCGTTAAATTAATCGTCAATTCATAAAATTTGAGATCATATTTTGGCGGAAGAACAAATGTATTGACAGCAAACGCGATAAATACACCTATTAAAGTAGCCGTAACTCGTTGAATGGCAGTCAACAAAATGTTTGGTCCCGGTGAAAGCATAACATTTACAAGAGTTATCGTAGATAAACCAATCACACTATTTAATTTAAGTTGATGGAGTAGTGCAATAAGAATTGCTGATGCAGCAGCTATCATAAAAACGCTATCTCCTAAATAATTCGATACTAAATAGGCGATAACACCTCCGATGATAGTTGAAACAATTCGTCCACCAATCTTATCAAATGTTTCTTGAACTGAAGGCATCATAGTAAAAACTACTGCTGCTGCTGTGAGACCAACACTATCCCCCAGACCAATAAAACGAGGTAATATCAAAGCAAGTAGTATTGCTAGAGCCGTTTTAAATGTTCTAGCTCCAATTTTCAATTTAATCATTTCTTTCTTTATTCATTTTCATTAACTGTTATCAGGTTTAGTATAATAGAATTGCAGAGGATTATCTATTAATTCGAGTAATTAAGATAGAATTATACTCCTAATCGAAATAAATTAAAATGTTTAGACAAAAATAAAATGAATTAATATGATGATTTAGTGTAACATTCATTTCATCTGATATATAATAAAGTCAATACATTATGAACGATTGAACAGAAGAGGAGTTATTCATCATGACTACAGACAAGAGAAGAAATTTATTGAGCCTAGGCTTAGTCGTTGGAGCCTTGGTTGGCGCTATTGCTGCTTATTTTTATGCTCCAAAGAAAGGAGCAGATACCCAAAAAATATTAGCCCGTAAAGGGAACCAATATGCTCAAACAATGATTTTAAAAACTCAAGAAGGTTTACTCCAGATAGAAAAAGCAATCGAAGATAGTATGGGTAAAAATGAATAGCAGTGATTATTTTTATCGTTTAGATTTGCAATTATTCAAACCTGTGGTATAATGGCTTTTATAAGTTCCTTTGAGTCATCCTTTTATGTCAGTAAACTGATATGGACTGACATAAAATGGTGAAATTCAATAACTTAATTAACGTATCGTTTTGCTGTTATTATACCGAAGCGATACGTTCTTTTTTTGTCTTTTTTTTTTTGAATCTCTAGGTATTATACAGATAGCCACTAAATATTTACTGAAATACAATAATCGATTTGGTATTATGTTTGATATACTATGTATATTGTTAGTAAAGGAGGGGTACGATGGATATACGAACCATGCAAGAAAAAATTCGAGATAAAGCATATGAAATTGGAATTGACAAAATTGGTTTTACTCATGCTGAGCCGTTTTATGAATTAGAAGAATCAATAAAAGTACAACATTCAAAAAATCATCAATCGGGTTTTGAACATAAAGTATTGGAAGAAAGAATTTATCCTGAAAAGATTTTTAATCAGCCAAAGTCAATTATTTCAATCGCATTAGCGTATCCTTCTAAAATGAAAGAAACGCCTGAACGAGTAAGAGGAGAACGCCGCGGAGAATTTTCCAGAGCATCATGGGGACGTGACTATCATTTTATTTTACGTGAATATTTAGATCAATTGATCGAATATATGTCGAGTATTTTAGGGGACGAAGCAACATTTAAACCAATGGTGGATACCGGCGAGTTGATTGATGTCGCAGTAGCTGCACGAGCTGGGATTGGCTTTGTTGGACGAAACGGTTTGCTAATCACAAAAGAGTTTGGCTCTTATGTATACTTAGGGGAAATTATTACAAACATACCATTTGAACCGGATAGTAAGGTTACTTATGATTGTGGGGATTGCCGAAGATGCATTGATGGTTGTCCGACACAAGCACTGTTAGGAAATGGACAAATGAATGCGAAAAGATGCCTTTCTTATCAAACTCAAACAAAAAACTATATGCCTGAAGAATTTAGAAAGCCTATGCGCCGAGTAATTTACGGATGTGATATTTGCCAAATAGTTTGTCCGTACAACCAAGGAATTGATTTTCATCTACATGAAGATATGGAACCTGAACATGAAAAAATTCGCCCTCATTTAGAGCCTCTTTTAACGATATCAAATCGAGAGTTTAAAGAAAAATTTGGCGAGATGGCTGGTTCATGGAGAGGCAAAAAACCTTTGCAGAGAAATGCAATTATTGCATTGGCCAACTATAGAGATCGTAGTTCGGTTCCGATTCTTTTAGAGTTGATCGATAATGATCCGCGACCAGTCATTCGAGGAACCGCTGCTTGGGCCGTCTCAAAGTTAATGGAGAGAAATCCAAATGACGAAGTTATCTATTTTTTGGAAGAGGCACTGGCTAAAGAAACGGATGAAGAGACAGTTAGTGAATTTACACTTGCGATTAGCCGTTTAAAAGAGAAAATATTATAAATTTATAGAGTAGATTGGAAGAGCTAAAAAATGAATCATATTGTTTTATACAAACCACAAATACCACCGAATACAGGAAATATAGCAAGAACATGTGCTGGCACGGACACGCATCTACATCTTATTTTCCCTTTAGGCTTTAGTTTAGAGGATAAAATGCTGAAAAGAGCGGGTTTGGATTATTGGAACGAACTGGAGATTACATTTCACAAAAATTTAAGATCATTTCTAGAATATTCGAAAAATGGGAAACTTCATCTCGTGAGTAAATTTGCTAATAATACATACGCAGAAGTTGATTACTCAAATACAGAAGAAGATCATTTTTTTCTATTTGGTAAAGAAACAACGGGTTTACCTGAGAAGTTTATGCGTGAACATGAAGATGAGTGTATTCGAATTCCAATGGATGATACACATATTCGCTCCTTGAATGTGTCAAATGCCGCTTCAATTATTATCTACGAAGCATTGAGACAACAAAACTTCGCAAATTTAGATTTAACAAAGCATTATTTAAATGACAAATTAGACTAATTAATGATCTATTTAAAGGAGAATGAGGAATGAAGGAATCAGTAAATAAAAATGAACTGGTGGTTGAAATATTTAATGCAGTTACTCACGGCATTGCTGCGCTTTTTGGAGTAGTTGGTATGATATTTTTATTAGACAAAGCTTTAGCAGGTCCAGATCTACAAATTTCAGAAACAGTTGCTTATACTATTTATGGTTCTAGTTTTATTATTTTATTTCTTTCTTCAACTTTATATCATGGTTTTAGTCTTTCTCGTTTCAAAGATTTATTTCAAAAAATAGATCATGCATCTATTTATCTTTTGATTGCTGGGAGCTACACGCCATATTTGATGGTCACGGTTGGTGGAACGATTGGCTATATTTTTCTAACCATTGTTTGGGTTGCAGCAATCGGTGGGATTATTTTTGAAGTTGTTTGGACCAATAGGTACCCTAAATTAAGCACTTATTTATATTTGATCATGGGTTGGATGGGTGTTTTATTAATTTATCCTTTGTATCATTCACTACATCTAAATGGGATTATTCTACTATTTATAGGCGGAGTGTTTTATTCCGTCGGAACAATTTTCTATCGTATGAAACGTCTGAGTTGGATGCATGTAATTTGGCATTTATTTGTGATGACAGGTGCTATATTTATGTATTTTAGTATTTACTTATATGTATAGTTTATATAAAATTAGTGTATTTCCTGGAGCTCAAATAGTAAAAAATTGATCACTAGGAGTACACTTTTTCTATTATTATAAAATGAATGTATCTTGTATTTATAGATAAGAGAAGGGAAGGAAAGATAATGATTGATTGGTATGTTGCCTTAGATCCGGTTTGGCAAGCAACACTCGCTGGAATCTTCACTTGGGCAATGACAGCACTCGGTTCAAGTATTGTTTTTTTATTTCATGAAGTGAACAAAAAATTATTAGCGATAATGAATGCATTTGCTGCGGGAGTTATGTTTGCAGCAAGTTATTGGTCACTTTTAGCACCAGCGATCAATTATGCTGAACAAATAGGTTATGGGAAATGGGCCTTTGTTCCGGCGCTTAGTGGTTTTTTAATAGGAGGCGTATTTTTAAGAATAGTCGATGCAACTGTTCCGCACTTACATTTTGATAAAGATCGTTCGGAAGCAGAAGGTATAGATAGTTCGTTGTCATCCACAGCGTTATTATATTTAGCGATTATGATACATAATATCCCAGAAGGTTTAGCCATCGGTGTTGCATTTGGAGCTGCAGGATTAGCTGGAAGTAATGCAACATTAGCGAGTGCAGTTATTTTAGCAGTAGGGATTGGGTTACAGAATTTCCCGGAAGGGGCGGCTTTGTCGATGCCTATTCGGGCTGAAGGAAATACTAAAGGTCGAGCATTCAATTTAGGCCAATCGAGTGCCCTTGTTGAAATTGTTTCTGCGACATTAGGCGCTTGGCTTGTAACACAAGTAACAGTTATTTTGCCTTTCGCTTTAGCGTTTGCGGCAGGTGCAATGATTTTTGTTTGTGTAGAAGAGTTGATTCCTAAATCCCAAAATAATGGATACACTGATGCAGCGACGATGTCCTTTTTAATTGGCTTCGCCATCATGATGACCCTTGATGTTGCATTAGGTTAAGAGCAAAATATCTAAAAGAAAATATATAAATAGGCACCCCTCAATTGTTGTTGAAGAGGGTGCCTATTAAATTATTATAGATTGATTTATATTTCCTACATTTCGTTAGGCGCTTGAACACCTAATATTCTCAGATCTTCCTCTAGCATTAAAGCCACTGCATAAACTAGAGCTAACCGACTATTTCTTTCTGGACCATCGTCTAATACCCGAACATTCGCATAAAACTTGTTGAAAGCCTGAGCCACACTTATTGCATGTTTTGCAATGATAGAAGGTTCAAATTCTCGGTGGGCTCTTTCTAAAACATCACCGTATGATTGGATGAGCTTGATTACTGTCCAACTATAGCTATCTGTCAAAGCAAATTTATTATCTGAAGCGAACTGAGTGACATCAATGTTAGCTTTTTTCAAAATACTTAAAGCACGAGCGCGAGTATATTGAACATAAGGCCCCGTTTCACCTTCGAATTGAACAATTTCATCTAAATTAAAATCAAAATCATTGCGACGATCGTGTTGTAAATCATGGAAAACAACAGAACCAACACCGACTTTTTCTGCAACTTCTTCTTTGTTTGAAAGTCCTGGGTTTTTCTCGTTAATCTGTTTTAAAGCACGTTCGACGGCTTCGTTTAAAACATCTTCAAGTAGAACTACTTTCCCTCGGCGAGTAGACATTTTTGACCCGTCAATAGAAATTAAACCAAAGACAATATGATGAATATTGTCTTCCCAATCGTAGCCCATTTTATTCAAAACTGCCTTTAATTGATTGAAGTGATAAATTTGATCTTGGCCAACGACATATAAAGCTTGTCCGAAATTATAATTACGTTTTCTAAAGAGGGCGGCTGCTATATCACGTGTGATATAGAGTGTAGCACCATCTTGTTTTTTAATTAAAGCAGGGTTTAAATTGTATTCATCTAAGCGAACAACTTGTGCGCCTTGGTCTTCAACTAGTAAATCTTTTTCAGATAATATTTCAATGACTTCTTCCATTTTGTCGTTGAAGAAAGCCTCACCATTATCTGAGTCAAATTGAATATTTAATCGATCATAAAGGGTGTTGAATTCATTCAATGATTCTTCGCGGAACCATTGCCATAATTCAAGTGCTTCTTCATCACCAGCTTCTAATTTTCTAAACCATTCGCGTCCTACAGCTTCGAGTTCAGGAGTTTTGTCAAGTTCTTCATGGAATCGAACGTAAAGTTCGTTCAATTCAGCAATAGGATTTGCGCGAACTTTGTCCTCTTCGCCCCACATTTTATAAGCGGTAATTAAACGACCAAATTGAGTTCCCCAGTCACCTAAATGATTAATTTTTACAGGAGTATACCCACGTTTTTCGACAATATTTGCTAGTGCATTTCCAATAACTGTAGAGCGCAAGTGTCCCATAGACATCGGTTTCGCAATATTAGGAGAAGACATATCTAACACAATATTTTGTCCAGCTCCAGTATTCGATTGACCATAGTTTTGTTTTTCATTAATAATTGTAGACAAGACTTCAGAACTCACAAAGTTTTTATCTAAATAGAAGTTTAAGTAAGGTCCGACAACGTTGACTTCAGAAACGATGTTTGAAGAAAAATCTTTAGCAATATCTGCCGCTATCTCTGCTGGATTCTTTCTAAATACCTTTGCTAATTGAAAAGTAGGGAAAGCTAAATCTCCATGTTCTTCATTTTTTGGTTTTTCAAGTAACTGATAAATTTCTTCGACAGTTAGATGTTTGTTTAATTGTGCAGTTAAAGCATCTGCAACTATTTGTTTATAATCCAACTTCATTCCTCCTGGTATTTTAAATAGTGAATTAATTTACTAAGGGCGTAAAATCGCTATGGTATTATATCAAAATCAATACTTTTGAGCAACTGAATAATAAACAAAGATACAGGCAAAGAAAAATTTATCGTTTCTTTGCCCGTTAATCGTTATCTGTTTAATTCCAAATCCAATAATGATTATCTTTTGCTAGTAACTCTTCAGCAGCAGCTGGACCATTGGTATTCACTTCGTAAAGGTATAATTGACTATCTTTTTCATCCCATGCTTTTCGAATAGAGTCAATGTATTTCCAAGACTGAGCTAATTCATCCCAATGAACAAAGTTTGTTTTATCTCCTTCAAGTGCATTTAATATTAAGCGTTCATAATCTTCAGGTGTTTCTGATTCTTGATTAAATTGTAAGGTAACTGGTTCAACGTTAAAGTCATGACCAATTACTTTGTTGTTTAATTGCAAGACGATACCGTCAGTTGATCCGATGAGAATGCTGAGAACATTGTTGTCAGTTTCGGGGAACAAATGGGTTCCTTCATTTTTAAAGACAACATCAATTTGTGTATGCTTCGCTTTCATTCTTTTTCCTGTACGAATATAGATAGGGACCCCAAGCCATTCGTCATCTTCAGATTCTAATTTCCCTGCTACATAGGTTTCTACATTCGAATTTGTATTCACTTCATGCTCTGAAACGTAATCCAAGACATCAGGTGCATTTTCAGAAGTGGTATACTGACCACGAACAAAATAGTGATCGATATTATCTTTATTAATGGCTACTAAATTTTTTAATGCATCTACTTTTACCTGTCGTATCGCCTTTGAACTAAAAGAAGCAGGCTCTTTCATCAAAATTAGGCTCACAATTTGCAAGATATGGTTTTGAACCATATCTCGAATGGCGCCACTTTGCTCATAATAAGCGCCGCGTTCTTCAACACCCATATCTTCAGCTAGTGTCACTTGGACATTCGAGATAAAGTTTTTATTCCAGATGTTTCGAATTAAAGGATTAGAAAATCTCAGCGCAATAAGATTTTGGAGCATTTCTTTTCCGAGGTAATGATCGATTCGATAAATTTGTTCTTCAGTAAATGATTCTAAAATATCGTTATTCAGAGTTTCAGAATTATCATAGTCTGTGCCGAAAGGTTTCTCAATAATTAAACGATTAAAACCTGTTTTAGAAATTAATTGTTGTTCTTTAAGGTGTTTAGAAATGGTACCAAAAAAATTAGGGGAGACAGAGAGGTAGAATACTCGGTTTCCTTCTAATTGGTATTCTTCATCGAGCGTTTCAGCCAATTTTAGTAAAGATACATAATTATCTGTATCATTTACATTATGAGGTTGATATCTAAAATGACTCGCGAATTCTTTAGCATCTTCTTCGGAAGTTTTGATACTTTCAATGGAATTATAGACAACTTCCTGATAATACTCGTCTGTCCATTCTCGTCTTGCAGTTCCGATTACTGCAAAGTTTTTATTTAAGTAATCTTTCTTATAAAGTTTGTAAAGTGCTGGATAAAGTTTTCGGTAAGCTAAATCACCTGTTCCGCCAAATATAATAAATAAAGCTTTTTGATTATGAGACATGATATATCTCCTTTTCTAATGAACTTACATTAATTTTACTTTTTATTTTCTTTAGATTCAACTTTTGAATATTTTCAAGTGTGTTGAATTAATATAATACTAGCACTAAAAGCTGTACTTTGGTAGAATATTAACGAACTTAGATAGGAGAGAAATAAGGCATGAAAAAAAGATTTGAAGATTTTAATTTAGAACCTTATTTGTTAGAGGCGATTGGTGAATTAAATTTTAAAGAACCTACAGCTATTCAAGCAGAAGTTATTTCTGAAATTCAGACAGATAAAGATATAGTCGCTCAATCAAAAACGGGCTCAGGTAAAACACACGCATTTTTACTGCCACTATTGAATCAATTAAATAATGAAGCGAAGAATGTACAAGTAGTTATTACAGCACCAAGTCGAGAACTTGCTGAACAATTGTATCAAGCGGCCGTTCAATTAACCGAAAATGCCCCATGGGAAATTAACGTGTCCCGATTTATTGGGGGAACGGACAAGAATAAGCAAATAGAAAGTTTAGAAGGGAGTCAACCAGCTGTCGCAATTGGGACACCTGGACGACTGTTAGATTTAATTCGTTCGAACCATTTAAAAGTGCACACCGCCTATGCAATGGTTGTTGATGAAGCTGATATGACATTAGACATGGGCTTTATCGAAGAAGTGGATCAAATTGCCGCAGCAATCCCAACAACGAGCCAGTTGCTCGTGTTTTCTGCAACGATTCCGAATAAATTAAAGCCATTTTTACAAAAGTACATGAACAATCCTGTCCGAATTGAAGTAGAAAATAAAGAAGTTATTTCTGATTTGATTGATAACTGGTTAATTTCTACCAAAAGTAATGATCGTATAGATGTTATTTATCAATTATTAACGATTGGAAATCCATATTTAGTGTTAATTTTTGCAAATACGAAAGATAAAGTCGATGAAATAGCGATTGTTTTAGCGAATAAAGGCATCGAAAAAATTGGTGTACTTCACGGTGGATTGGATTCAAGAGAACGTCGAAGAGTCATGCGAGAAATTCATAATTTAGATTATCAATTTGTTATTGCTACAGACTTAGCTGCACGAGGGATTGATATCGAGGGAGTCTCTCATGTCATAAATGCTGAAGTGCCTCAAGATTTATCCTACTTTGTCCATCGAGTCGGACGAACGGGTAGAAATAATTTACCAGGTATTGCCATTACTTTATATTCACCTGGTGAAGAAAATGATATACAAATTATTGAAGACATGGGTATCGTTTTTAACGAAAAAGTGGTTAGAAATGGTGAAGTTATAGATGCACCTGAAAGAAGAAATGAACGAAAACGCCCAACAAAATCATTGGAATATGATGGTGAGATCGAAGGCTTAGCTAAAAAAGCAAAGAAAAATGTAAAGCCAGGTTACAGAAGAAAACTTCGTTACAAGAGACGTGAACTAAATAAACAGAAGAGTCGACAGAACCGAAGACAAGATAAACGTAATCGTTAAGTTCTATACAATCAAAAAGCATTAGAAGATTTAGTTGTACTTCTAATGCTTTTTTGTGATTGGTTATTCTTGTGATTTATTCTCGTCGTTATATTGATCAGATCTGTTATTTAGGTCTTTTTGCTTCATCCGGCTTTGCATTTCAGAAATACTTATATTAAAGAACAAAAGTGTAGCAACCAATATGACCTCAAATTGATAATCGATATTTAGTGAAAAAGCATTCAACATATATATAATGATAAAAGGTCCCATTGAAGCAAGAGTTGCAACTTTAACATTTTGCACAAAGTTTAAACGAGACTTTTTGTAGAATGAAATCAAGTTAGTGGATAAAATAATGGGAATCATTTGTGTTATATAAATAAACAAATTTAGACCGATAAGCGTTATAATAAGGAAAATATACATCCAAGGGGATATTTGATCGATATTATTAAATAATGACATTAGGTCAGTGGACGTTAAGTTAGAAAAATTACTATAGACAAATGAATAAGTTGTACCTGTGATATTAAAATAGATTTCGTTTTTTAATAGACCAATCGAAATCGGTGCAGGATGTACTGCAGCATTTGAGTCAATTAAGTTGGCCGATAACGAGTCATCGCTATCAAAATAGAGTAAAACACTATCAGTTTGATAAACAAAACTTTCTGTGTCACTTTCTAACTGGTTATTAATAAGTTCAAATTCCGGGATGGCTTCTTTTATTTCAATGTAATCATTTGAAAAATTATTAACGATAGGCAATATTTCAAATATTGACAATAGGGTTAAGCTGAGACCCATCAGTAATATTAACCCGATAAAATGATGTGTTTTCATATTTCTACCAGTATAAATTTCTTTTGGTTTAGTTAAAACTGTATTAATATATTTAAACATAGGATTCTCCCTCCATAGTAAGTTTAGCTAATTGCTCTTTAAAAGTAAATGAAGGAAAAATGATTTTTTTCCAAATAATTGATTAAATAAAAGTAAATAATCTAGAGACAGGTGACTATCATGAATAAAAAAACAAATGTATTTCAATTAACACTTATTAGTATGTTGTTTGCCATATTAATTGCTCAAACATTTATTCCATTCCTTGGTTACATTCCGTTAGGTCCAATTGATGTAACGATTGTGCATATTACTGTTATCTTAGCGGCGGTATTATTTAATCCAAAGATAGGAGCTATAATAGGTACAGCTTGGGGATTGTTAAGTATGTTGCGTGCTTATATCCAACCTACACCTTTTAATATCGTGTTTTTAAATCCTATTATTTCAGTTGTACCTCGATTTTTAGTCGGTTGGTTAAGTGGTTTTATCTTTTTATTTTTAAAAGATAAATTGTCCAACCGAATGATTTACAGTCTTACAGCAGGCGTAGGTACATTTTTAAATACGTTTCTTGTTTTAGGAAGTATCTATATATTTGCTAGTGAAACATATGCTGCTGCATTAGGTATTTCGGAAGATTTATTATTCGGGGCTTTAACGACAGTTGCAGGAACGAATGGAATAATTGAAGTAATCGCATCAATAATTATTCTTCCATTAATCGCTATACCTTTAAGTAAATTTTTTAAAAAAAGAAATTCAAACTTATAATCAATAGGAGGAATACAATGGAACTCGATAAAATAGTGACTTGTAAAGAAACGCTTGCAATACAGACACATCGAATTATGCCTTTTCATACAAATAGTTTCGGTAATATTTTTGGAGGGCAATTATTATATTTCTTAGATAATTCATCATCACTTTCTTTATCTCGCCTAACTCATACTATAGGGATGACTGCGTCAATTGATAATATGAATTTTTTAAGACCTTTACCGGAAGGAGATTCCATTTGTATCGAAAGTTATGTATCTGGAGTAGGAAAGACAAGTGTAGAAGTCTTTGCAAAAATTATTGGAGAAAATCTTATGACAGGTGAAAGATATATTGCAGCAACTTCATTTTTGACATTTGTTATTCAGTTAGATGAAGAAGGACGAAAAACTTTTATCATGCCTAAGATAAAACCTGAATCAGACGAAGAAATATATATATGTTCTGGCTACGAAAATCGGCGGAGAGAACGGCTAAAACAAAGGAATATTGATCAAGAATTACAAAGTAAATTATCGATTAAACAGCCTTGGTTAAACTGATTTGCTTTGTTAAATCGAATTATTTTACCTCTAATTTGAAATATGCTAGACTGAAAGTGCAGTAAACAAAAGCAAAATATCAAGGAGGAGTCAAAAGAATGACTTACAAATTACCAGATTTACCTTATGCACACGATGCATTAGAGCCACATATTGACGAAGAAACGATGAAACTTCACCATGGGAAACATCATAACGCATATGTTAATAATGCAAATGATGCACTAGAAGTACACCCAGAATTAAAAGAATATTCAGTAGAAGAATTGCTACAACGTTTAGATGAGGTACCGGAAGATGTTCGTACTAAATTACGTAATAATGCTGGTGGACATGCGAACCACTCGCTTTTCTGGACAGTGTTATCGCCAAATGGTGGTGGCGAACCTGTTGGAGCAGTAGCTGATGCGATTAAAGATACTTTTGGTGACTTAGATAGCCTTAAATCTGAAATTCTTGCAGCTGGAAGTGGACAATTTGGTTCAGGTTGGGCATGGTTAGTCGTAGAAAATGGGGAATTAAAAGTTACAAATACTCCAAACCAAGACTCACCACTATCAAATGGTCAAACACCAATTTTTGGTGTTGATGTTTGGGAACATGCTTATTATTTAAATTACCAAAACGTTCGCGGAGATTATATTAACGCAATTTGGAACATCATTAACTGGGAAGAAGTTAATAGACGTTACGAAGAAGCAAAATAATTAATCAATCTTAAGAATGCAAGCTCTAATCATTGAATTAAATTTTGATGATTAGGGCTTTTTTCTTTTTAAATTGTAATGCATTACCCCGTTTTATTTGTTAAACTGTCATATAGACTTATCAGAATTAGGATTCAAGAAGAGGGTATTATTAATGGAGACAACAAATAAAAATCGAAAAAATCAAAAGAAATCACATATACCATTTCGCTTAAACTTACTATTCTTTATCGTATTTTTGTTATTTGTGGCTTTGGTTATTCGATTAGGATATTTACAGATTATCAAAAGTGAAGAATTTAAAGCTGAAGTTGAGCGTACAGAAAGCACCGTTGTAAGAGGAAATGTACCACGTGGAGAAATTTATGATTCAAAACTCAGACCCCTTGTTGCAAATGAAGCAAAAGATACCATAATGTATACGAGAGGTTCAAATACAAAAACTGAAAACATGGCACAAATTGCTTATAATTTGGCTTATTTAATTGATATTCCGCATTCGACTCCGTTGGAAGAAGATAAAAGCGACTTAAGTATTAGAGACTTGAAAGATTATTTTTTTGCAACTAATCAAGACCTCATGGAAGATCGCATTTCTGATTATACGGAAGAAAATGAAATTGATCAAAATGATTTCACTTACAGCGAACAAGTAAATTTAATTAATGATGCAGAAATATTAGATTATACGGATCATGAATTAAAGGCTGCAGCAATTTTTACAAAAATGAATTCAGCTTATGCTTTGAGCACGGTGAATGTTAAAAATGAACATGTTACACAAGATGAAATTGCTAAAGTTAGTGAGAATATGGTACTACTTCCGGGGGTTTCAACAGGAACGGATTGGGATAGAATTTATCCTCAAGGGGAAACGATGAGTAGTATTATAGGGGCAGTATCTTCTGAAGAGCAAGGATTACCAGAAACACAATTAAATGAACTACTTGCCAAAGGCTATTCAAGAAATGACCGTGTGGGGACAAGCCAACTTGAAAATCAATATGAAATAGTTCTAAAAGGTAGTAAATCAACTTCAAGAACTGAAACAGATAATTCTGGTGATATTATCAGTCAAGAAGAATTATATTCAGGGACAAAAGGACATAATTTGGTCCTAACTATTGATATGGATTTTCAAAAGCGAATGGATCAAATTGTAGAAGACACTCTTAGACAAAGGTTTGGACTTAATGATCGCGTTTATGCCGTTGCAATCAACCCTAAAAATGGAGATATCTTAGGGATGAGTGGAAGAGAAATAGATGCGGAAGGGAACATGGTTGATCATACTCTTGGTATTATATCCGATTCCTTCAACGTGGGATCTTCAGTGAAGGGCGCAACAGTTTTGATGGGCCATATGGATGGTGTATTAACGTCAGGAAACAATGTGATAGTTGATGCTCCAATGACATTCCAAGGTTCTGAAAATATTTCTTCTGTATTCAACCGTTCGGGTAGTGTTGCATTAAATGAAGTCACGGCTTTACAGTATTCTTCCAACGTATATATGGCTCAAATTGCTTTGCGTATGGGTGGATATTATAATTATCGTCCTGGACAAACCGTACCCATTAATGCACAAGCCACAGTTGAAGAAATGCGAAGATATTATAATCAATTTGGTTTAGGTAGCCCAACAGGTATTGATTTGCCTTACGAAGCAACTGGACAAAAAGGTTTTGTGAGTAATGCTGGACAAACCATGTTCTTATCTTTTGGGAACTTTGATACTTATACGTTAATGCAACTCGGACAATATTCAGCAACAATTGCAAATGGCGGCGTTCGATATGCGCCTCGTTTAGTTTCTGAAGTTCGGGAAACGGATCCGGTAACTGGTAATGTAGGGGCATTAGTTCAAGAAACACAACCAAAAATTTTAAATACCATTGACGTAGAACCGAATGTAATGGAACGTGTTCAACAAGGAATGTATCAAGTAGTGAATGGGAGTTTTGGGTTTGCACCAACTATCTTTAGAAATGCGGAATATACTATAGCGGGTAAAACTGGGAACGCAGAGGCGATTTATTGGGATAAAGTTAATCAGAAAATCGGTCCGCAAGTAACAAATTTATCTTTCGTAGGATATGCACCATATGATGACCCAGAAATAGCGATAGCTGTTCTGATTCCTTATTTGCCAATTGAAAATTCAGGAACGAACCATTTAAATATGTCTAAGCGAATTTTTGATGCTTACTTCAATGTTGGAGAGTTTGTGAACGTTGAACCAACGAGTGGCGAAATACCTGATGAAGAGTCATCTCATGAAGAAAATGAAAGTAATGAAGACACAGAAGAGCAATAAAAGAATCTAATTTGCTAAATACAAAAAAACTCGCCATAAATTGGGCGAGTTTTTATTTGATGAATTATTTTTTTGTTTCACGGTGTAAAGTCATTTTACGTTCACGTGGGCAATATTTTTTCATTTCTAAACGTTCATCATTTGTTTGTCTGTTTTTTGTAGTAATGTAATTGTGCTCTCCACACTCTGTACATTCCAATGTAATATTTACGCGCATGTCTTTCCCTCCAAATCAGAAAAATAAAGTATCTATATTTAATAAATACATTGCGAATAATAGAATAACACGAGTTCACAAATTATTCTAGTCTTTTTTAATAAAAATTAAAATTTAAGCGAATTATTATGCTATAATTGTAAAAGATTTACATATACATGAAAGGGCTTTTTATGAATAACAAATGGAATAGGCAACTAAATAATATACAAAGAAAACCATTTATAACCTATGGCATCTTAGCTATTAACGTAATGATGTACTTAATTATGACGTTTAATGGTGGAAGTGAGAATCCATGGACACTGATTTATTTTGGTGCGAAGGTTAATGAATTGATTGTTTTAGGTGAATGGTGGCGGTTGATTACCCCAACTTTTTTACATATCGGCATTATGCATCTTATTTTAAATAGTTTGATTATTTATTACTTAGGTTCACAACTTGAACATTTAATCGGAAACTTCCGTTATTTATTATTGTATTTATCTAGTGCAATGATGGGGAATGCAGCTAGTTTTGCAATGAATAATTCCATTTCTGCCGGAGCAAGCACAGCAGTGTTTGGTTTATTTGCTTCAACCATCGTACTAGCAAAACTTTATCCTTATCATGCCAATATTCAAAATTTATCGAGAAGTTATCTCGCATTAATTATTATCAACGTACTTTTGGGATTTTTGAATTCATCGATTGATAATGCGGGACATATAGGTGGATTACTTGGTGGGTATTTAATGATGTATACCATATCGTCAAAGAACGCGATGAATAATCCGACAAAAAAAAGACTGCTTTATGGTCTTGCTTATGTTTTAATTTTTATTATACTTATAATGATTAGATTTATACGAATGGATTTTTTTATTTAATCAATGAAACATAAAAGAATATATTATTGTTAGGAGAATATGTATGACAGATAAAAAGGTTATTGGGATTGATTTAGGTGGTACAACTGCTAAATTCGCTATTATTAATCAGGAAGGTGAAATTCAAACCAAATGGAGTGTCGAGACCAACATTGCAGATGATGGAAAATATATTGTTCCGAATTTGATTGAATCGATTAAACACCAACTGGATAGATTCCAAATGACTGCGGATGATTTTATTGGGATTGGGATGGGTTCACCAGGAACAGTTGACCGCGAAAATGGAACTGTAATCGGTGCATATAATTTAAATTGGAAAACATTGCAACCTGTACGAGAACAAATCGAAACAGCTACAGGGATCCCTTTCTTTATCGATAATGATGCGAACGTTGCTGCATTAGGAGAGCAGTGGGTAGGGGCTGGAAATAAAGAACCTAACGTTGTGTTTGTTACTTTAGGAACGGGTGTAGGTGGTGGAATTATTTCGGATGGCAACTTATTACATGGTGCAATTGATGCAGCAGGTGAAGTTGGACATATTACCGTTGAGGTTGATGGCTACCAATGTACTTGTGGTAAAAAAGGTTGTTTAGAACAATATGCTTCAGCTACAGGTGTAGTTCGTTTAGCTCGTGATATGTCAGAAGAATATGCCGGTGATTCAAAATTAAAATATATCATTGATGATGGTGAAAATGTAGATTCACGAATTATATTTGATTTAGCAAAAGAGGATGACGATTTTGCATTGATGGTAGTGGATCGTTTCGCTTATTATCTTGGATTAGCATTGGGAAATGTTTCTAATCTATTAAATCCTTCGACAATTGTTTTGGGTGGTGGCGTTTCTAAAGCTGGTGAGTTTGTGGCAGAAAAAGTTCGTAGTTACTTGAATGAATTCTCATTCCCAACAATTCGAGAAGTAACAAAAGTAAAAATTGCTCATTTAGGAAATGATGCTGGAGTAATTGGAGCGGCGTCTTTAGTATTAAATGAAAAAAAGAAATAGTTTAATTAAAATATTTAGCGACGTAGTAGAGAGGAATAATTAGTTTGTTAGAAGCATTAAGAAATTTTATTGGAAATATGAATACTTTTACTAAAGTTTTGTGGATTGGATTAATTCTTTGGGGCATTTGGGAATTAGTTCAATTATACAGAAGAAAAAAATCAGCAGTTGCCTTAGAGAACGAAGAGTTTAAAAAAGATTTAAGAAAGAAACAGTTGATTGATGTTCGGGAAAAAGATGAGTTTAATGCTGGACATATTTTGGGCGCAAGAAACATTCCATTTTATGAATTAAAACAAAGACACATCGAATTGCGTAAAGACACACCAATTTATTTGTATGAAGATGGAAATTATGCTGCTTATAGAGCTGCTTTAGAATTAAGAAAACACGGATTTGAAGAGTTGTACATCCTTAAAGATGGTTATGAACATTGGGATGGACGTATTAAGAAGAATAAATAAAGAAAGAGTAAAGCTCTGAGGGCATCAATTTAATGGCCTCAGAGCTTTTATTTTAATACGTCTGGATAATATGATAAAGTCCTTCATCATTTAGGTGGTTAACAATTCCAGCAGCTGTCTCTTCAATCGATCGATTAGCTACATTAATAATTTTACAACCTAACTCGTCATAGAGATTATTTGCATAATCAATTTCAGTTTGAATTCTTTTTGTGTCGGAGTAAGTTGTATTTGGACTCAAGCCATAAGAAATCATGCGTTCTTTTCGAATTTCGGTTAATACTTCAACATCGTTTGTTAATCCAATTATTCGTTTAGGATTTACTTCCCATATTTCATCAGGCAAGATTGATTCTGGTAGTAATGGCAAATTTGCCACTTTATAATTGTTGTTGTTTGCTAAGTAAATACTTAAGGGTGTTTTTGATGTTCGAGAAATTCCTAAAATCACTACATCTGCTTCTAAAAATCCTTTAGGTTCTTTTCCATCATCGTGTGCAACGGCAAATTCTAAGGCACTTATGCGATCAAAATATTCATCATCGAGTAAAGTTCCTGTATTATTTGCTGATGAGCTATATGTTAATCCAGTCACTTTAGCCACTCGGTTTACAACAGGCGTTAAAATATCATGGACATCGTTAGCAATATCTTTTGCTTCTTTTTCGAGATACTGGGCCATATTATAATTTGCGAAGGCATGAAAGACGATAGCCGTATCTTCTTCTTTTTTAAGATCGGTAATAATTTTGTCGATATCGGCAACTTCGGTAATGAAAGTATAATCTTTAACGATATATTGTAAACCAGAATATTTGTTTAAAGCAGCTTTTGTGATACTTACGGCAGATTGACCTACTGAGTCTGAGACAACGTAAGCAACTAATGTCATATTTTCTTCCATAGTTATTCCTTTCTGTCATTTCTTATTTAAATTATTATAAGACAAACAATCTTCAAACTAAAGAAATTCTATTCATAATTTAAAAGAAGTTGGCTTTAAATTAGGGGTGATATGAAGTATACTGTTATCGACAAACAAATGAATGAGGTGATCAAATGCCACAACTTAAAGAAGCAATTAATTTGTTAGAAGAAAGTGATCTAAAAATTACTGAACGTAGAGTACAGATGATTGAACTGATGTATCAAGAGAATCGTTATTTAACTGCTAAAGAAGTAAAAAAAGAGTTGGAACAATTTTATCCTGGGATTAGTCCAGATACTATTTATCGAAACCTACACACATTCTCAAATTTAAATATTTTAGAAGAAACAGAATTTAATGGTGAAAAGTATTTTCGAGCGAATTGTAGCATAGATGAACACCACCATCACTTTATTTGTACAGAATGCGGGGACTCTATTGAATTGACTTTATGTCCAATCACACATTTTAAAAACGAAATTGGTAATGCACAAGTCACATCACACCGATTTGAGTTATTTGGTACGTGTGAAAAGTGTTTATTGTTAGGACAAAGTTAAATATTTCAAAAATAATCAATAATAATTGAAAATAACAGATTTAACAGATTGACGGAATATTTATTTTTGTTTATAATGACTTATAGACTGTTAAGTTATTATGACTTAACTGAATACTTAATGTTCCGTCTACAATTTTAAAATAGATGGATTGAGGGAAGACTTATTGTGGATATTATTCAAATAATGAAATCCCCTGAGTTGATGAGGGGAGGTAAGAACGTTGACTAAAACTGATATCAGAGATGGTGAATCTCTTGAAGATGCTCTTCGTCGATTCAAACGTTCCGTTTCTAAAACTGGTACTTTAAGAGAAGCACGCAAAAGAGAGTACTATGAGAAACCAAGTGTAAAACGCAAGAAAAAATCAGAGGAAGCTCGTAAAAGAGACAAAAGAAGTAAAAGAAGTTATTAATCCTGACAGCCCAACAAATCGTTTAGCGATTGTTGGGCTTTCTTTGAATAGATATTGAAATTTTGGAGGGAAAAATTCGATGAGTATTTTAGAACAAGTAAATAATGATATGAAAGCAGCTATGAAAGCGAAAGAAAAAGAGAAATTAGTAACTATTCGTATGATAAAGGCTGCACTTCAAAATGAACAAATTAACCTTGGACATGAATTGTCTGAGGATGAAGAAATTGTTATCGTTTCTCGTGAGAAAAAACAACGTTTAGATTCTCTTGAAGAGTTCAAAAAAGCTGGACGTGAAGATTTAGTCGAAAAAATTGAATCGGAACTTTTAGTTGTTGATAACTATTTACCAGAACAATTGACTGATGAAGAAGTTCGAGAGATTGTATTAGAAACAATCAATGAAACGAACGCTGAATCTATGCAAGATATGGGTAAAGTTATGGGGAAAATCATGCCTAAAGTTGCTGGAAAAGTGGATGGATCAAAAGTAAATCAATTAGTTCGTGAAGAACTTTCTAAATAATTCATGTTAGGTAGGTAAAAATGTATGGGAGCAGTCGTTAATAGTGTAGTCGTTATAATTACGAGTATATTAGGTATTTTTGTAGGGAAAATGATTCCTGAGAGTTTGAGCCAAAAAGTGATGCAAGGAATTGGATTGGTTATTTTAACTCTTGGGATTAGTGGTGCTATACAAGGAAAAAATACGATTGTATTAATTTTGTCAATGATTACTGGAATTGCTATAGGTGAAGGCATTGATATCGATAAAAGAATAAATCATGCAGTGGAAAAATTAAACAATCGTTTTAATAAATCAGAATCAGATAATGGCATTGCGCAAGGTTTTTTAGCAGCAACAATGTTATTTTGTATTGGATCGCTAGCGATAATAGGGTCATTGGAAAGTGGAATTAATAATGATCATTCGTTACTTTATACAAAAAGTGTCATTGATGGGATTGCTGCTTTTCTATTATCTTCAACCTTTGGAGTAGGTGTTGCATTTTCAACTGTTCCTCTTTTTATTTATCAAGGTAGCATGACACTTTTCGCTCAATATTTAGCACCTTTATTAAGTACAGCCGTTGTTCTAGAGATGTCAACCGTGGGCTCTGTGCTATTGATTGGAATGGGTTTAAATTTATTAGAAATAACAGATATCAAATTAATGAATTTTGTTCCAGCTATATTTTTACCAATATTGTTTTTACAATTTTTATAACTCATAAGGATTCTTCTTCAAATTTAAGTGAATTGAAGAAGTTTTTCTTTTTCAAGTGGAATGATTTTTAGAATTATGGCGAAAAGATAGAAACTATGATAAAATTTGAATACGTAATGACTAAAAACAAAGGAGTGTTGGACTCTTTGACCAAAGAATTGACACAATCTATCCGAACCATTCAAACAGATGAACAGGCGATGACAATATTCGGTCCACAAAACAGTAATCTACCAATATTCGAGGATGAGTTAGATATTCAATTGAACACTCGAGGTAAGCAATTAATTATGTATGGTACTGAGGATCAAATATTGCAAACGGGAGAAATCATTTCTCAGTTAGAATTACTAACTGAAAAGAAAAACTCAATCAAACCAATGGATATTATTAATGCTATCCGTCTGTCGAAAAATGGAAAGCTTGATCAATTTATTCGTATGTATGAAAAAGAAATTACACGTGATTACAATGGGAAACCTATCCGAGTTAAAAATGTGGGTCAAAATGATTATGTGCAAGCGATAAAACAAAATGATATTATTTTTGGTGTTGGACCAGCTGGTACTGGTAAAACTTTTTTAGCAGTTTCAATGGCAGTTGCTGCTTTACGAAAAGGCGAAGTAAAACGAATCGTTTTAACACGCCCTGCAGTTGAGGCTGGAGAAAATCTTGGATTTTTACCTGGAGATTTGAAAGAGAAAGTTGATCCTTATTTAAGACCATTATACGATTCGTTGTATACTATTTTAGGAGTAGAACATACAGGTCGTTTAATGGAACGAGAAACTATTGAAATTGCGCCTTTGGCCTATATGCGAGGACGTACTTTGGATGATGCGTTTGTTATTTTAGATGAAGCTCAGAATACAACTATTCAACAAATGAAAATGTTTGTGACTCGTTTAGGATTCGGCTCAAAAATGGTCATTAATGGCGATATTACTCAAATTGATTTACCTCGTGGAACTAGAAGTGGGTTAATTCACGGGCAACGTGTGCTTGGTGCAGTCGATGGAGTGGGAGTTGTACATTTTGACGCTACCGATGTTATCCGTCATCCGTTAGTTTCAAAAGTAATTAACGCGTATGAAGAACAAGAAATAAAAGAAAAAGAGAATTAGATTTAGAATTATGACGGGATGTGACTGCTTTGGATATTGCATTATACGATGAAACAGATCGGATAGAGCAAAAACATTTAGATCTTATCGAACAATTAATCATAGCGACTGCGAAGGAATTAGCGCTTGAAGATAATTTTGAAGTGTCTATTACGATTGTTGATGATAATCGTATACATGAAATTAATCGAGATTATCGTTCAATCGATCGACCAACAGATGTAATAAGTTTCGCGCTTGAAGATGATGACGAAGATTTTAGTCTGTTTTTCGATGAAGATACAGACGAGGATGAAATAGAGTTACCTCGTTTATTAGGGGATATATTTATTTCGATAGATAAAACGAAAGAACAAGCTGACGATTATGGTCATTCTTTCGAAAGAGAGTTAGGCTTTTTGACGGTTCATGGTTTCTTGCACCTCAATGGGTACGATCACCAAACGGAAGACGAAGAGAAAGAAATGTTTGGCCTTCAAGAAAAAATATTGGAGGAGAATCAACTTGAGAGATAAGAATAGTAAGAACAATCCTTATAAAAATAGAACTTTTCTTGACTCTTTCCGTTATGCTTTTCAAGGAGTCTATACCGTATTTCAGGAAGAAAGAAACATGCGTTTTCATGTCCTATCAACTGTAGCGGTTCTATTTGTGTCTTTATTTTTATCTTTAACCCTTACTGAATGGCTTTGGATTCTATTAGTTTGTTTTTTAGTATTAGTCATGGAAATTTGGAATACGGTTGCTGAAAATCTTGTGGATTTAGTTTCACCTGACTTTCATCCATTAGCGAAAAAAGTAAAAGATATGGCAGCTGCTGCAGTATTGTTAACTTCATTATTTTCGCTTATTGTAGGGGCGATCATTTTATTTCCAAAAATATTTGCGATATTGAATATCATTTAAAATTAAATTTAATTAGGGGTGCTTATATGTCAAATGTATCAGATAGTAAATTAAGAGAAGCAGCAAATAATATGCTCAACTTTTCATACGTACCATATTCAAAATTTCCGGTAGGGGCTGCTTTGTTAGCTAAAAACAGTAAAGTATACACAGGCTGTAACATTGAGAATGCATCATATCCTTTATCCATTTGTGCTGAACGTACTGCCTTTTTCAAGGCAGTGTCAGAAGGAACCGTTGAGTTTGAAAAATTACTGGTCACTGGTGGTACAGAGGGCCCAATTTCACCATGTGGTGCTTGTCGACAAGTGATTGCTGAATTTTGTTCGCCAGATATGCCAGTAATCTTAACCAATACAAATGGAGACACTGCAGAAACAACGGTTGGAGAGTTATTACCAGGAGCATTTACAGCTAAGGATATGGATATTTAATATGATAGATTTTAATGGTTATAAATCAGGGTTTGTTTCAATTGTTGGTCGACCTAATGTAGGAAAATCAACATTGATGAATCAAATTGTTGGAGAAAAAATTACAATTACTAGTGATAAAGCCCAAACAACTCGAAATAGAATACAAGGGATACATACCACAGATACTGAGCAGATTGTATTTATTGATACGCCAGGTATTCACAAACCAAAACATCAGTTGGGACGTTTTATGGTTGAAACAGCTTTAAGTACATTAAATGAAGTAGATATTGTTTTATTTATGATCAATGTATCTGAAAAGATTGGACCGGGGGATCGTTTTATTATAGAACGATTAAAACAAGTTCGGACACCAGTCTTTTTGGTCTTAAATCAAATAGATAAAATTCATCCAGATGAACTACTTCCAATTATTTCGACTTATCAGGAAGAAATGGATTTTGAAGAGATAATTCCTGTTTCGGCAATAAATGGAAACAATGTAAATCGTTT
Organism: uncultured Carnobacteriaceae bacterium; assembly: GCA_964612765.1. GTDB lineage: Bacteria > Bacillota > Bacilli > Lactobacillales > Carnobacteriaceae_A > Atopostipes. Next base: position 50,522 of record CAZTEC010000001.1, read on the forward strand.
GTTGTCAGTAATAACAGAATATTTAGAAGAAGGACCACGGTTTTATCCGAGCGATCAAGTGTCAGATCATCCAGAATACTTTATCGTACAAGAATTGATTCGAGAAAAAGTTTTACAATTAACACGTGAAGAAATTCCTCATTCTGTAGCAGTCATCACAGAAAGTATGGAAAGAGTCGAAAAAGATTTAATTGAAGTTCGAGCGGTTATTGCTGTAGAACGAAGTAGTCAAAAAGGAATCGTCATAGGAAAACAGGGAAGTATGCTTAAAGAAATTGGTACACGAGCAAGAAAAGATATACAAGCCTTACTGGGAAGTAAGATTTACTTAGAACTTTATGTAAAAGTTGAAGATGATTGGCGAGACAAACCAAGAGATTTAAATCGCTTTGGTTATAAAGACGACGAATATTAATAGAAAAGCGAACAAGTCCGTTTTGACCTATGAAAAAATAGGAAATGTGGCCTGAATGAGCAGCGAAGCGCACAATGGTCACATTTATCTTTTTTTCATTAGGTCAGGACTTGGTAGCTAGACAAGAAAAGCGAACAAGTCCGTTTTGACCTATGAAAAAATAGGATGGAACTAGACAGCTGTACAATGAATTAGAAACCGTGCTTAAACAGCGCGGTTTCGTTCTATAGTAATCTTAGAAGAGGAACGATTTTATGGCACGGTTAGAAGAAATCGAGGGGATAGTTTTATATCAAAAAAAACATCGCGAGCGAGATTTTTTAGTAAAAATATTTACTGAACGATTTGGTAAGAAGATGTTTTTTATACGTGGTATGAAACGTCCACAAGGTGAAATTTTTCAAGCCATCAAACCATTTTCGAAAGCAACATTTATTGCCGATGTACGAAGTGGCGGGTTAAGTTTTTTGCGAGGAGCGAAAAATATTGATCACCCCACAAATATTCAGACCGATATATTTAAACATGCCTACGCAACTTATATTGGTGCCTTAGCGGATGCTGCAACAGAAGATCATTTACCAAATATTTCCTTGTACCATTTAATCGATCAATCCTTTCATGCAATCGAAGAAGGTTACGAACCTAAGGTCATAACAAATATTATAGAAGTTAAATTGTTAACCTATTTTGGTGTGGGTCCAAATTTTCAAGCGTGTAGTATTTGTGGAACAACAAAAGGGATTTTTGATTATTCCGATAAATTTCATGGCATTATTTGTTCAGAACATTTTTTTGAGGATGAGAGAAGATTGCATATTGATCCTAAGGCAGTTCATTTGGTTCGATTGTATTCGGTAATTCATTTGGAGAAATTAGGCACTATCTCGATTAAGGAAAAAACGCAAAATGAAATCACTCGATTAATTGACTATTTGTATGATCAAAATGTGGGCTTACATTTAAAAAGTAAAAAGTTTATTGATAATTTATATAAATGGGAAGACAGTTTAAAAAAAGAGTAATTGATTTTTTTATAAAGATTGAAAGATAGAGAGGAAAATATTTTGAGAATTAATATTCCGATAAAAAATAAAAAACGAGCATTAACTATACTCACAATCGGCTTATTGTTATTAGCAGCCATCTCTTATTATATCTTTTTGCCGGCGATTAATATCCATAGTATAGAAATGTGGATTTTCAATGTTATTGTATTGCTGACTTTTGGTGCAATTCATTTTCTAATTGGCTTTAAAGAGGGAAAGACTCGAACAGGGGCAATTTCTATCGCAATGGGATCATTGCTAATTGTAGTTCTGATTGGAGGAAGTTTTATAAATTCGCCTATTTTTAGAGCGAAAGACTATGCGGCGGTTATTGAAGTAGAAGAAAAAGAATTCGCTACAGATTTTGCTGAAAATGATACATCAGGCATTCCACTAATGGACCGTGATACGGCAACTCGTCTAGGAGATCGACAAATTGGTGGAGTCTCTGAACTGGTTTCACAATTTGTTCCCGCAGATGATTATATTCAAATAAATATTGATGATGTACCCTATCGTGCAACACCATTAGAATATGCGAGCTTTTTCAGATGGTTGAATAACCGTGAGAATGGCGTGCCCGGTTATATTCAAGTGAACATGGTAAATGGTAGTGCGGAGATTGTAGATGTTGAAGAAGGAATTAAGTATGGAAATTCTGAGCCATTAGGCAGAAATGTTAAACGGCATTTACGTTTTTCATACCCAACAGCGATTTTTGGTTCACCGTCATTTGAAGTAGATGATCAAGGCCATCCGTTTTATGTTGCGACGACTTATAAAACACGCTTCTTTTTTAACTATAAAGAGCCTTCTGGAGTAATTACTTTAGATGCGGTTACTGGGGAAACTCAGCAATATGATTTAGATGAAAGTCCTCAATGGGTGGACCGTGTATATAGTGCGGATCTCATTTTAAGACAATTAAATGATTATGGTCAATACCAAGGTGGTTTTATCAACTCGTTAATTGGACAACAAGGGGTTACCAAAACGACGGATGGTTATAATTATCTTTCGATCGATGAAGATATATTTATGTATACGGGAGTAACGTCGGTAAATAGTGATGCTTCAAATATTGGATTTTACCTCGTAAATTTACGAACGAAAGAAGCGGAATATTTCCCAGTGGTTTCAGCGGATGAATTTTCTGCAATGGATTCTGCCATTGGGGCGGTTCAACAAATGCGCTATCAATCTACGTTCCCTATTTTAATAAATCTCGAAGGTAATCCTTATTATTTATCTTCGCTGAAAGACGATTCCGGTTTAGTTCGAATGTACGCTTTAGTTGATGCGCAAAATTATCAAACGGTTTATACAGATACGGATATCGAAAAAGTCATTGATCAACTGTATATTGATTTAGGTATTGAAACCGAAAGTGAAGTTGTTGAAGAGATTGACGAGGAAGAAGAATGGATAGCATTTTCTGGGCAAGTCGATCAAATTTCAGAAGCCGTTGTTTCAGGAGATACTGTTTATTATTTCATGATTAATGGAGAAGTGTATAAAGCAAATATTCATTTAAATGATCAACTTCCTTTTATAGAAGAAGGTACGACCTTAGAAGGTTTAGCTGATGAAGCAAAAAACATTGAAGAGATAACGAATATTCAAGAAACCACACAAATTGAAGAAACTGAGAGTGAAGAATAAAAATGATCGAATGCAGTAACTACTTAATGGTGGTTGCTGCATTTTTTTCATTATCAATTGAAATAAATGGGAAATCAGTGTATGATAGATAGGAATAAATATGGAGAAGTAGATGTCAGCATTTTGCATAGCGAGTTTGGGATAGTGAGAGCCAAATGAAAATGACCATTGAAGGGCACCATGAACATTTTTTATACGATATAAAAGAGCTAATGGATAATTGTTATTCGTTAGAAATAGGGTGGAACCGCGAAAACTCGTCCCTATACTGATTGCATGTGAGTCAGTATAGGGATGAGTTTTTTTATATAAGGAGAGAAAAAAATGACTAAAAAAGCATTATCTTTTCAAGAAATCATTTTAACATTGCAAGAGTATTGGGCAGATCAAGATTGTTTATTAATGCAGGCTTACGATACGGAAAAAGGTGCTGGAACGATGAGTCCATACACTTTTTTACGTTCATTAGGACCAGAACCTTGGAATGCCGCTTATGTTGAGCCGTCTCGTCGTCCAGCAGATGGTCGTTATGGAGAAAATCCAAATCGTTTATATCAACATCACCAGTTTCAAGTCGTGATGAAACCTTCGCCAAAGAATATTCAAGAACTTTATTTAGAAAGTTTAGTTGCGTTAGGAATTAATCCTTTAGAACATGATATTCGTTTTGTTGAAGATAACTGGGAAAATCCTTCTTTAGGTTGTGCAGGTCTTGGGTGGGAAGTTTGGTTAGATGGAATGGAAGTTACGCAATTTACTTATTTCCAACAAGTTGGAGGAATTGAAGTCGACTCTGTTACAGCTGAATTAACTTACGGTTTGGAACGACTCGCTTCTTATATTCAGAATGTAGAAAGTGTTTATGATATTGATTGGGCAGATGGCGTAAAATATGGCGAAATTTTCTTGGAGCCTGAATATGAACATTCGGTTTATACCTTTGAAGAAAGTGATTTAGATTTATTATTTACATTACTTGATGCTTATGAAAGTGAAGCATTAAAATTAATTGAAAAAGGTTTAGTTCATCCGGGCTATGATTATGTTTTGAAATGTAGTCATATTTTTAATTTAATTGATGCAAGAGGGGCTGTTTCAGCAACAGATCGTCCAGATTATTTACGAAGAATACGAACGATGGCGCGTAATGTGGCCAAATCATTTTTAAATGAACGAGCAAAATTAAATTTCCCATTATTGAAAGAAAAAGAGGATAAATGGGTTGAGAAATATGCAAACGAACTGGAGGCAAACTAAAATGACACATGATTTTTTATTAGAGATAGGTTTAGAAGATATGCCTGCAGGCGTAATTTTACAAGCTGAAAAACAATTAGTTGAGAAAACGAAAGTGTTTCTGGATGAAGCCAAATTAATTTTTAAAGAAATTACAGGTTATTCAACACCACGTAGATTAGCGATAATTATTCGTGGGTTATCAGAAAAACAAGAAGATGAAACGCTAACAGTGAGAGGACCCGCTGAACGCATTGCAAAAGATTCTGACGGTGAATGGACAAAGGCTGCGATAGGTTTTGCCAGAGGACAGGGCGGAGATGTGAATGATTTAGTCATTAAAGAAGATAAGGGTGAACCATATCTCTTTATAGAAAAATTTGTTCCTGGGAAAACAGCGAAAGAAATTTTAAGTGGTCTGAGTGATGTCATCAAAAAAATAGAGTTTCCTAAGCAAATGAAATGGGGCAATACAAGTTATCAATATGTTCGTCCAATACATTGGTTAATCGCCTTGCTAGATGAAGAGGTGATTCCGTTAAATGTGTTTAATATTGATTCTGCACAGATTACAAACGGTCATCGTTTTTTAGGTGAGCCTGTTGAAATTAAACATCCAAATGAATATGTTTCTAAGCTGAAAGATGAATTTGTATTGGTTAATCGCTCGGAACGCCAAGCGTTAATTGTGCAGCAAATTGAAAAACTATGTGAAGAAATGAATTGGGCTGTTCCTAATTTTGAAAATGATTTACTCGATGAAGTAACGGATTTAGTCGAATATCCAACAGCTTTTTATGGAAATTTTTCCGAAGAATATTTAGAATTACCAAATGTCGTATTAGTCACTTCAATGAGAGACCATCAAAGATATTTCCCTGTTTGGTCGAATGAAGAGAATAAACAATTGCTACCATACTTTATATCTGTTCGAAACGGAAACGAAGAGCATATTGAAAATGTGGCACGTGGGAATGAAAAAGTATTATCCGCTCGTTTAGCTGATGGACGATTTTTCTATTTGGAAGATAAAAAAATGCCGATAGCAACTTTTGTCGACCGCTTAAAAATTGTGAACTATCATGAACAATTGGGTTCGATTTTTGACAAGCAAGTAAGAGCTCAAAATATTGCTCGAGTGATGGGGGAATATGTTTCTTTAACAACAGATGAAATGAATGAATTGGATCGTGTAGCATCTATTTATAAATTTGATTTAGTCACTCAATTGGTAGACGAATTTCCAACGCTTCAAGGGATTATGGGTGGCATTTATGCAGAAGAACAAAATGAATCACTTGCGGTTTCAAAAGCAATAAGTGAACAATATTTACCACTGTCTCAAACAGATGATTTACCAGAATCAAAACTTGGGAAATTAATTGCTCTTACAGATAAAATGGATACGCTAATTCAATTTTTCTCAATCGGTATGATTCCAACAGGTTCAAATGACCCACATGCTCTTCGAAGACAAGCAATTGGAGTTGTTCGAATTCTTTTATCATTAAATGAAGAAATCCAACTCTCACAATTATTAGAAGATATTATAAAAGCTAGTGAGTTACCAGCAGACAGACCAGAAAATCTGGCTGAAAATATGGAAGCTTTGGAAGTGTTTCTATTAGATCGTATGGAACAAATTTTACGTACAGAAGAAAATATTTCTCATGATGTAAGAAAATCTTCTTTAAATGTTTCATCGATTTATCTTTCTAGAATCATCGATGTTGCGAATGTATTAGAAGATAAAAAGTCAGAAGAAATATATAAAGAAGTAGTTGAATCGGTGACTCGAGTACTAAATATGACAGAGATAAATGGTCGAACTGGAAAAGTTAATTCAGCACTCCTTGAATCAGATTCAGAAAAGGCACTTGCAAAAGCTGTTAAAGACCTGAATGATCGCTTTGAGGAAACGACAGATGCCGAGGTTAGATTTGCTGGAATTGAAAGCATTAGTCCCATCATTGCCTCATTCTTTGAACAAAATATGATTATGGTAGATGATATACAAGTAAAAGAAAATCGACTAACGTTATTAAATAATTTAGCGGAATTGGTAAAACAATTTGCGGATTTTAGTATGCTAGTTATCTAGAATATTTTACGAAAACCACTTAACATGGAAATTGTTTTAAGTGGTTTTTCATTTTTGATGAAAACTGAACGGATATTTGGTATAATAAGTTGATAGAAACTTTAAGGTAAAAGGACTGAATTCTTTGTTTAAAAAACAATTTTTTCCTGAAGCAACTGTTAAGTCAATAGCTACAAACCAATCGGTATATGAAAAAGGGGCTGCGATTTTTAATAATGATCAGATAAAAGAAATTGCTCTGAATGAGGAAAATCGATCAGTTGAGTTTACAATTTCAGATGGTCAACAGATAAAAACGTATTTAAGTTTTTTAAAGAATGGCTTGGCTCAAAAATATTCATGTAATTGTACTGCTTTTCAAAAGCAATCAGGTGCATGTCAACATGTAATCGCGAGCATGCTTTATTTAAATTCGCTTAATCAAGAAACGTTTGATCGATTAAACTCTAATCAAAAAATTCATTCGGATGAACCTGTTGGAAAATTACAACAGCTACAAAAGAATCGAGATATTTTAACTAATCTATTTGAGGCGGCGAAAAAAGAGATTGATTCGCAATCCATTTCGTTCACAAAAGCGCCACTTTTATTTGAGTTTGTATTAAATATGCATCAAGTTAACCGAGCGTTTGAATATGAAATGTATTTAAAGGTAGGGGTGGATCACCTATATGTCATCCATGACATTATTGATGTGACACATCATTTGTTGAATGGAGAAGAATATTCATTTGGGAAACAGTTAGTTTACAATGCGAAAGATCATTCGATTTTACCAGAGGATCGTCGTTTGCTTGCTTATCTTTATGAGATAGGAAAAACGCAAGAAGAAACATTTGAGATGGTATATGGTGGTAAAGCAATGGAACGAAATGGTTCGCTACCAATTCCACCGAAATATATTCCTGATATGTTGAAATTAATTGAAGAAGTGGATGGTGGTTTTGTTCGTATAGCACCAAGACCTCGATTATTAAGTGCATTAAATCAACTAGATTATCCTGAGGTTAGAGAAACAGAGAAGCTTCCACTTACTTTTACAATTAAACAAGATGGTGAACGATTTATTTTTGATATCAGTAAAAGTGACAAAGAAAAAAAAGTAACTGTTCACCCTAAAGCGAATATGGTCAGTATTAATCATGTTTTTTATTTGATGACACCAGAAAAGTTTAGAATTGCAGATTTACTCTTAGAGACGATCAAAAATATGTCCAATCAATCGTTGTTAATGAATAAAATGGATTTAACTTCTTTTTATTCATTAATTCTTCCAAATTTAAAAGATTTATTTCATTATGAAGTGGAAGAGGGGATTGAGCGTCTTGTTGAAAGAGAACCACTTAGGCCAGAACTCTATGTCGATTATGATGGAGATGTATTATTTGTCGAACCGACTTTTAAATATGGACAAAACGCTGTAAATCCACTGCTTTCTAGAACAGAAGAAAAAACAGAAATCGTAAATGATGCAGGGAACTCATCGATATTTGTTCGCGATGTAATTAATGAAAATGATACGATGAATGTGTTAACCCATTTTTTCAGACAAGCAAAAATCAATAACGGAAGATATGAACTAACGAAATTCGAAGAAATTAGTGCTTTTATTTACGACGCATTAAGTGAACTTTCTGATCTTATGTCAGTATTTTTAACATCTAGTGTAGAAGATTTGATCTTTAATCCAGATTTCGAACCAACGTTATCAGTTGAGATGAACCGCTCGACAAATTTATTAGATATTCGATTTGACGTTGCGGAAATATCAGACACTGAATTATCTAGTATAGTGAAACAACTACAGAAAAAAGAAAAACGTTTCTTCCGTTTAGATTCGGGTAAAATTATTGACTTGAAAGAAAAACGGTTTGAAGAATTTTCAACAAACATTGATAAATTAGAATTACAACCCGAAGAGATTTCTAAGAACACGTCTGTTTCAATTTTACGTGGGTTAACCTTAGCAGATGATAATGGTGTATCAATTGGTGAAGAATTTAAAGCATTTATGAAAGAACTTAAGGAACCCGAAAATTTAGTGTTTGAATTGCCAAAAAGTTTAAATGCTACATTGAGACCGTATCAAGAAACAGGCTATAACTGGTTACGAACTATGGACTATTATGGTTTAGGAGGTGTCTTAGCGGATGATATGGGACTAGGAAAAACCATTCAAGCCATTACTTTCTTGTTATCAAAAATAGAAACAATTGGCGGAAAATATTTAGTTGTCAGTCCTTCAAGTGTCATCTTTAATTGGGAACGTGAATTTAAACATTTTGCGCCTGATGTTAAAACAACCGTAATTAGCGGATCTGTTGAAGAACGTGAAAGTCAAATTAAAGAAGCTCTAAATGATCCAACGATAAGTGTTTTGATTACAAGTTATCCATTAATCCAACGAGATATTGAAATTTATCAAGAGCATATGTTTCAGACAATTGTCTTAGATGAATCGCAAAATGTGAAGAATGATTTAGCGAAAACAACAAAAGCGGTAATGAAATTAAGGGGAAATAATATATTCGCGTTGTCTGGGACACCCATCGAAAATAATCTGAATGAATTATGGTCCTTATTTTCAATTGTACTGCCTGGACTTTTCCGATCCAAGAAAGCATTTAATCATTTATCTCAAGAAGAGATTGCACAGAAAATAGAAATATTTGTATTACGTCGATTAAAACAAGATGTTTTAGATGATTTGCCGCCTAAGACAGAGACTATTGAATATATTGAATTATCAAGTGATCAAAAACAATTGTACCAAGCCCAACTGGCTATGATACGAAATGATGTAGAAAACTATATTGAACAAAATGAATTTGAACAAAATAGGATGCGTATATTAGCTGGTATGACTAGGCTAAGACAAATTTGTTGTGATCCTCGATTGATTAATCCAGATTATGAAGGAGATTCTTCTAAATTAGATCGTCTGATGGAATATTTAAAAGAAGCATTAACAAATAATAAAAGAGTTGTGCTATTCTCACAATTTACAAGTATGTTGTCGATTATTCGTGAAATTTTAGATGATAATCAAGTGAATTATCATTATTTAGATGGTGGTACACCTAAAGAAGATCGTTTGGAATTAACGACTCGATTTAATGAAGGAGAAAAAGATCTCTTCTTGATTTCGTTACGAGCAGGTGGAACGGGGTTAAACTTAACAGGCGGAGATACAGTTATCTTATACGATTCTTGGTGGAACCCAGCGATTGAAGATCAAGCAGCCGATCGTGTGCACCGATTTGGACAGAAGAAATCTGTACAAGTTATTCGGATGATTATGAAAGGAACAATTGAAGAGGGAATTAATGAGTTACAAGATCAAAAGAGAGAACTGATTGATTCAGTCATTCGTAAAAATGATTCTAACCAAAGAACTTCTCTGTCGAAAGAAGATATTCTATCGTTATTAATGGATGTCTAAGCTTTAACAACTTGTACAAATTGAATGAGTACAAGGTCTAACCAGATGTAATGATTGACTAAACGAGGAATAATGGTATACTAAATAACGTACTTTAAGATAGAATAAGTGTGCCAATTACAATTTAAAAATCATTAGGAGGTGAGCATTATGGTTCGTATCCCTGACGCGACAGTCGATGATATCAGACAAAATACAGATATCGTAGATGTTATATCGCAATATCTACAGTTAAGAAAATCAGGACAGAATCATTTTGCTCATTGTCCGTTTCATGAAGACAAAACTCCATCATTTTCCGTTAATGATCAAAAACAAATTTTTTATTGTTTTAGTTGTGGACGAGGTGGAAATGTCTTTAGCTTTTTAAAAGAGATTGAAGGGCTGACTTACCCAGAAGCAATAATTAAAACGGCAGAGCTGATTAATTATCCACTAGATCATTCATTAGTATCACAAGTGAGCAACTCTCAATATAATGAAGATTCGACTACTGGGAAGTTATTTACGATGAATAAATTAGCGAAAGCTTTTTATCATCATATTTTAATGAATACAAAAATTGGTAGGCCAGCGCTAGACTATTTGTTAGAACGTGGGATGACAGAAGAAACGATAAAAGAATTTGAGTTAGGCTTTTCGCCTAGACAACGAAATGCCTTGTACTTATATTTAAGTGCTCAACCCGAAACGACTTTTGAGCATGAGACATTCGAAAATTCAGGTTTGTTTTCCACGAATCAATCCCCTGGTGAAGACGAATGGTTAGATCGTTTTTCAAATCGAATTATTTTCCCAATACACAATGACCAAGGACGAGTCCTTGGTTTCTCTGGTCGAATTTTTGAAGATAGTGATAGTTCCTATCCGTCTGCAAAATATTTAAACACTCCAGAAACTCCGCTTTTTAATAAGAGTCAAATTATTTATAATTTTGATAAAGCCAAAGCGGCCATTCGTCGTAATAATGAAGCCATTTTTTTTGAAGGCTATATGGACGTTATTTCTGCTTGGCAAGCTGGAGTTAAAAATGCTGTGGCTTCAATGGGAACGAGCTTAACTGTGGATCAAGTGAAACGAATGGATCAATTTACTGACCAGATTGTACTAGCATTTGATGGGGATGATGCAGGAACCGAAGCCATTAAACGTTCGGTGGATTTTTTAGCAGAGCAAACACACTTTACTATTGAAATCGCCACTTTCCCAAGTGGTCTAGATCCAGATGACTATATTCAAAAATATGGAAATCAAGCATTTGTTGAATTTTTATCGCATGGTCGTGACACGCATATGAGTTTTTTAATGCAGTTTCATCGACGAAATAAAAATTTAGCCAATGAATCGGAACAAATTACTTATATAGATGCGATACTTAACGAACTGACAAGGGTTGATTCACTCGTTGAAAGAGAAATCTATTTAAGTCAACTCGCAGATGAGTTTAATCTTTCTTTGGATACATTAAAAACACAGTTTGAACATGTTTTAGATGTCGCCCAGACGAAACAAATGCATGAAATGAAACAACGACAGCAAAATAAACGATATGAAGTTCCTTCGATTGATGTATCATTTCAAAATAAACCGAAAAGAACAATCGTTGAGCAAGCAGAACGCATGTTGCTAAGTCGATTATTTGATCATGAAGAAGCTTGGATTCGATTAAAAAAAATAGATCCAAACTTTCATTTTAGTTCTGAAACTTATCAATTA
>CAZTEC010000001.1:62152-108387 GCA_964612765.1 uncultured Carnobacteriaceae bacterium
GATTTAGACTTAACTGACATTGAAGGATTTTTAGATTATTTACAAGAGGAACATTTAAAACAAAAGGTTGCTGAAATTTTACTCATTACACTTGGGGATCTAAATGAAGGTGAAATAGAAGATTACGTGAATGTGATTCGTGACATTTCACCACTTAGGGAAACACTTGCTAGAAAATTAGAAGAATTAAATGAAGCAAAAAGGTTGGGAAATAATAACCGACAGTCCGCTTTAGCAATTGAAATTATTAATTTAAATAAAAAATTAAAAAATAAGCAATAAAACTAGATTACTACTACGGGAGGCAATAATCTTATGGCAGAATCTGCAGACATTAAAAAAGATTATAAGACAGCGTTAAACGAGTTGATAAGTGAAGTTAAATTTTTGGGTCAAGAAACAGTATCTTATGTAGAGCTGAGTGATAAATTAGCGAAACCATATAGTTTAGATGATAAAGCTATGGATAAATTGATTCAAAAACTTGAAAATGAAGGAATTGGTGTAGTGGATGAAGATGGGAATCCACTAGCGAAACAAGTTGAAAAAGAAGAAGAAGTTGTTGAAGAAATACGAGATGACCAGCTAGTCGCACCGCCTGGGGTTAAAATTAATGATCCAGTGCGCATGTATCTTAAAGAAATTGGTCGAGTAGATCTTCTAACAGCGGATGAAGAAGTTGAGTTAGCTAAACGTATACTTGAAGATGATGATGCTGCAAAAGATGAATTAGCTAGTGCAAACTTACGATTGGTTGTTTCTATTGCTAAAAGATATGTTGGTCGTGGTATGAGTTTCTTAGATTTAATTCAAGAGGGTAACATGGGCTTGATGAAAGCAGTAACTAAATTCGATCATACGAAAGGATTTAAGTTTTCAACTTACGCTACTTGGTGGATTCGTCAAGCGATTACACGAGCCATTGCAGACCAAGCAAGAACCATTCGTATTCCAGTTCATATGGTTGAAACGATTAATAAATTGGTTCGTGTGCAACGTTCACTTCTCCAAGATTTAGGAAGAGAACCCACTCCTGAAGAAATTGGAGCAGAGATGGACTTACCAACTGAAAAAGTAAGAAACATCATAAATATTTCACAAGATCCAGTTTCATTAGAAACACCGATTGGGGAAGAAAATGATTCTCATTTAGGTGACTTCATTGAAGATGGAGAAGCCATGGATCCTGAAGATAATGCATCTTATGAAATGTTGAAGAGTGAATTAGAAGATGTACTAGAAACGCTAACTGACCGAGAAGAAAATGTATTGCGATTAAGATTTGGTTTAGATGATGGCCGTCAACGTACTTTAGAAGATGTAGGTAAAGTATTTGGGGTAACACGTGAGCGTATTCGTCAAATTGAAGCGAAAGCGTTAAGAAAATTACGTCACCCAAGTCGCTCAAAACAATTAAAAGATTTCCTAGAGTAAGAAAGAAAAGCGAACAAGTCTTCTATGAACGGTAAAAACGTTTAAGACGGTTATGAACAATTTAACTAAAGTGAGGTGCATTCCTCACTTTTTCTTTTTAATCTTTTTAAACTTCCTCGATAGTTTGAGAAGTATTTGCATAATGCACAAAAATAAGCTAAAATATATTAGTTGTAACTTTGCAATACAGGGTCATATTTGATATACTTATTGATGATTTATTCAAGTATGAACTAAATTGTATTATTAATTATTGGAAGGTGAAATACATGAAAATTGTTGCTGAAAAACGCACAAAATTAGGTACATCTGCTTCTAAACAAGCTCGTGCTGCTGGAAAATTACCTGCTGTTATTTATGGTAAAGAAGTAGAATCATTACCTGTTTTAATGGATAATAAAGAATTTGAAGATGTGATTCGTGAAGTTGGTGCTAACGGAGTATTTACATTAACTATTGACGGAGACGACTACAAAGTATTTGTTAAAGAATCATCATCATTTGCTACAAGACCTGGGTTATATCACGTTGACTTACAAGCATTTAGTGCGGGTGAGAAATTAACGATGGCTATTCCAGTTTACGTTGAAGGTGGAGAACTTATCGTTGAAGGTAACGTTGCTCAATCAATTTCTGAGATTGAAATTGAAATTGCACCAGAAGACGCACCAAACAACTTTACTTTAGATGTATCTAAATTAGAGATTGGTGATAGTATTACTGTGGCAGAAATTGAATTACCAGCTGATTCTGTATTAATCACAGAGGCAGATGAAACAATTGTTTCTATTACAGCTCCTGAAGATATTTCAGCAGACTTAGAAACAGATACTGAGCCTGCAGAAATGCCTGAACCAGAAGTAATTGGTGAAGAAGATTCTGAAGACGAAGAATAATTAATGATTTAAAACCTCTTTTTAACAAATTTCGATTTGTTTGAAGAGGTTTTTTTCTTTTTCTAGTATAATAGTTTTTAGGTGAATAAAATGAAAACAATCCAATTATCAAAACGTCTGAAGGAAGCTGCCAAATTTGTAAAAGAGAATGAATTACTGGCAGATATTGGTTCAGATCACGCGTATCTTCCTATTTATTTAATTCAGAATAATAAAATTCCATTTGCAGTCGCAGGCGAAGTAGTAGAAGGTCCGTATGAGAATGCACGCCAAAAAGTTCAGGAAATTCAGCTTGAGAATAAAATTGATGTGCGTCTTGGTGACGGATTAAATGTTATAAATAAATCAGAAAATATTGGTACGATTTCAATTTGTGGAATGGGCGGTTTATTGATTTGCGATATTCTACATGAAGGTTTGGCTAAAGATTTAGTAAGACCTATTACTCGTCTTGTTTTGCAACCGAACAATAATGAATATACGTTAAGAAAATTTTTAGTGGCGAATGGCTACGAAATAATAGACGAAGAGATTCTAGAAGATAAACATAAACGTTATGAAATTATTGTAGCAGAGAAAGTGGACACGGATTATACATTAACAGACGAAGAACTTTATTTTGGCCCACATTTAATGAAAAATAAAGATGACGTCTTTATTAAAAAGTGGCAAACTGAACGAAAACACTATCAGTTGATTCTTGAACGGATGAAAGATTCAAAAGATATTCAGACAAAAAAAGAAATAGAAGATAAGTTAGCTCAAATAGAAAGGGTGTTGAGATGACTAAAGTAGGCGAAATTATTCAACAAATAGAAAGATTCGCTCCAAATCATTTAGCTGAAGATTGGGATCCCATCGGTCTGGCTATTGGATCGAAAAATAAACGTGTAAAACGAATGATGGTTGCTTTAGATTTAGATGCCAACACATTAAAAGAAGCGAAAGAAAAAGAAATTGACTTTCTCTTTACTCATCATCCGCCCATTTTCAGTTCGTTAACTACTTTAAATGAAGAAGATGCTCGACGAAGAGAATATATTGATTTGATTCGTTCGAATATTTCACTATACGCCGCTCACACAAATATTGATGCGGCAGAAGATGGAATGAATGATTGGTTGGCTGAAACACTGGGATTAGAGAAACCTTATGAAACGATTACTCATTCCTATACAAGCAACTATAAACTTCTTGCCCTTTATACGCCGTTAGAACATTCAGCTCAGATGCGAGAAGTGCTACACCAAGCGGGGGCAGGAACCGTAGGCGATTATTCAAATGTCTCTTACAATTCGATGGGGATAGGTCGATTCACACCAAGTGAAGCAGCAAGTCCTACTATTGGACAAGCATTAGAAGCGGAACAAGTTTCGGAAGAGCGTACAGAAATATTAGTACCCAATCACTTAATTGACGAAGTGATTCAAGTTATTTATAAGGAGCATCCTTACGAAGAACCTGTTTTTCATTTGATCGATGTGGGTAAAAAAGAAAAAGAGTATGGGATTGGTCGAGTAGGTGATTTGGAAGATTCGCTTTCGATTGAAGAGGTGATTTCTCATCTTAAATCTCAATTAGATGTTCCAAATGTTCGTGTCGCAAATGTGGATTTAAGTCAAGAAGTAAAAAGAATAGCTATTTTAGGTGGCTCGGGTGAAAAATATTATAAAGAAGCTTTAAGCAAAGGTGCCGATTTATATATTACGGGGGATATTTCCTATCATGGGGCGCAAGATATGATACGAGAGGGGTTGCCTTTCATTGATCCCGGCCATTTCATTGAAAAAATTTTTGTGGAAAAAATGACGGATAAGTTAGCTGAATGGAATGAAGAATTGCATTGGGAAATTGAAGTAATCCCTTCAATTTCTCAGAGAGATGTATTTAAATTTAAATAGAAAAATATTGAAAAGGTGATTTGATGTACGAAAATTTAGTGGAACGATTTATAAAATATGCAAAAATGAATACACGTTCGGATGAAACAAGTGAAATGATTCCATCTACTGCAGTACAAGTGGACTTCGCAAAAATGTTAATGGAAGATTTAAAAGCGCTCGGGTTATCTGAAGTGGAATATTTAGAAGGAAATGGTTTTGTCACAGCAACACTTCTTTCAAATACTGAAGAAGAAATTCCGACAGTGGGGTTCATCGCACACATGGATACGGCAGATTTTAATTCAGAGAATATTCAGCCACAAATGGTTGAAAATTATCAAGGCGACGATATCATTCTAAATGAAGAACTAAATATTATTTTATCGCCGAATGATTTTCCGAATTTGAAGAATTACATAGGCAAAACTCTAATTACAACGGATGGCACAACTTTATTGGGGGCAGACGATAAAGCGGGAATTGTAGAAATTATTAGTGCTTTGGAATATTTAATTGCTCATCCAGAAATAAAACATGGTCGAGTAAGAGTTGCCTTTGGTCCTGATGAAGAGATTGGTAAAGGGGCGGACCGCTTTGATGTCGATCACTTTGATGCGGACTTTGCTTATACGATTGATGGTGGCCCAGTTGGTGAATTACAATATGAAAGTTTTAATGCAGCGGCAGCAAAAATTTCAATCCAAGGGAAAAATGTGCACCCGGGTACAGCTAAAGATCAAATGGTCAACGCTTTAACATTAGGTATGGAAATTAATAATAAACTTCCACAAAATGAAGTGCCGGAACACACAGAAGGAAGAGAAGGTTTTTATCATTTAACTTCAATGTCTGGGACAGTGGAAGAAGCGGAAATGGCCTACATTATTCGAGACCACGACCGTGAGCTGTTTAATCAAAGAAAAGATTATTTAATAAATGTTATTGAAGAATTAAATGCTGCATACGATGAAGAACGTATTTCATTAGAATTATATGACCAGTATTATAACATGAGAGAAATTATTGAAGAGGATATGCGTTCCGTTGAAATTGCTGAAAAAGCAATGGCTGCTTTAGATATCGAACCTATTTTGGAACCGATTCGTGGAGGGACAGATGGATCAAAAATTTCCTTCATGGGCTTACCAACTCCAAATTTATTTTCGGGTGGAGAGAATTACCATGGTCGTTATGAGTTTATTGCGATTGAAAGTATGGAGACAGCAACAAATGTCATCCGAAAAATTATCGAGTTACTAGCACAAACGAAATAAACAATATAACTAATTGGCGAAGTAATGAATACTATTACTTCGTCTTTTTCTTATTTTAATATAATTAAGAACAAACGTTTTGTTATAGTAAGGATAAAATAAAAATGTGTGTTAAAATTAAAGTAACATTTTTTCGAAAGGAGTCGTATGATGCCTGTTCAAATGATTATTGGAAATAATCCAAATACTAAAAGAAAACAGACAATACATAATTTATACAAGTTACTCAATAATGAACCAGATGCTAAAGTGATTTATTTAGTCCCTGATAACGTGAAGTATGAAGCAGAAACGATGATTCTAAAAGAATTTAAAATGCTAGATGCTGAGTCAAAATATAGCGGCATGATTGGATTACAAGTATTTAGTTTCAGTCGATTAGCATGGTATCTATTACAAAATAAAGCCATTTACCAAAAACCGCGTTTAACCGAAAGCGGTTTGGCGATGTTAGTAAAAAAAATATTGCAAGAAAAAGAAGAGGAGTTGACGATTTACCGAGGCGCTAGTCAGCAAATGGGTTTTGTAGAACGATTAGTTAAATTATTTAGTGAGCTAAGAAATGGAAAAATAACGGCGAATGATTTGGTTACGCTAATGGAAAATTCCAGCAATGAATCTTCAATAGGTCAAGAAGAATTCAATCGAAAATTAAACGATCTGACGCTTTTATATACTGCATACGACCAGGCTCTGGAAAATTCATACGTAGAGAAAGAAGATTTATATTTTGAATTGATTGAGCATATTAAAAACAATAAAGAAATGTTTGACCAAACGATTTTTATTGTGGATCACTATGAACATTTTTCTGCTCAAGAGTTGGAATTGTTAATTCAATTTGCGAAGTATTCGAAAGAATTATTCATCCACTTAACAATCGATGAACAATCAATCAATGTAGATAATCAATTGAATCATTTGTTTTATCGGACAAATAAAACTTATCACTTACTCAAAAATGAAATGCTCAGCAACCAAGTTGAAGTGCGAGAAGATTTCATTAGCCCAGATGACAGATTTAAAATACATTCAGAAGAAATTCGTACGCTCGGAGATTTTTGGTTAAAAAGTAGTGGAAGCATCTTGAGCTCAGAGTTGAAGCAATACCAAATTATTTCGGGTCAAAACATTGAGCTTTGGGCAGCAGAGGATAATGCTTCAGAAATCATGCATATCGCAACTAAAATTAAGCAAATGGTTACAAGCGGAGACTATCGCTACAAAGATTTTCAAATCATGTCGCGAGATTTAGAAACCTATAAACTAAATATTGAACAATCGTTTATAGAAAACGACATACCCTATTTTATTGATGTATCAGAAACAATGGCACAACATCCTTTGTTAGAATTTATATCGAGTTTATTTTTAATTAAAAAAAATCATTACCGATTGAATGATGTCATTCGATTTTTACGTACAGAATTATTCAATCCTTTATTAAATGATAGTGCTGTTTCTAATGCGGCAAAGGAATGGCGAGAAAAAGTAGACGTAACAGAAAATGTGGCGTTAGCGTATGGAATGTCTGGCAAAGCTTGGTATCAGGAAGAGGACTGGATCTATGCTCGTTTTATGTTAGATGAAGATTTTAAACAATCTGAAGCAGATCTTCAAATTCAAACGATTGCCAACGAAGTGCGCAATGCGTTTAAAAATAAAGTAGTCCCTTTTTTAAATAAATTAGATGATCTTCAAACGAACGAAGAACTTGCTACATTGTTGTACCAATTTTTAGTTGATTTAGGAGTAGTAGACCAACTTCAAAATTGGCGTGACGAATTAATTGAAGCAGGTAATTTAACTGAGGCACGTAAACATGAACAAGTGTGGGAAACATTTATTTCTTTATTGGATGAGTTTGTGGAAATTCTTGGAGAAGAAGAATGGGCATTAGATTTATTCTTATCTATTATTGAAACGGGATTCGAACAAGCAACGTTTAGTATGGTTCCCCCTTCGATTGATCAAGTGTTAGTGACGAATTTTGATATGCCAAAAATACAATCAAAAAAAGTAGTATTTTTAATAGGATTGACGGATGTTCAACTACCAAAGATTCCAGGGAATCGATCGCTACTTACGGATGAAGACCGTGAAATAATTGGTCAATCTTTGAGTTCGGAAAAATACTTAGCTGTCTCAGAAATGGAAAGTTTTGCAAATGAGTCGTTTACATTTTATTTAACGTTACTCCAAGCGAATAAAAGAATATTTTTTACGTATCCAATGCGGAATGCTGACAACAACGAAAATCGAATTAGCCCGTACCTTAAAAGAATCAAAGATGCATTTGCTTTAGAGTTGCAACTGAAACAAGCGACACCTCTTTTAACAGAAGAAACAATGGATCCCATTGAATTTATTGGTTCGGAATCTCAAACGTTTAGTCAGATGTTGGTGCACTTAAGACATGCCATGGATACTAATGAAACGCCGTCATCTTTTTGGCTCGAATTATATACGATATTATACCAACCATCTATAGAAAAACATCGTCGTTTAATGAATAGTTTGTATCATAAGAATTTACCGACACCATTGACTGAAGAGTTGGCTGAAGAGTTATACGGAAAAGAATTATACTTATCGATTTCTCAATTAGAAACGTTTTATGCGGATCCTTACAGTCATTTTCTTTTGTACGGATTACGTTTGAAAGAACGCCAGATACAAGAGTTATCACCTTTAGAGTCTGGAAATTTTTATCACGATGCCTTAGATTTAATTAGCCGTCAAATTTTGCAATTAAATAAAGACTTATCAGAAATTACACGAGATGAAAAGGAGCAGATTACACGAGACATTTTTAATTTTCTAATGGACTCCAATAAATATCGACTCGCTCAATCTTCGAAACGAATGGCGTTTATTTTTAAACGATTAGGAAATACAGTGGACCATTTAATTCAATCGATGATTGAACAAGCGAAACGAAGTAAGTACCGCTTAAATAAAACAGAGTTAGTTTTTGGACAATTAGGACAGAGTTCAACTATTCAGGGACTTTCTTTTGACTTAGATAAGCAGAGAAAAATTCTACTTAGAGGAAAAGTTGACCGAGTAGACACGTTTAGAAAAGATAATCAATTATACGCAGGGATTGTGGACTACAAGTCATCAGATACCTCTTTTAACTATCAAAATATTTATTATGGTTTAATGATGCAAATGATTACTTATTTAGATACGGTTCTTACGTTCTCGCAAGATATTTTCGAAGAAGAAGCGCGAGGAATCGGCGCTTTTTATTCCACAGTTAAGGATAAATATATTGATTTAACTAGATTAGGAAATAAAAATATCGACGATGAACGATTGAAATCGTATAAGTTAGATGGCTTGATTGTAAATCAAGCAGATATTTTAGAAGCAGCGGATACTGTTTTGGATGTCAAAGAATATTCACCTGTGTATAATTTGTATCTGAATAAAGATGGTATTTATTCAGGGAAAAATATTCTAACAGAGGAAGAATTTTCTCTATTGTTACGTTATAACCGCGAGAAGATCGTTGAAGCAGGGAATAGTATATTAAAAGGTGTCAATACGTTACATCCCTTTAATCAAAAAGATATCCGGGTCCATACTCCATCGGTAACGGGACCGTATCGAGCCATTTCACAATTTGATGCATTGCTACCAGAAAATAATTATCGGGATGCAAATAAAATAGATAAAGATACATTCTTTAATTATTTACGAGAAAAATACCAAACGGATGAGGAGGCATAATGTGATGAATGAATTGCCAGTAAAAACGAAAGACTCCATGTTTACCGATCAACAATGGGAAGCCATTCATATGAGTGGATCAAATCTATTGATCTCTGCTTCCGCTGGTTCAGGTAAAACGATGGTTTTGGTCAATCGAATTATTGAAAAAATTAAAAAGGGCAGTCACATTGATGAATTACTAGTGGTGACTTTTACAAATGCCGCTGCAAAAGAAATGAAGCAACGAATAGAGAGGTCCATTCAAACCGAAATTAATAGTGATCCAGAACATCAAACGCGTCATCACTTAGTGGAACAGTTGCCCAAATTAGGGCATGCGAATATTTCAACGTTACATTCATTTTGTTTGGAAGTGATTCAAAGATATTACTATTTAATTGATTTCGATCCAGTATTTCGTCAGTTAACAGATGATACGGAAATTGAATTGATTAAAGAAGAAGTCTGGCTAGAATTATTGGAAGAGCTCTACGAAAGAGGCGAAGATGATTTTTTAGCTTTTATGGAAACTTATTCAGGTTCAAAAAGTGATGATGACATTACGAATATGGTTTTTCGACTCCATGACTTTTCTAGAGCAAACGAACAACCCGTTAAGTGGCTGGATTCTTTGACAGATTTATATGAAGTGCCCAATAATCAACTTCAACAATCTAAAGTCTATCTCGATTATTTAAAACACCAATGGCTTGAAGAAGTCAGTTTTGCCGAGCAATTAATTGAACAAGCCATTGAGTTAACAAACAATGAAGAAAGTTTAGAAAAACAGATTGGTATATTTAATGAAGATAAGCTGAAACTTCAACAATTAATTGGGCTAATTGAATCAGATCAGCTAGAACAACTTCATTCATTTATAGCAAATAAATTAAGTTTTTCACGACTTACAGCACCAAGCAAAAAAGCAACGGATGAAGATGTGTTGGAAATGTATCGTTCTGAAATTAAACCATTAAGAGACGAAATGAAAAAAGTAATCGATACCTTCAAAAAACAATTTGTTCTTACACCAGATGAACAAGTAGAAATGATGAAGCAAACAAAGACTCATATTCAAGTGTTAGCGGAATTAACGAAAGTTTTTTCAGAAAGATTTCAAGCATATAAGGCGGAACGAAAACTGGTTGACTTTAGTGACTTGGAATATTTAACTTTACAAATTCTGACTGGAAGCGAAGCGGATGAAGTTTCTGAAGCGTCGATCTACTATCGAAATAAATTTAAAGAAGTGTTAGTTGATGAGTATCAGGATATTAATGCCTTGCAAGAAAGTATTCTCCTGCACTTAGTTAAAGAGGACCAGACGCATGGAAATTATTTTATGGTAGGAGATGTCAAACAATCGATTTATGGTTTCCGTCAAGCAAACCCTGGTTTGTTCTTAAAAAAATACGCTCAATATGCAGAAAAAGACGGTGGAGAACGAATTATTTTAGCGGAAAATTTCCGTTCAAGAGAACAAGTGCTTTCTTTTACGAATTTTATTTTTACACAATTAATGGATCAAGACGTCGGGAATTTAGATTACGATAAAAATGCGGAACTTGTTTATGGAAACAATGCATTTACCGATGATGATACGTTTAAAACAGAAATATTAATTTATGAAAAGGGAAACGAAGAAGTTCCGTTTAACCCATTGGAAGAAACTGAGGATGCTGCTGATACGATAGACATTCACACGAAGTCAAAAGGCGAAATTTTAATGGTTGCTACTAAAATTAAAGAGCTCATCCAAAATGGGTTTGAAATTTATGATAAAGACGACAAAGACATGCGTCCGTTGGAATATAAGGATATCGTATTACTCACACCGACTAAAAATAATAATTTAGAGATTCAAGAAATCTTTCAAGAAGTTGATATTCCTTCCGCAATTAACGAAACAAAAAATTTCTTTCAAACGACTGAAGTAACAATTATGATGTCTTTATTGAGAATTATCGACAATCCTTTCCAAGACATTCCATTTGTTGCTGTACTACGATCGCCGATTGTTGGTTTAAATGAAACAGAATTAACACAAATACGAATCCATGATCGTCAAAATGATTTTTATGGGGCAACGGTTTCTTTTGTTGATGCAGAGTTTGAAGATCCCATCAATATACGTTTACAAGGAAAGTGTGTATCGTTTTTAGAAGATTTGGATAAATGGCGAGAATACGCACGGAAAAATTCAGTCGTCGATTTAATTAGACGACTATATGCAGAAACAGGTTATCTACATTATGTTGGCGGAATGAGTGGTGGAAAACAAAGACGCGCAAACTTAGAAGCCTTATATGAGCGAGCAGCTTCTTATGATAAAACTTCTTTTAAAGGATTGTATCGTTTTATTCGCTTTATCGACAAAATGCAAGAAAAAGACAAAGACTTAGCTGAACCGATTTCGATTCTTGCGGAACAAAATGCGGTTCGAGTGATGACGATTCATGCAAGTAAGGGATTAGAATTTCCAGTTGTCTTTTTAATGGATATGTCGAAACGCTTTAATGCGAGTGATTGGACGAGTTCCTATATTTTTGATCGTGAACTTGGCGTTGGATTAGAATATAGAAATCCATCCGATTTAACAAAAGCACAGACTTTAGTTTTACAAGCAGTCAAAATACATAAAAAACAAAATGGCTATGCGGAACAAATGCGTTTGCTATATGTTGCGTTAACTCGAGCTGAGCAGAAACTTTTTTTAGTCGGATCAAAAAAATCAAAAGACAAAGCATTTGATGATTGGAACAAAGGGAATGGAAGTGACGAATATTTATTATCTCCTCGTTTGCGTTTAACGACGAATAATTTTATGGATTGGGTAGGACTTTCGGTTTCTAGACATCAATTACTGGTAGCTGAAGTATCTTCTATCCAGAAAAATCCAGTTATTAAGAATTATCCTGTTTCATTTGCGATTGATTTTTATTCAGATGAGCGATTAGAGGAACAGCTCCAAGAAGCAGAATTACTCGATGAACCAGATTGGTTATCTGCGATAAAAGAAAATAACATAACCAAACTTGTTGAGCAACGGTCGCAAGATGACGAGATGGAAGAAGCTGTAAAAATTATTTATTACAACTACCCATTTGCTCTATCAACTCAAACAACAAACTATCAATCGGTTTCTGAGGTGAAACAATTATTTGAAGAACCAAACAGTGAACAATTAAATAAAATTGATTGGACGCAAGAGGCGAGAGTGAATCGCTATACAAAAGATTTATTGAAGCGACCAAAATTCTTAAAAGACGTTACACCACCGACACCAACCGAGATTGGGCAAGCGACTCACTTTTTATTGCAGTCAATTGATTTGCAACAGTCGATTTCTTTGGAAACTATTCAAGCAGAGAAAATACGGTTAGTTGCTGAGGGAATTTTAGATAAAGCTGTGGCTGAGAAAATTGAAGATGTTAAAATTGTGGAATATTTCAAAACTGATTTTGGTTTAGAATTGATTCAGTATGCAGAAGTTTTAGAAAAAGAAACGTTGTTTTCATTGATGATGGATGCAGGAGAAGTGTTTAATGGCATGGAAGGCGTTGATGACCAAATTTTAATTCATGGGATTATCGACGGTTACTATGAAAAAGATGGGGGCCTTGTATTGTTTGATTATAAAACAGACAGGGTAACACACTTGGGTCAGGCTGCGGAACAAGAGTTAATCAATCGTTACAAAGGACAACTTAACTTATATAAAGTAGCTTTAGAATCAATCACAAAAAAATCTGTTGCAGAAGTCTACATTATTTCACTCGACCTAAATAAAAATATAGCACTATAAAATGAAAATAGATGCACTTCTACAGTTAAGTAGAGCGCATCTATTTTTTTATGTCATTTTAAACTAATTATTCAAAACTAAAAGTAGCATTTTCTGAATACGTATTGCCAGCATTCCACAATAAATATTCATGTATTCCATTATCCGCTAACGCACGAATTTGTTCGGTAACTTCATGTGCACCATACACTTGATAATAGCCCGCACCTAAATAGGAAGCTGTAAAATCTTGAATCCATGGACGAGTTGTTGGTGCATCTTCGCCTAATTCATCTAAGATTTCTAATTCAATTTTGGCATAATTATTAACCACGTTGTATGGTTCTAAATCTGGAATTGCAATATCTAAGTTGCCTAATCCCCAATGACTTGGGTAGATCATACTTGAGATAACATCTACTTCACTCGCAATGCCAGGGAAACTTTGCCCAATACCTGGAGTTTCTCGAACAACAGCTGCATAACCGAAAATATCAACAGAGACATCAACGCCATAAGGTTGCAATTGTTCTTTCGCATAAGCAACAAAATCAGTAACAGCTTGATTTCTATATTCCATACTAATGACATCTTCGCTATCACTACCATAATGGCCATGGCTATAATTTAATTCGCGATCACGTAATTCAAATCCTTCAGGGAATCGAACATAATCAAATTGAACTTCTTTAAAGCCTAATTTCGCTGCTTGAATCGCAATCTCTACGTTGTAATCCCAAACTTCTTTTAAATAAGGATTTACAAAAGCTTCGTCGCGTCGGTTGGACCAAACATCTCCATTCGTATGCGTAAATGATAATTCAGGTTTTGCATTAGCTAAATACGTATCTTTAAAGACTACAATTCGAGCAATTGGGTAGATTTGATTTTCCTCAAGATGGTTCATTAAACCTTCTGAATCATCTATAAGAATATTCGTCATTTCATTCACTAGTTCATTGTCACTTCCTAAATCAAGAGTGACATTCCCATGGTCATCCTTTACATCGATAACCATGGCATTTAAATCTGTTGTATTCATTAACTCTGTTAAAGTATTCATGCGTTCCCCACCAGCAGAGTGTGCAGTCACATAGACACCTTTCACGCCATCTTCTGGATAAGGTATATCCACACCGCTATCGTAAACAAATTTTTGTGGAAAAGCATTTGGAATTTCCAAAAGACGCTGATTATTCACAGCGAATAGACCTGTCTCAGCAGTTTCTTGACCTTCTTCAGGTTGGTTCAGCTCAATCGCTTGAAGGGGTTCTAACTCTTTTTCAGAAGCTTCAGTAGCAGCTTGATTTAAACTGACGACATTATTACTTAATTGTACTAGTTCTTGGTCAAGTGCGATAGTTTCTTCTTGGAAAGCTAAATAATTTTCATTCACTGTTTGATTCCCATCGATGAAGTCTTCATAATTCGCTTCATCGCCTGCAATTTGTTGTAAGTAATCAAATTGCTGATCAAGTGTTTCTGTATATTGTTCCTGATATTGCGTGACATTTTCCGTGAAAGTTTGAAGCTCCAGAGACAAATTCTCAATCTCTTCGGTTGATAATTCAGTTCCTTCATATAGAAGGATCGCTTCAGATTCTTCATTTAATGAAGTGAGATGTTCTTCAAATTGTTCATTTAGAGTTCGACGGTCAGTAATATTTTTTATAATTTCAGCGGATTCATCTTTAACGGAAGTTAGTTCTTCATCTTCGGTTAGTAGCGTTTTAAATTGGTCATTCATGACTATTTCTTTTTCAGTTAATTGTTTGTTTATTTCAACGATTTCACGAATTGATGCATCCATCTGTTCAGTGGATGTATGGATGTCTTCTTCAGATACTTTCGAACCACATGCTGCTAAAAGGATTAAAGTAGTTGATAAGGTTAAACCTAAACGTAATTTAGTTGACATAGAATTCTTCCTTAATTCAGTATTTTTGTCTTACAAGTACGTATTATACAACAATAAACCTAACTTTCCTATGAAAACTCAAAAGATTCATATAATTTTCTTCTAGTGAAAGTTTAATAGAATGAAAAGTTTTGTGGTAATATAAGCATTGCACAGATTTCAAATAGAAAAGAGCACTCAAATGATTTTATATTTTTTGTTGACCGCATTACTTGTTGGTGTTGACCAAATCACTAAATATTTAACGATTCAAAGCATCTCCCTTTACGAAGTTATTGAACTCATCCCTAATATCCTATCAGTCACTTATATACAAAATACTGGGGCAGCTTGGAGTATTTTAGAAGGACAAATGTGGTTCTTTTATATTGTGACTGTTGGAGTTGTCGGTTTTCTTGTATATTATTTATACACAGAAGGAAGAAAAGATAAGGTTCTAGGAATTATTTTATCTGTCGTTATGGCAGGAACTTTAGGAAATTTTATTGATCGATTATTCTTAAAATTTGTCATCGATATGATTAAGTTAGAGTTTATTGAATTCCCAATATTTAATTTTGCAGATATATTTTTAACTGTGGGAGTTATTGCTCTATTTATCTACACCTTTTATTTAGAAAAGATAGAAGAAAAGATTTAGGAGAATTGAAATGGAAAACAAACAAAAGAAAATTGAAGAAACGATTCAAATCATTGTAAATGGAAATAATGGTCGCATTGATAAATTTTTAGTCACTGAACTAAACGACTTATCACGTTCCAAAATCCAACTATTAATTCAGGATGAAATGGTGTTAGTAAACGGAGAAAAAACACAAGCAAATTACAAGGTACAAGAAAAGGATGAAGTCACAGTTTATATTCCTGAGCCAGAACCAGTTGACATAGTGGCTGAAGACTTACCATTAGAAATCATTTACGAAGATGAAGATTTAGTGGTGATAAATAAAAAACAAGGAATGGTTGTTCATCCTTCTGCTGGGCACAATAACGGAACTTTAGTGAATGCACTACTTTATCACATTGAGGATCTTTCAGGTATTAATGGGGAAATTCGTCCAGGAATTGTCCACCGATTAGATAAAGATACTTCTGGAGCTTTAGTGGTGGCAAAGAATGATGATGCACATATTGGGCTCTCTGAACAGTTGCAAGATAGAAGTATGGGTCGAAAATATTGGGCACTTGTTCACGGTATTCTTCCACATAATCATGGGACCATTGATGCGCCAATTGGAAGAGATCCTAAAAATAGACAACAATATTCTGTCATTACAAATGGAAAAGATTCTATTTCGCATTTTAAGGTATTGGAACGTTTTAAAGAATATTCTTTGGTGGAGGTATCGTTAGAAACAGGAAGAACGCATCAAATTCGAGTACACATGAAATATATTGACTTCCCAGTTGCTGGTGATGAAATTTATGGGCCGAAAAAAACATTGGTTGGAGAAGGCCAGTTTTTACATGCTCGAGTATTAGAATTTAAACATCCACGTACAGGTGAAATCATGCGTTTCGAAGCTGAAATCCCGGACCATTTTTCAGCAGTTCTGGACGAATTGAGAAACCAAAAGGGCTAAACATTATTTTTGAAAAATTAGATTATTTTCCAAAAATCCTTTACTATTTTGAATACTTATGCTAATATTATTTGTCGAGTGGGTATCCCACTCTATCATGCAATATTCCGCTGGGACCTATGCACCTAAGAATGTTGTGCGTGAGAGGAGAGCAAAGAATGAATCCATTAATTGAATCAATTACGAATGAACAATTACGTACGGACTTACCAGACTTTAGAGCTGGGGATACTGTTCGTGTACATGCACGAATCGTTGAAGGAGATCGTGAGCGTATTCAGATTTTCGAAGGCGTAGTAATTAAACGTCGTGGAGCAGGAATTAGCGAAACTTATACAGTTCGTAAAATTTCTAACGGTGTTGGTGTAGAACGTACTTTCCCATTACACTCACCACGTGTTGCTGAAATTGAAGTAACTCGTCACGGACGCGTACGTCGTGCGAAATTATATTACTTACGTGAACGTTCAGGTCGATCAGCTCGTATTGCTGAACGTCGTACAAACTAAAATAGTAATATTTAAAGCTCTTGTTGAAAAACAAGGGCTTTTTCTTATACAATGAACATGGTGGTTTTGTGGGGAAAGAATTAAATTATTTATTGTTTTATAATTTCTAATGATTTATTAATGTTTTTACATTATACTATCATTAAATAGAATGTTGGAGGAATAGTATGAGTCAATTAACAGACAAATTTATTCAAATGGCGGAAGCAAAAAATGTGAAGTTCAATGCTCGCGATTATGAAAGACCTGTAAAAGATGCACAAGGTAATGATACTACACACAAACAAGTTATTTTACAAACGGCTTTGCAAGTTGATCAAGATAAAGTAGTTCCATGTGCAGTTGTATTACACGATGATGATAATTTAGAGTATATCAATTATCAAATGAACTACAATCGTGTAGGCTTAATTACTGATAGAAATGAATTACCAAATATTTTAGAAAAAGTAAATGAATTAAACAGTATGAAATCTGGCTACTATCATTTCGTAGTGAACCCGGATGGAGAACTGCATATGCGCCACTTAGGAATTATGGGTGATGATGTAACTCCAGCGATTACGACATTTATTCATGGCGGACGCATTTTGCGGTTAGTAATGAATGAATTAAAAGAATTAAAGGGTATTGATTTATCTACGCGATTAGATTAATTATTTTAAGAACTTATCTATGACATGAATGTTATAGGTAAGTTTTTTATTTGTATAAGGGGTTATAAGTCTGCATACATTATCTAGCTTCCAAGTCTTGACGACCTTTTTAAATTTACATAAATTTCATTAGCTTATGCAACGTATTGGTTCTATAATAGAAGAATAGAAAGCGGTTAAATTTTAAATTAGGGGGCTTTTAAAGTGACAAATAATGAGCAGTCTAAAAATATAAAAAAATTATTAAATGAAATCACTGAGTTGAGAGACAAGATTAAGCTTGATGGTGAGAAAATCTATCGTCAATGGAAAGAGAATATTGATCGAAGAGCATTTAAAGAAAGTGCTGAAAACTTAAGTTATTATTTGGCTTTACGAAAATTAGATATCACAAAACTTCAAGAAGATTTAATTCCTTGGGGTTTATCCTCACTTGGGCGTTTAGAATCAAAAACATTAGTTACCTTAAATGCCGTGATTGCTACACTACACGATGTATTAGATGGGGATTTTGAACATGAACATCCGGATGCGAGTGAATTTGATGTAGGTCGTCGTCGTTTGCAGAAGAATACGAAGAAAATATTTGGAAAAAAACCAGACAATCGAACAACTCGTATTATGGTAACGATCCCTGACGAAGCAATTGAAGATCGAAAATTAATTAAAAAATTAATCGCTGAGGGGATGAATGTTGCGCGAATTAATTGTGCGCATAATACAGAAAAAGATTGGTTGAAGGTCATTAAAAATATTCGCGATGAAGCGGATGTCCAAGGCAAAGATGTTCGTATCTTAATGGATATTGCCGGACCTAAAATTCGAACGGATTGGATTTATACGCATTTAAGTAAACCAAAAGTTTCGATAGGGGATCGTATAAGAGTAACGAGTGATTTTACTCGACTACCCATTGAAAATGATGTAAAAGTTACCGCTGGCTGTGACTTGGAAGTCATCTATGAACAGGTTGAAATTGGTCAATCGGTGCTGTTTGATGACGGATCCATTGAATCAAAAATTGAAGAAATAAACGAGCAAGAATTTATTGTAGAAGTTACAAAAACGAAGTCGAATAGTGTTCGAGTAAAAGCGGAAAAAGGAATGAATTTTCCAAACAACCATTTTGTTTTTGAAGATTTAAATGATAAAGATAAAAATGATATTGCTTTTGCTTGTAAGCATGCGGATATCATTGGCTGTTCTTTTGTGAATGAAGGTAGAGATATTACCCTCATTCAAAATGAAATCAATGAAATCTTAGGTGATGATGCAAAAGAAATGTCTCTAATGGCCAAAATTGAAACCGTACGTTCTGTTAGAAATTTACCAGAAATTATTTTCACAGCGGCTAGTAAAAATCCGTTCAGCATTATGATAGCTCGTGGAGATTTAGCGGCTGAAAGTGGGTATATTGATTTAGCCGGACTGCAACAAGAAATTATGTGGATTGCGGAAGCTGGAGATATACCTGTTGTTTGGGCGACAGAAGTTTTGGATACTTTAATTAGTGAAGGAATTCCAACTCGATCTGAAGTAACGGATGCTGCTGAAGGAACTAGAGCAGATTGTGTCATGTTAAATAAAGGGGACTTCATCATAGATGGAGTTATCATGTTAAACCGTATTATTGAACGGATGGAACCGATTCAATATAAGAAAACACCAATTTTAAAGAAACTAAATTTCGCAAATATCTCAAATAATAACGAATAGAGTGGAGTGTCTTTTTTGAAAGAGAAAGTTGTCAATCGATGTGAATGGATAAGTGGTAAACCCGATTATTATGTCAAATATCATGATGAAATTTGGGGCAAGCCGGAGTATGATGATCAACAATTATTCAAATGGCTAAGTCTTGAAATATTTCATATTGGTTTATCATGGCAACTCGTTCTTTCAAAACAAAATGCTTTCGAAAAAGCCTTCGATCAATTTGAAATAAAAGCTGTCGCAAATTATGATGAAGAGAAAATAAATGAATTGATGGAAAACGAAGGAATCATCCGTTATCGTCGAAAAATTGAAGCGACAATTAATAATGCGCAAAAATATCTAGAAGTTCAAAAAGAATTTGGTCATTTCTCTGATTATATTTGGAGTTTTACGAATCATCAACAAGTGATTAACGAAAACAATATCAGGCAAGATAAAAGTGAATTGAGCGATCAAGTAACCGCCGACTTGAAAAAAAGAGGGTTTAAGTTTATTGGATCAGTTACTATTTATTCTTATCTTCAAGCAGTTGGTATAATTAACGACCATGATCTAGACTGTGATTTTCGCTAAATGAATCTGCATTTGGATAAAGTGTGAGTGTTTCTGCTCATTTGTTTATATTGTTTAATGCTATAATTAAAGAAACGAGAGGATGGTTTCTATGGTGAATAATAGTGTAATGATGCAAGCTTTCGAATGGTATTTACCTGACGATGGAAATTATTACAATACTTTAAAAGAAAATGCTAAAACAATTAAGGAAAATGGCATTGATGCCTTATGGTTGCCGCCAATGTTTAAGGCAACTGGAACGAACGATGTGGGCTATGGTGTGTATGATATTTATGATTTAGGGGAGTTTGACCAAAAAGGAAGTATCCGCACAAAATATGGCACGTTAGAAGAACTGCGAGCGTTGATTGATGAATTACATAACCATGAGATAAAAGTTTACGCGGATGTTGTCCTAAATCATAAAGCGAGTGCGGATTTTACAGAAACATTTCAAGCCATCCAAGTTGATGAACAAGATCGAACAAAGGAAATTTCTGAACCACATGATATTGAAGGGTGGACAGGCTTTAATTTTCCTGGACGCGATAAATATTCAGATTTTGAGTGGAATTTTAATCACTTCACAGGAATAGACTTTGATCAAAAAACAGGTCAATCGGGTGTATATAAAATTGTCGGTGAAAATAAACATTGGAGTGAAGGTGTTTCGAGTGAAAAAGGAAATTATGATTATTTAATGTTTGCGGATATCGATCATAAACATCCAGATGTAAAAGAAGAGCTTTTAAAATGGGGCGAATGGTTTATAAGATTTATTCCCATTGATGGAATTCGCTTTGATGCTTTAAAACATATTGAGGACCAATTCATTACGGAATTGGTTATGCGGATTGAAGAGACGGTTGAACGGGAATTTTACTTTTTTGGTGAGTATTGGGTTTACGATAAAAACAAAAAGAATAAATATCTATACAATACCAAGTACCATACGGATTTATTTGATGTAGCATTACATTACAATATGGAACAAGCATCAAAAAATGGACAAAATTATGACATCCGTCAAATTTTTGATAATACACTCGTTCAAGAGCATCCTTCTATTGCAGTAACATTTGTAGATAACCACGATAGTCAACCGGGCCAATCGTTAGAATCGTTTGTAGATTCATGGTTCAAAAAAATAGCATATGGAATAATATTGCTTAGAAAAGATGGCTATCCATGTGTTTTTTATGGCGATTATTACGGTATGGGTGGGGATGAACCTCAAGAAGGTAATTATGACATGATTAATCAACTTCTAACTATTCGTAAAAAATATGCCTATGGAGAAGAAAAAACGTACATGGAGAACGAGCGATTAATGGGCTGGGTAAGAAGCGGGAATGAAGATCATCCTGGTTCATTGGCTGTTGTTGTTTCTACAGGGGATATGGCGACTCTTGCAATGGAAGTTGGGAAAGACCAAGCTGGAAAAACGTATGTCGAATTAACGGGTGAAAATGATAATGAGATTATTATCGATGAAAATGGTTTTGGGGCATTTGAAGTAGGACCTGGTTCATTATCTTGTTGGGCAGAAAAATTGAAAGAGTAGTATAAAAAAACAACTTCGATTGATTAAAAAACCAATTGAAGTTGTTTTTATATTCGTATAAGGGATTATAAGCTTGTCTGTCTTGTTTATCGTGCTGAATTTTTTACAAATTCATACAATGTTTTTACAGGGATGCCTGAAGCTCCAGCTGGTAAATACTTATTTCCTTTATTTCCAGCATAAGAAGTTCCAGCAATATCTAAGTGAACCCACGGAACATCTTCCACAAAGTTTTCTAGAAAGGCTGCAGCGAAAATTGTACCCGCGCCCACAAAATTGATAGCGCTATTTAAAAGATCTGCATTTTTTCCTTTGACTTTCTCCCTAAATTCAGGAGTGATCGGCAATTGCCACATATCTTCCCCAGCTATTTTAGAAGCTTCGGTTACTTGTTGAAGTAAAGCATCATCATTTGTCATTACACCCGTAATGTTTTGACCGAGTGCTGCGATTACTGCACCAGTTAGAGTAGCAGCATCAACAATTGATTTTGAATTTATTTTAGTTGCGGCATAATATAAAACATCTGCTAATATTAATCGACCTTCAGCATCTGTATTCAATACTTCAACGGTTGTTCCTTTTAATGTACGAATGATGTCACCATTTTTAAAGGCATCACCAGAAATCATATTTTCAGTTGCTCCAATAACGGCCACAACGTTTTGTTGTAAGTTATTTGAAGAGATAGCTTTCATTGTGCCAATCATCGCACCAGCTCCAGCCATATCGGTTTTCATTGTTGCCATTCCTTTTGCATTTTTCAACGCATAGCCACCACTGTCATAAGTGACGCCTTTACCAACCAAAGATATTGCTGGTTCATTTTCACCTAATGGTAAATATTTTAAGACAAGCATGCGTGGTTCTTTTGTTGAACCTTTTGAAACAGCGAGCAAAGCTTCAGCACCTAATTCTTCTAAAGCAGCTTTGTCAAAAACGTCCACATCAACAGCAGTATCTTTAAATACATCCGTAACAATAGTAGCTAATGTCTCTGGATATAAATCGTTAGCCGGTGTATTCACTAAATCTCTCGTAAGATTGATTCCATCCATCAGATTAGAAACTTCTGTTAATAAGTCTTCTGCATTTTCAAGTTTGCTCAAAAGACTAACTGTTTGTAAATGACGAGTTGCTTTTTTTGTCAGATATTTTTCAAATGAATAATCGGCTTGAAGAGCACCTTCAACGATTCCTTTAAACGCCTCTTCTTCATTAATTGAGTTCTGCGTTGTTGTTTCGAATGAAGCAGCGACAACTTTTTGTGTATGTAACGTTTTAACTGCTGTGGCTGCAGCTTGAACAAATCGATCTTTATCCAGAGCTTCCTCTTTTCCTAAACCAATCATGACAAGATTATCTGTATTTGGTCCGAGATAAATAAATTTTTCGTTTAATTTCCCTTTAAACTCTACCGTATTTTCGGCATAGTTTGCGATAGTTTCTGATAAAAATGACAGCTCAGCATCTTCCGTAACAAAATATACACTTGTTTCAAATTCTTTTCCGATCACTAAGTCCATGAAATCTTCTCCTTTGTATTTAAATTAAAAAACATTAAAATTATTATAACAAATCTCTAACAATAGACCAAAGTTTCTTTCCGAGTTTAGATAAAGTTATTGCTATATTTCTCCTGGTTCTTCTAGTAGAATGAAAGGTGAAATAGAAGACAGAGGATGGTGTGATTATTGAACAGAAATTTCGATCAAGAAATGAATATCGATACCATGGGGTTAATCGATTGGCCTCGTGGAGTGAATTTAGATTATTTTCGAACAGAATCGACAGAGTATAAAGATTTAGAATTATTTATTCAGAAATATAATTTTCTCGAAAATCCTCGACTAGTTGATTTTGGGAGTGGGAAAGGACGAATTGTTTATTATTTTAATTACATGAAAGATATGCCTGCAACTGGGATTGAAGTTAACAATGTTTCATATTATCATCTGCAAGAAAATTACCGAGGCTATGCAGAAAAATTTCCGGAGAAGGCAGCAGGTATTCAATTATTAGAGCTTCCTGCTGAAACATATGATATTAAGAACACAGATAACCTATTTTATTTTTTTAATCCTTTCACAGTAAAGATTTTTAAGCAAGTCGTCCAACGTATTGAAAATTCCATACAAATTTCACCACGAGAAGTGGACATCGTATTATATTATCCAGGGTTTGATTACACGTATTATTTAGAAAAATTTACAGATTTTCACCTGATACAGACCATTAAAACATCGATGTATTATATAAATAGTAGAGAGTGTTTTAAAGTTTTTCGATATGTATCTAATGAGTAGGTTTTAAATAGTCACATAAACCATAGGGAGGAATTTAAATGAAAGCAGCATTTCACGGACATGCGGTTGTTCAGTTGGTCTTGGAAGATGACACTCACTTATTATTTGATCCTTTTATTACCGGTCACGAAAACTGTACGTTAAATGTGGACACGGTGAAAGCAGATATTATATTTGTCACTCATGCTCACAGTGATCATATTGGTGACACAGTTAAAATTGCCAAACGAACAGGTGCTACAGTCATTACAACTGTAGAAATTGCGGATTATTTATCAGAACAGGGAATCAAAACACATGGAATGCAACCTGGTGGAGCGCATATCTTTGACTTTGGACGTGTAAAATTTACACAAGCGATTCATGGTTCATCTTTATATATAGACGGGAAACCGCACACACTTGGTTTAGCTTCTGGAATTTTAGTGACTGCTGACAATCAGACGGTTTATCATATGGGAGATACGGCTTTATTCTCCGACATGAAATTAATTGGCGAGCTTAATGCAATTGATCTAGCGTTAATTCCAATTGGTGATAACTATACGATGGGACCAGAGGATGCCACTTTGGCAGCGGAATGGGTGCAAGCTAAAAAAATAGTGCCTATTCATTACAATACTTTTCCTTTAATTACACAAGATGGCGAAAAATATATTCAAAAACTTCCAGAAGGTGTGGGATATCTGCCTAAACAAGGGGAATGGTTTGACATTTAACGGTAGCATGTAAAACGCTAGGATTCTCTAGCGTTTTTTGTTTGGATAATTTTGCTTCCAACTACTACAATAGTTGCTAATCGTTTAAGAGTAAATTACAATAAAGAATGTGAATTCATTAGTTGATAAATTTAATCTGATTAATGAGAATTTTATGGATTGAATCGTAGATGGAGGATTTGGATGATTCATTTAGACAATGATTATACAGAAGGTGCGCATATAAAAATTCTAGAGCGCTTAATCGAGACAAATACTGAACAAGAACCAGGATATGGATTTGATCAGTATAGTGACCGTGCACGAGAGTTAATAAAAAAAGCAACAAATAATGAAAAAATTGACGTTCATTTTCTATCAGGCGGGACTCAAGCAAATTTGACAGTCATTTCTGCTTCATTACGACCGTTTGAAGGAGTTATTACTGCTGATTCTGGTCATATAGAAAATTTAGAGACTGGGGCTATTGAAGCGGTAGGCCATAAACTTTTGTTATTGCCTAATGATAATGGGAAAATTAGCGCAACAGAAGTTGAAAACCTTTGTGAAGAGTATTGGAATAATTCTGCAAAAATGCATCGTGTTCAACCAGGTATGGTTTATATTTCTAATCCAACAGAAACAGGTACACTATACTCGAAGGAAGAATTAATTTCATTGCGTGAAGTCTGTGACACATATGATTTAAAACTATTTTTAGATGGTGCTCGTTTAGGTTATGGTTTAGTTGCTGAAACAAATAACGTAACACTCGAAGATTTAACATATTTAACGGATGTCTTCTACTTTGGCGGTACAAAAATTGGTGCATTGTTTGGTGAAGCAGTCATTATTAGTAATGAAGAAATTAAAAAAGGCTTCACCTCAATCATGAAACAAAAAGGCGCACTTCTAGCAAAAGGAAGAGCATTAGGTATCCAGATTGAAGTGTTATTTGAAGATGATTTATATTTAGATTTATCTAAACATGCGGTTCGATTAGCAATGAAAGTAAAAGAAGCGTTTAATGAATTAGGCGTCTCATTAAAATACGAAACGTTTACGAATCAGTTGTTTCCAATCTTTCCAAATCATTTATTAGAGAAGCTATCAAAAAAATATAAGTTTTTGATTATGGATTCAAAAGACAATGACCACACGATTGTAAGAATTTGTACGTCTTGGGCGACGTCTGAAAATGAGATAGATTTATTTATTCAAGACTTAAAAAATCAATAATCAATTGATGGCTAGGAGGAGCAAGGAATGAAAATAGTAGTTACGGGCTTTGATCCATTTGGAGAGGATAGTATAAATCCTTCGATTGA
Organism: uncultured Carnobacteriaceae bacterium; assembly: GCA_964612765.1. Classification (GTDB taxonomy): domain Bacteria; phylum Bacillota; class Bacilli; order Lactobacillales; family Carnobacteriaceae_A; genus Atopostipes. Next base: position 87,977 of record CAZTEC010000001.1, read on the forward strand.
AGCAGTCAAACGATTACCAGATACGATTAAAAATGCTCAAATCATTAAAATGGAATTGCCGACTGTCTTTCATGAAAGTGCCAAATTAGTTTATGACATAATAGAAAAAGAAGTACCAGACGTCATTTTACATGTGGGACAAGCGGGAGGTCGAGCAGAAATTACGCCAGAACGAGTGGCAATTAATTTAGATGATGCAAGAATTCCGGACAATGCTAATCAACAACCTTTAGATCAGCCCATTCAAGCGGATGGAGAGAATGCCTATTTTTCTCAGTTACCGATTAAAGCAATGGTAGAATACATGAAGAGAGATAATATTCCAGCATCGATTTCAAATTCGGCAGGTACATTTGTTTGTAATCATATGATGTATCAATCGTTATATTTAACAAATACTAAATTTCCAAATACAAAAGCCGGATTTATCCATATTCCATTTATTCCTGAACAAGTTGTTAATCGTCCAGATAAACCATCGTTAGCTTTGGATGAAATCGTGAAAGGTCTCGTTTCTTCGATTGAAGCCATTGTTGATTTTGAGGGAAAAGCTGATATAAAAACAGTCGGTGGAAAGATTCATTAAACAAATAATTAAATCAAAAAATACCTATTCAATGGAATGGGTATTTTTTGTTTGACATGGCAAAGTCTTTGGCTAATTAACGAATGGGGTGTATGATTAACTTAAGTCATGAGAGATTAGGAGGAAATGAAATGATTAAAAATATTATTATTGGATTTGGGAAAGCAGGAAAAACATTAGCTGCTGAACTAGGTAAACGTGGAGAGTCTACGATTTTAATTGAAAAAGATCCTAAAATGTACGGTGGCACGTGTATTAATGTCGCTTGTATCCCATCTAAAAAACTTGCGGATTTAGCGAAAAAAAAACCAGAAGATGTGGATAAAGTTACTTATTATAAAAAAGCCATTTTAGACAAAAAAGCGCTCATCGCACAACTAAATGAAGCAAATTATACAAATATCGCTCAGACACCAAATGTTGAAGTCATCGATGGAGAAGCTTCTTTCGTTAATGAAAATGAAGTCCTTGTAAAATTATTAAATGGTGGAGAAAAAGTGTTTAAGGCTGAACGTATTTTTATTAACACTGGATCAGTCCCAAATATACCAACAATTGAAGGATTAGAAGTTGATGGAAAAATTATTCATACTTCTGAAACATTGATGGATGATGAAGAGTTCCCGAATAAATTAACGATTATTGGTGACGGATTTATTGGTTTGGAATTTGCTTCAATCTATCGTCAATTTGGATCGGAAGTGACCGTTCTATCCAAACATAAACGAGAAGGGTTCTTAAAACAATTAGATAATGAGATTGCTGAAATAGTGTTAGAAGCATTAGAAGATATGGGAATTCAGTTTCAATTTAATGCAAATACGACGAAGGTAGAAAGATCATCAGAATCTCTAAATGTAACGTACGAACAATTAGGCGAAGAAAAAGAAATAACAACGGATAAAATATTAATTGCAGTTGGTCGTCATCCGAATGTTGATCGATTAAATCTAGAAGCATCAAACGTTCAACTAAACGAAAATGGGTCCATCCAAATTAATAAATATCTACAAACAACTGTAAAACATATTTTTGCGGTGGGTGATGTAAATGGAGGGCCTCAACATACGTATCTTTCATTAGATGACTATCGAATTGTTATGAGTAAATTATTTGAAGACGGTTCTTATTCTTTAGCTAATCGTAAAGAAGTCCCTTCAGCTACTTTTATTCAGCCGCCTTTATCGTCAGTCGGTTTAACAGAAGAATTAGCCGTTGGGAATGGCTATAAAGTAAAAACGGCGACTTTACCGGTAGCTTCTATTCCAAAAGCAAAAATACTACAAAATACAACAGGCGTATATAAAGCGGTTATCGATGCAGAGACTGATAAAATTTTAGGGACTGTTTTGTTTGGAGAAAAAAGCCATGAAATCATTAATCATGTTTCTACCGTTATTCAAGCAGAGCTACCTTATACAGTCTTAGCGAATCAAATATTTACTCATCCAACAATGTCAGAAGCACTAAATGATTTATACGGTGCTATAAAATAAATCTTGCTGTTATTAATGCATAGGCTTTCAAAAATATCTAGACATCCTTTTATTTGACCGTTATAATAATTGTTAAAGGTTAAAGACATCAAGTCAACTTAAAGGAGAGTATCGCATTGTTAAATGCTTATCTAGGAAATCTAAATAAATTCAATCCGTATTCGATTGAAAATATTGGGAATAAAAATTATATTCATACGTTTAAAAAAATGGAAGATTTAAGTCTACAAGATTCGCAAAGTAAAATGGATCGAACAATCATGGCGGTTGAACAATTAGAATCTATCGTAAAAAATAGCCCATCGGTTGAACGAGCCTATGAAGCTTATTGGAATTCTCAGTTACGGACTTTGGTTTCGTTCAGTGATTATTCAAAGATGATAGATTATTCGTTTGAAAAAGAAAATTATCAAATGACTGTCGAATGGGTAGGGGAATTGGTTTCTAGTAGAGACAATACTATCTTTAGACCTTTATTATTAAAGATAGACGAACCGCTTCGAATTCAAAAGGATAAGTTACCGAATTTTGAAAAGAGTGATGAAAAATTCGCTAAGGGTCTCTTGCGATTTAGTAAAAATGATACCACCCAAGTTAATTTAATCGATATAAAAGAATATTAAAAAGTGAATAAATTAAAAAACCTTATCTAGATTTTAGATAAGGTTTTTTGATTGATTTAGTGATTATTCTGCGGGGTTTTCAAATGCTGGATATAAGTGGTTAACATCTGATAATTCAGTTAAGAAGTCATAAACTTCTTGAGAAGTAAAAGCATCAATTAGAGCTTGAGTTGCTTCATTATCTTCATTGTCTTCATGAACAACTACTGTTAAAGCAAAAAGTGTTTGCTCTTCTGATTCTAAGAATAATGCGTCATCAGGAGTTAAGCCAACGTTTGCAATGTAAGTTGGTAAGTTAAAGACTAAATCTGCACCGTCTTCATAAGCAGCCGCTAAGTTTAACAAATCAATTTCAGTAAATTCAAAATTCATTGGGTTGTCTGTGACATCATTAATTGTAATCGAATAAGGATCAATATTATCATCTAATTCAACTAAGCCGTGTTCTTGTAAGACTAACAAAGCACGCGATTGATTTGAAGTATCGTTTGGAAGAGCAACTTCTGCACCTTCTTCGATTTCATCAATTGAGTCATAAGTTGGTGAATAGAATCCAACGATTGGATCATAAATCGTTTGGATAGCGACTAAGTTTCCATCGTTTGCTTCATTATAAGCATTCATAAATGGTGTATGTTGTGCGAAACTTGCGTAAGCTTCTCCATGTTGAACGGCTTCGTTATATTGAACGTTATCTGTTACTTCCATCAATTCTATTTCATAAGGACCTTCAATATTTTCTGCAGCTAATTCTACAATATCTGTCATAGGTGGTAAGTGAGAAGCTACAGTTAAAGTAGTGACTTCACCATTATCCCCACCAGTTGCATTTTCTTCTGCATTGTTTCCACAAGCTGCTAGCACCAATGCCGCACCTAATACCATAAAACCTTTTACTTTTTTACTAAACAATTTTTTTCCTCCTACAAAAATATTTTATTTTTTATCTAATTTTTGAGCTAATTTTAAACCAGCCCATTGAATCACTTGAACAAAGAGAATGATAATAAAAATGGCAACAAACATAATATCTCTCTCATATCGGTGGTATCCATAGCGAATCGCAAAATCACCGATACCTCCACCACCAATTGCTCCCATAATAGTTGAATACGAAATGAAGCTAACAAAAGCAGTCGTGAATCCAATGATTAAGGAACTTCTTGCTTCGACGTACAAAAATTTTGTGATTAATTGGGGAATGTTTGCGCCCAAAGCGTCTGCCGTTTCAATGACTTCTTTTGGAAGATCGAGTAAAGATTGCTCAACAAACCTTGCATATAAAGCTACCGCAATCACCATCATCGGAAATGAAGCGGCAATTGGATCACCAGTTGCTCGACCATAAGTTGCTCGGATGAGTGGTTGCATGACAATCACTAACAACAAGAAAGGAAAGGACCGAATAATATTCACGAAAGCATTCATGATTCGGTTTAAAAATTTATTCTCCAATGGTTTATCCTTAGACGTTAAGAAAATATAGGTGCCTAAAGGTAAACCGAGAAGGATACCAGCAATCACTGAAAAGAACATCATGATCCCAGTTTCGCCTAAACTCTCCATCATTGGTGGCCAAAATTCGATGATTCGTTCAATAAACGATTGATCCGCTGAATTAATCATCAGACAAAACCTCCCTCGCATAATCTTTATAAGACAAGAAAGGGTTTATATCTTCTTTATTCTTGTTAACGTCTATGAGATCCACAATTTTTCCGTTTTCCATTATGGCTACACGGTCACACAAACGTTTAACAAGGTCCAACTCATGTGTCACCACTAAAACCGTGATATCAAATTTTTTAGCTGCCGCAGCTAAGAGGGCAGTGATTTCACGTTTTGTTTTCTCATCTAAAGCGGAAGTTGGTTCATCGCAAAGCAAAATTTTGGGTTGCGTAATAAGACCTCTCGCAATTCCGACACGTTGTTTTTGTCCACCGGAAAGTTCGCTTGGATAACTATTTCGTTTGTCTTTTAAATCCACAAACTCCAAAATTTCTTCAATATCTAAATGGTCAGAATAATCATGTAATTCAAGAGGGAGTAATATATTTTCCTCAACGGTTTTATTTCCTAATAAATTAAATTGTTGAAAAATCATCCCAATACTTTTTTTGAATGTCCGAAGTTCTTGTTTGTCTAGTTGGTGAACATCAATATGATTGACTTTTACTATTCCAGTATCTGGAGTTTCAAGTGCATTAATAAAACGCAACAATGTCGATTTACCTGCACCACTTTCTCCGATAATTCCAAAAATTTCATTCGGTTGAATCTGCAGTGAGATATTATCGATTGCTTTATTCGTTTGATTGGCTGATAAAAAAGTTTTTGAAACATTACTTATTTCTATCAAAAAATGAACACTCCTTTCGTTGGATTTAAATAGGTAACAAAAGACAATGGTTATTATATAGTGAAGGGAAGAAAAAACTCAAATTAGAGATATATTTTGTAAACTATTACGCATGAGATATAAAATATAAAAATGCGGATGTTGATTTCACAAGCTTTGAGAAAAAATGAACCATAAAAGTAAATACAATGTTGTTTTTTACAGAGTATGGTTCGCATGAATGAATTGAATATATAATATACTTTGAATGGTTTGGTCTTGTAGAAGGGTTTAATAAATGTTATATTACATATGAAATTATTTTCATATGAATGAAGGAATTCAGTTTTATGTACACTTATCAAATAATAGGGATATCTAGCTTAAAGCAAGCAGAAAGAATAAAAGAAAGATTTTCTAAGCTGCGTAGAAATAATTTTCATGTTGAGATGAATGTAAAAGAATCGACAATTCATCTATCAGAAGAAATTGATCCGTATCATATATATTTAATTCGTTCATTTGAACAGGTAACCATACTTCCACTAGATGAATATCATCAATTGAAACAAGATGATATGCATGATGGACATTATCATGAACATGATTTTGGTTCTGGAGAAAAAATTGAGCGCAAGATGTTCATTGTATTTAGTTTAAATTTTATCTTCTCCATCGTAGAAATGATATTCGAGACAATATTTAATAGTCAAGCGATTCTTTCGGATGCGATCCATGATTTTGGTGATGCGCTGTCGATTGGTTTAGCCTTTTTCTTTGAGAAAATATCAAAGAAAGGAGCTAACGAAGAATTTTCATATGGTTATCGTCGATTTTCTTTACTAGGTGCTTTTGTTACAAGCTTATTTTTAATTGTCGGATCTGGCTTAATGATTTTTCATACGATTCCAGAATTACTTTATCCAACACCGATAAATCAAACTGGAGTATTCTGGCTGGATACTCGTTCTAGTGATGAGTATTATTTTGAATTATACGGAATGGTATATTTTAGATCCCATTTTATCTTTAGGCATTGCTTCATGGATTTTAATGGTTACAATTCCAAAATTTATTCGGATGAGTAAATTATTTCTACAAGCTGTACCTGATGAAATTGATTTAGAATTATTAAAAAATAATATAGGAGCACTAGAAAATGTGCAGGCTGTCTCACATTTTCATCTATGGTCAATTGACGGACAACAACATATGATGTCATTGACAGTAACTACGTCTTTTGATTATGTATACACACACGAAAAAATTAAAAGTGCGATTCGAAAAATAGCAATAGCTTATAGTATTTCCCATATCACCATCGAAATTTTAGTCGATCCGGATAGAGTGATTCAATAAAATGAAGAGATATAAAAACCAAGCCATTCACATGACTTGGTTTTTATTTTATAATTCGTTGATTAAATACATTTCTTCAGTTGTTAATTCAAAATCAAATAAATCTAAGTTTGCGGCTTGGTTTTCTTTGTTGTGTGATTTTGGTATAACGATTACGTCATTTTGAATTTGGTAACGTAATAATACCTGTCCCCAAGTTTTATTATAATTTTCACCAATACGAGCGAGTTCTTCTTTTTGTTCGTCTGTTGCTTTCATTGGTCCCCAAGCTACGGGAGCAATGGTTAATTCTTTTAACAATTCAATTAGCTCAGAATTTTTTTCTTTTAAGTTTATTTGGATCTGGTTAACTGCTGGAACGACCGTTGCGAATTCTGCCATTTCATCCAATAAATCTTTTCCAAAGTTAGAAACACCAATACTTTTTATTTTTCCTGCTTGGTAATATTCTTCGAGTACTTCCCATGTTTGTTTGAAATACTCTTTATTTTCAATCGGATGGTGGATTAACATTAAGTCTAAATAATCGCTATGGAAGTTTTTTAAACTTTGTTCAATTGTGTTTCGAACATTTTCTTTTGTTGAAACATATTCATCACTGTTCGGAATTTTTGTTGTAATGAAAAATTCTTCTCGAGCAACACCGCTATCTTTAATCGTTTGTCCGACACCAGCTTCATTTCGATAAGAAATAGCTGCGTCGATTGAGCGGTAGCCTAGGTCGATAGCATCTTCCAAAGCTTTAAAATTTCCGTTCAACTCTCCACTATAGCTATTTCCTTCTTTACCATAAGTATTGGTTCCAGTTCCAATGATTGGCATTTTATTGCCACTATTCAATGTAATATATTCCATTTTGATACTCCTTTAAATGTATTTAATTTCCTATATAGTGTAGCAAATTCTTTATACAGAACAAAATCTTTCGACTATAAGAAAATCACCTCTCTATGGAAAGAGAGGTGACTGAAAGAAAATGTATTAATTAACTTCCATTTCTGGAGTCACTTGACGATCGTTATCATTGAAAATATCTTCATCAAAAGTGCCTAGACGTTTTGATGTCACAACACCTGCTAGAATACTATCGTTTACGTTTAAAGCAGTTCTTGCCATATCGATGATTGGTTCAATTGAAACCATTAATCCAATAATTTCAATCGGTAAATCTAAGGAACCAAATACGATTAAAGCTGCAAAAGTAGCTCCGCCACCAACACCGGCAACTCCGAATGAAGAAATCGCTACAACAGCGATAATGGTTAACCAAGTTGTAGGGTTCGATAAATCCATTCCAACTTGTGGTGCAATAATCGCAACTAACATCGCTGGATAAATACCGGCACAACCATTCTGACCAATGGATAAACCAAATGTTGCTGCAATGTTTGAAGTCGTACCATCAACACCTAAAGCTTCTTTTTGTGTTGCGATGTTAAGTGGTAAGGCACCAGCACTTGAACGAGCTGTAAATGCAAAACTTAAAACATTCCAAGTTTTTCTAAAGTATTGTAATGGGTTTACTTTGTGTGCAATTAAAATAAACGCATGAATAGCAAACATCACACCAATTGCAAAGTAAGAAGCAACTAAAAAACCACCCATATTTACAATAACTGTAGGACTTGAAGTAGCAACCATTTTAGTCATTAAAGCTAAAATGCCGTAAGGCGCCAATCTTAAAATTAATGTAACTAATCGCATAACAATCGCATGCAAAGCATCAATCATTGATTTAAATATTTCACCATGTTGTGGTTGTTTGCGTACAACACCGAGATATGCAATTCCAACTAGAGCAGAAAAGATAACAACTGCGATTGTACTTGATCCACGAGCACCAGTTAAATCACTAAAAATGTTACTTGGTACAAAACTAAGAATTTGTTGTGGAGTAGTCAACCCTTCAACTTGTGCTTGACGATCAGCAAGACCTGCAATTCGTGCGGTTTCTGCAGCTCCTTCTGTAAATTCTGCGCCATCTAGATTAAAGAGTAAGACACTTCCTATGCCTATTGCTGCAGCGATTGAAACGGTAATAATTAAAACACCTAAAACATTCGCTCCAATCTTCCCAATATTACTATCGCCTTCCATTTCAGTAAAAGCACGAACTAATGAAACAAAAATTAATGGCATAACGAGCATTTGTAAGAATCGAACATATCCTAATCCAACAATATCTAACCATTCAATGATCGATTGTGTAATCGAACTGTCCGCTCCAAATAAAAATTGAATAATTGCTCCAAAGACAATACCCATTCCCAATCCTGCAAATACGCGTGTTGCATATTTAACATACTTCGTTTGCATATTGAATAAAATGTACATTAATCCAAGAAATACAACTAATGTTAATAAAACTTCCATATATAATTCCCTCCATATTACTATTTTAATACATAGCCTTTCAAAATGAATATTATAGAGCAATCAAACGAGCAAGTCTATTTATATGACTTCACAAATGAAAGGTTTCAATCATTTGTTGCAAATTTAGAAAGTGGCTGTGCATGCTATTTGTGGGAAACGCTCCCAAATTATGATAAGATAATTTCACATAGATGATTAGTGGAGGGGATAATTTGAAAGCATTACAAATCACTGAATATGGTGGTCCGGAAGTATTGAAATATGTCAATGTAGAAGAACCAACGCCTAAAGCGGGCGAAGTAAAAGTAAAGTTATTTGCAACTGGATTAAATCCAAGTGAATCTTATACTATTTCTGGAAATTATGCGTATAATATTCCAGAATTACCTTATGTTCCTGGATATGACGGAGCGGGTATAATAGAAGAAATAGGCGAAAATGTCACGAAATTAAAAGTAGGCGACCGCGTATTTATGAGTGTATTTTCAGCTAAAAGAAGCACAGGAACTTATGCCGAAAAAATAGTTGTTGATGCGAGTCGTGTGTTTCCCTTACCAGAAAATATTTCTTTTGAAGAGGGCGCAGGATTAGGTATTCCTGCATTCACAGCCTACAAAGCAATTCATCAAGTCGCAAAAGTAAAAGCTGGAGAAATTGTATTAATCCACGGAGGTAGTGGAGCTGTTGGTTCACTTGCTATTCAAATGGCAAAAGCGATTGGCGCTGTTGTTATTGGAACGTCTAGTACACAATCAGGACAAGAATTGATTTTACGTTTAGGTGCAGATTTTACACTTAACCATATTAATGAAGATACTATAGAAGAAATTATTCATTTGACAGATGGGAATGGGCCAGATGTTATCATAGAAATGTTAGCTAATCATAATTTGGAAACCGATTCGAAGATGATTGCTAAGTATGGAAGAATAGTTGTAGTGGGCAGCCGAGGAACGATTGATTTTACGCCTCGAAATTTAATGACAAATGAAGCATCAGTTACGGGGATGACCTTTACGTATCCTGAGGAAATTGAATTAAAAGAAATGGTTCATGGTCTAAATACTTTGCTGAACGATGGTACTTTAAAGCCAATTATAGGGAATAGACATTCGTTGGATGAACCAATTGAAGCCTATCACTCTTTAATGAAATCAAGTGGGAATGGAAGAACAATATTTGTAATAAATGAAGAGAAATAGAATAGAGAAGTAAAAGGAATCTTCGGGTCTCTTTTTTATTTAAAAAATTTACTTAAAGTTGACGTGTGATTATATCTCTGATACAATCATCTCGAATTAGAGATAATTAATTGAAGGAGCGAATGATACAATGGAAAAAAATATTAGAGGATTGCATCACGTTACTGCATATACAGACGATGTCGAAAGAAATTATACTTTTTTTAAAGAAGTTTTAGGGATGAGACTGGTTAAGAAAACGGTGAATCAAGATGATATTCACACATATCATACGTATTATGCGGACCATCAAGGAACACCAGGTACAACAATGACATTTTTCGGAAATAAAAAATACCCTAAAGGTGAACATGGAACCAATTCAGTGACTCGTGTAGGACTTCGAGTACCCAATGATGGAGCGATTGAATATTATAAAAATCGCTTTGACGAATTCAATGTAAAACATGATGGTATTCAAACTGTTTTTGGGAAAATGGTTCTTCCTTTTGAAGAAACAGATGGACAAAGATACCAATTGGTTTCAGATGAAAAGAATGAAGGTATGGCAGCTGGCGAACCTTGGGAATTAAGTTCGGTTCCTACTGAATATACAGTCAATGGTTTAGGACCGGTTGAAATTACGGTATCTTATTTGGATTACTTTAAGGACAACATTATGAATATATATGGATTTAAAGTGATTGCAGAAGAAAATGGAGCATTACTTTTAGAGATAGGTGAATGCGGAAATGGCGCTCAAATAATTCTAAAAGAAGATAAGAATCAACCATCTGCAAAGCAAGGAACTGGAGAGGTTCACCATATTGCTTTAAGAGTAGACGACCGCAAAGCTTTAAAAGAATGGATAGCACTTTATGATGAAATGAATCTAAAAAATTCTGGTTTTATTGAACGACATTATTTTGATTCAGGATATGTTCGTATTGGTCATATCTTATTTGAATTATCGACAGATGCCCCAGGCTTTGCTATTGATGAACCGTATGAAACATTGGGTGAAAGTTTAGCACTTCCTGAAGCTTTTGAAGATAAGCGCGAAGAAATCGAAAAGAGTATTGATTTGTTTGATACGACAGTTCAACGCTCATAATTTCCAATAGAAAGGAATTGACATATGGCCATTGCAAACATCCATCACATTGCTTGGGCTGTAAAAGATGAAGATGATTTATTAAAATGGAAAGAACTATTTGATGAGTTAATAAAAGTTTCTACTATTAAAGATAGAAAATATTTTAAATCAACCTATATAAGACCCTGGGGATATTATTTATGAACTTGCAACTGAGGGGCCGGGATTTCTAGTCGATGAATCTTTAGAAGATTTAGGCACACAAATACAGTTGCCAGAACAACATGAAACAGATAGAAAACAAATTCTAGAAGATTTACCAACATTAATTCTATAAAAAAGAGACCTGCTAAGTTATATAATCTAAGTGGGTCTCATTTTGTATGTCATTATCTCATTTTATGTTAATCTATAAATAGAAAACTTTGAGATTAGGTGATTGGAAATGACTGAATTTAGATATATCATTAGAGAATTAGAAAAGAAAGACAATCCTTATATCCAACGTATTATTCAGGAGAGTTTGGAAAAATTTGGGTTAGATGTACCTGGAACAGCATATTTTGATCCACAACTAAGTTCTCTTTATGAATATTATATAGGTCTTCCTGTTGGTTGTTATTGGGTTGCTGTTGATAAAATATCAGATGAAGTAGTTGGTGGCATTGGTCTTGGACCATTTGGAGATTATAAAAATCTATTAGAATTACAAAAATATTATTTAAAGGATGGCTACCAAAATCAAGGCATTGGACGAATGTTATTTAATGAAGCATTTAATTATGCGAACGAGTTAGACATGCAAAAAATCTATTTAGAAACAACAGATAAATTAGAGCAAGCCAATGCAGTTTATGAACATTATGGGTTTAAATTATTAGACAGACCACTTGATGGCAGCGAACACGGTTTAATGAATCGATGGTATGTATTAAATTTGGCTAATACTTCTGAGTAGAAAGAGATATTATATAGAAGAAAAAATCAAAATTGGAAGGGGAATAACATGAATCCAAGATACAAACAGTTATTCGAATCGTTTACTTTAAAGTCGGGAATAACTTTAGATAATCGTTTGATGATGGCTCCAATGACAACAAACTCTTCTTTTGAAAATGGAATGATTACTACCGATGAGCGTATTTATTATCATCGGAGAAGTAATGGTCCAGGAGCAGTGATTACAGCATGTGCACATGTTCGAGAAGATGGGAAATTTGCGGCTTCACCGAGTGTGTCTTCTGATAAGCATATCAAAAGTTTATCGAAGTTAGCACAATCGATTAAAAGTACTGATACAAAAGCAATTTTACAAATTTTCCATGTCGGACGTATGGGAACTGCACGAACATTAAGAGGTTTACAACCAGTGAGCGCAGGAAATATACCTCCTCTACGAGATAATGCAGAAGTACCAAGAGAACTTTCAGAAGATGAAGTTTGGGAATTGGTTGACGCTTTTGGCCAAGCTGTTCGCAGAGCAATTGAATCAGGGTTTGATGGGGTAGAGTTACATGGTGCGAATACTTATTTGATTCAACAATTCTTTTCGCCACATTCGAACCGTCGTAATGATTATTGGGGTGGCTCGCTAGAAAATAGAATGAATTTTCCAATTGAGATCATTAAGATTGCTAAAAAAATGATTGACGAGTATGCAAGCGGTCCTTTTGTTTTAGGTTACCGCCTTTCACCTGAGGAGTTTGAAGAACCCGGCATTACTTTAGAGGATACGATTGCTTTAATGAATAGAATAAAAGAGTTTGACCTAGATTATATTCACATTTCATTAGGAAATATTTTTGCGAGTTCGATTTGTGATAAGGAAAATAAGCAGCCAATCTTAGATATTTTACAAAAAGAAGTTGGAAAAGATATTCCTCTCATTGGGGTTGGACAAGTAAACACACCTGATGATGCGTTAAAAGCGATGAATGATTTTGGAATTCCACTTATCGCTCTTGGCCGTTCTTTAATAGTGGATCCGGATTGGATCAAAAAGGTAAATGTTGGAGAAGAGGAAACAATTCTACAAACGATTAATCCAGATGATAGAGAAAATTTAAAAATTCCGGATGCCATGTGGGAGTATGTGAACAATCGTCCCAATTGGTTACCGATAGAAGAAATAGAGTAATTTAACTTGTTAAAAGTGTTGATGGATATCTAAATTCATTAACACTTTTTTAGTGGTGCAAGTGTAATTAATTGTAGTCGAAGATGAACAGGAGTATAATTTAAAACCGTAGCTACGAACTGAAAAGCTTGCTATAAATATATGATTAGGTTCACTCCTAATGAGACGAGGGATAGAACATGAGAATTATAATTATTGGTGGAGTGATTGCTGGTGTAGAAACAGCATTACAAGCACGAAATAATTCTGAAACAGCAGAGATCGTGATTTATGATCGAGATCGAGATATTGCACATACGGCATACGCAACACATTATGTGGCAGGAGGAATTGTTAAGGATGTTGATCAACTAACATTGAATTCGCCAGAATGGTTTAAGAAACGTCATAACATAGATATTTTGCCAAATCATGAAATTACAAGTATTGATTATGAAGAAAAAAGAGTGCATGGAGTAGATCTAACAACAAATGAAATATTTGAAGATTCATTTGATGCGTTAGTGTTTGCGAACGGTTCTTCCGTTACGGTTCCACCGGTCTTTAGAGATCAAGATTTTAAAAATGTTTTTACTATTAAGAGTGTGCAGAATGCACGAAATATCTTAAATTTTATTAAAGATGAAAAACCTAAAACAGCTGTAGTTGTTGGTGCAGGTTATATTGGATTAGGAGTTTCAGAACAATTAACTAAAGCAGGCATTAAAGTACAGACAGTTGATTTTTTAGAATATCCAATGGCTCAGCTCGATGAAGAAATGTCGATTCATATTGCGGAAATCTTAAAAGAAAATAACGTGGACTTTCACGGTAATGAAGGAGTTGTTGAATTAAATAGTAATGAAGGCCGATTAATTAGCGTAAAAACGTCTGCAGATAATTATTTCAGCGCGGATATGTTTGTTGTGGCGACAGGGGTTCGTCCAAATACAGAGTTGGCTGAATCAATTGGTGTACAAACAGGTGTCAGTCGAGCCGTTAAAGTAAATGACAAAATGGAAACAAACTTACCTGAGGTATATGCTGTTGGTGATGTGGCAGAAGGTTTCCATGCTGTAACGAAAAATCCATTGTATTTACCATTAGCTGCAACAGCGGTAAAAATGGGTCGAGTAGCAGGTGATGTAATTACTGGTGGAACAATGCGATTTAATGGGGTTCTTGGGACTTCAGCAGTTCGCTTATTTGACTATACAATTGCTTCAACCGGTATGACAGAAGCTGCTGCAAATAAAGCGGGCTATAATCCAGTCGTTTCTGTAGAAAGTAGACCAGCCGTTTTAGAAATTATGGGCGGTAAAGAAATGTTAATTAAAGCAGTAGCAGATGCAGATTCGGATAAATTATTAGGTGTCGAAATAATTGGTCCAGAAGGTGTCGAAAGACGAATTGATGTTTTTGCGACGGCGATGCAATTAGGTGCTACGATTTCTGACCTATTAAACTTAGATTTAGCATTTACACCACCGATTTCTACACCGACAGATCCAGTGGTTCATACAGCTTTATCTTTGGAACGCGCGATTGAGAACTCGCCATTTATTACGCCTGAACAATTAAAAGATAAAATGGATACAGCGGATGAATTAAAAATTGTGGACGTAAGAGAAAAAAGTGCATACGATAAAGGTCACATTAAGGGAGCAATCAATATTGCAATTGATGACTTAAGAGCAGAGTGTGTGGCATTAGATACAGAGGATAACATCATTGTGTATTGTAAAGATGGTGAAATATCAGGAATAGCACAAAGAATTTTGGTCAATAATGATTATATGAATGTATTTAATTTAGCTGGTGGGATTGAAAATTATAATACATTATTTGAAGAAAAAGAATAACTACCGATTGAACGATTAGAAAGCTCACGATATTTCGTGGGCTTTTTATATAGTGAACAAAATATGAGCTTAAGATGAAAAATACATATATAAATGAGAGCATGGTGAACAAATAAAGGGAAAACTTTCCTATAAATTAGATTAAAACAATAAAAATGAGTTTATTTTTACTGTTTGTTAATAATTTATTCATTTTTCTTTAATAAAGTTATTGACATTTCATTTTCGTCTGGTATTATTTAACTTAATATATGGAGGAGGGAATATATATGTTAAAAGAAAAAAGTAAATTTGGAATAGCACTCGCAGCAACAGCTTTATTACTAGCAGCATGTGGTTCTGAAGGGGACGACACAGCTGGTGGTGGCGGTGAAGGTACTGCGGTGTTAAAAGTAGCTAACGGAGCTGATCCAGTAACATTTGACATTCAAGCGACAAATGACCAAGCAACTACTCGTATTGCTAAACAAATCTATGAAACATTAATTTATCAAACAAATGATTTGGAATTAGTACCTGGACTTGCAACAGAATGGGAAGAAGTGGAAGAAAATCTCTTTGAATTTAAATTAAGAGAAGATGTTACTTTCCATAACGGTGAACCATTTACAGCAGATGACGTTGAATTTACATTAAGACGTGCGGTTGACTCACCAACCATTGGACATATAGTTGGATCGATTGATCCTGATACGATTGAGGTAGTTGATGATCATACGATTCGTGTGGGAACTTCTGATACATTTGGTCCATTCTTAACGCATTTAGCGCATCCGGCGGTTGCTATGTTAAACCGAGAAGCGGTTGAAGAAGCAGGAGAAGATTATGGTACGACAGTTGCAGTTGGTACAGGTCCTTTTGAATTTGAAGAATGGATTACAGGATCTTCAGTTACTGCTAATCGTTACGAAGAATATTGGGGAGACGCTCCTGAACTTGATCGTATTGAATTTAGCACAGTTGCGGACCCAAGTGTTCGTTTAATCGAATTAGAAAGTGGAGCAGTAGATATTGCTTACGATATCTCTCCTTCAGACATTCCTGCCGTACAAGATAATGAAGAATTAACATTAATCAACACACCTAACTTAGGTGCAGAATATTTAGGATTAAGTTTACACAATGACACACCTTTACGAGATGTGAAAGTTCGTCAAGCAGTAGCTCATGCAATTGATGTAGCTTCAATTATTGACACAGTTTATATGGGTGTTGGGCAACAAATGTCTGGACCGATTAACGAATTAGTGTTTGCTTATAACGAAGATTTAGAACCAATTGAATATAACTTAGATACAGCTAAAGATTTACTAACTGAAGCTGGCTACGAAGGCGGCGGATTTACCCTTAACCTTTATGTGGGAGATAACAGTCAAGAACGTATCCGTGTTTCACAAGTTGTAGCGGAAGCTTTAGCTCAAATCGGAATTACTGTAGAAGTAACTCAAATGGAATGGGGCGCATACTTAGATGCAGCTGCAGTTGGAGAGCCTGATATGTTCTTACTAGGTTGGACAACTGTTACTACTGATGCTGACTACGGATTATATCCATTATTCCACTCAAATAGTTTCGGTGCACCAGGAAATAGAACATTCTATGCAAATGATCGAGTCGATGAATTGTTAGACTTAGGTCGTTTCACTTCTGATCAAGAAGAACGTGCAGAGTACTATAAAGAAGCTCAAGCAATTATCCGTGATGAAGTACCTTGGGTATTCTTGCAAACGCGCGAAAACGTTACTGGTTTAAGCAACCGAGTAAATGGATTTGAACACCATCCAATGGGAAGCTATGATCTAAGTAAAGTTACATTAGAAAACGAATAATTATTGATTTTTAAAGGGTCGTTTTTACACGACCCTTTATTTGTTAGGAGAGGTTGAAATGGTTCGCTATATTCTTAAACGATTACTCTGGCTGATACCTATATTGTTAGGTGTGACATTTATTGTTTTTACAATTATGTATTTATCACCTGGTGATCCAGTCACAATTATATTAGGTGAAGGAGCTAGTCAAGAAGCTTATGATGCACTAAGGACAGAGATGGGATTTGATCGTCCATATTTAGTCCAGTTTTTCAGTTATGTTGGAGATGTTGTCCTTAAACAAGATTTGGGGCGATCATATGTCTCAAATCGTGTAGTACTAGACGAAATTTTAGTCCGACTGCCTAATACAATTAAACTTGCTAGTTGGAGTATTTTATTTGCTACGTTAATTGGAATTCCTTTAGGAGTCATCTCAGCGACACGTCCATATTCTAAATTGGATAATGCTGTAATGTTTGTTTCCTTATTAGGTGTTTCTATGCCAACATTTTGGCAAGCTTTACTTTTAATTATTTTATTTACATCGACCTTAGGATGGTTACCCGCTACAGGTTTTACGACATGGCAACATATGGTTATGCCCGTTCTTGCTTTAGCCACATCATCCATGGGAACGATTGCTCGAATTACACGCTCTAGTATGATGGATGTTTTAGATCAAGATTATATTCGTACATCCCATGCGAAAGGGGTTACTGAGAATCGAGTAATTTTTCAACATGCTTTACGAAATGCACTCATTCCAGTTGTTACAGTCATCGGTTTGCAATTTGGCGCTTTACTTGGTGGAGCAGTATTGACTGAAACTGTCTTTAGCATCAATGGTTTGGGTACGATGATGGTGAATGCCATTCGTACAAGAGATGCTATGGTTGTACAAGGTGGCGTATTATTTATTGCGTTTATTTTTACGATCGTAAACTTATGTGTTGATATTTTATATGCGTATATCGATCCACGTATCAGATCTCAATATGATTAATAGAAGGAGGAGTTAAAATGCTCTTTAGTAAGAAAAATTTAAATAAAGCTGAAGAAGAAATACAAAATATTCCTCAAGGATCATGGCAAGAAGTCTGGTATGCTTTGAAAAGAAATCGACGTGCAATGTTGGGATTAGCTTTTATTCTCTTCTTAGTGATTTCTGCAATTTTTGCAGATCAGATATCCCCTTATGGAATGCGCGAGCAAAACCTAGCGAATGCTTTACAATTTCCAGATTCAACACATTGGTTAGGGACAGATGATTTGGGTCGTGATGTACTGAGTCGGATTATCTATGGAACGAGAATTTCATTAACAGTTGGTGTAAGTGCGATCTTCATGGCCTTAATTATTGGTGGTATCTTAGGCATTCTTGCTGGATATTATCAGGGGAAAATCGACACAATCATTATGCGTTTTTGTGATATTTTGTTATCTATTCCATCGATTCTTTTAGCGATTGCTATTGTGGCTTCTTTAGGTTCTAGTTTACAAAATATGATCATCGCCATCGGGATTGCAAATATTCCTATTTTTGCTAGAGTTATCCGTTCAGGCGTTCTTTCGATAAAAGAACAAGAATTTATTGAGGCTGCTGAAGCTTTAGGCGCAAATGATGTTCGAATAATATTTAAACATATTATTCCAAATATTCTGTCACCGATCATTGTACAAGCTTCAATTGGAATTGCGAGTGCCATTTTATCTGCAGTTGGTTTAGGCTTTATCGGCTTAGGTTTAGAAGCTTCTGTCGCTGAATGGGGAACAATGCTAAGTTCAGGTAGAGGGTATATTCGTACACATTCTTATCTTACTTTATATCCTGGTTTAGTCATCATGTTAACTGTATTGTCTTTCAATTTATTTGGCGACGGGTTACGTGATGCGATTGATCCTAAGATGAGAGAGAGGTAATGTGAGATGAAAACATTAATGAGTATTAAAAATCTACAAAAATATTTCCCAATTAAAAAAGATAATTTTTTCCAAATTGGTACCGACTATGTTAAAGCAAACAAAGATATCTCTGTAGATATTTATGAAGGTGAAACATTAGGTATTGTAGGAGAGAGTGGGTGTGGGAAATCGACATTTGGTCGTACGATTATCCAACTACACCGTCAAACGGGTGGATCGACATTATATTATGGTGACACTATTGAAAACTTCATGCCTGAGTATGTTCAAAAAGTTTATCGTGATTTACCTAAAACAACAGGAAAATATGTGGAAGATTTAAATCAAATTGAAGAAATGGAAGCACAAGTAAAAACTTTAAATGGCGAAGAAAAAGATGCGTTATTTGAATCTTTGCGTCTAAAGAAAATAGCATTTGATAACGATTATGGAAACATGCTTCGTTTAGTTGGTGGCTTAGTGACTCATGGAAACTTAAAAGAAGTGAGTACGGCATTATTGAGTCAATATGATACGGCTTCAACATTAGCAAAAAATAAACGAGATTTAGATTTTGAAAAACAAAAACAAGAAATGAAAGCCGAGTTTAATCAGAATGAAATTAATCGTTTAACGCAAGAAATTCAAAAAGAAGAAGCCCGATTGGTTGAGCAAATGAATAAAGTTGATGCACTGAAAGAACCTTTAAAAGAGAACACCGATTTTATTCGTTTCGAAGCCTACTTAGATGAAGGAATTGACCTAGCAGCACTTACGAAGCAAGAGATTCGTATTTTAAGAAAAGATTTACAGATTATTTTCCAAGATCCGTATTCTTCTTTGGATCCTCGCCTAACTGTAGGAGATATTATCGGTGAAGGTTTACTCATCCATAAATTTTTTAAGAGTAAAAGTGATCCGGGCTATGAAGAATATATTTTAGATATTATGGAAAAGTGTGGATTAAATGCAGAATTTATTCATCGTTATCCACATCAATTCTCTGGTGGGCAACGTCAAAGAATTGGAATTGCACGAGCTTTAGCAGTGAAACCTAAATTTGTTGTTTGTGACGAGGCGGTATCAGCTTTAGACGTTTCTATTCAATCGCAAATTATTAACTTGTTGTTAGACCTACGAGAAGAACAGAATTTAACCTATTTATTTATCACGCATGATCTTGGAGTCGTCCGTTTTATTTCTGACCGTATTGGCGTCATGTATTTTGGACACCTTGTTGAATTAGGTCCAGCAAAAGAAATTTTTGATAATCCGAAACATCCTTATACAAAACAATTGTTAAATGCTATTCCATCAATGGATACAGATGATACTTCATTGTGGGATGTAGAGGAACAATTTGCTGATTTTGAATTTCATTATTCAAAAGATGGTGACCATGATCCAGACTGGATTGAGGTAGGTCCAGATCATTTTGTGGCTACGACGTTAAAAAATCGTGAAGCCTATTATAAATCTAGAGAGGAGCAGTCACATGAGTTTGCTAGAGGTTAAAGATTTGCACACTTATTTCGATACCCGACGAGGGGTAGTAAAAGCAGTGAATGGTGTGACATTTTCTTTAGAAGAGGGTAGAACGTTAGGAATTGTTGGTGAGAGTGGAAGTGGAAAAAGTCAGACAGCGATGTCTATACTCCAACT
>CAZTEC010000002.1:0-74394 GCA_964612765.1 uncultured Carnobacteriaceae bacterium
CGTATCGCCATCATTAATTCCTCCTTCTTTTAATTCACTTACGCACTCATTTTAAAAGAAGAACAGAGGATTCTCAAAGTTTACGCCTTATTCTCCCATTTTAAATATTCGACTTTCTTTCCAATCGTAAATTTTTATTAGCTATCATTTTCTTACAAATAGTAGCAAGCAATTTTCTTTTTCTCTGAATACAAAATACAGGCCACTTTAGATTTTTATCCATAGTGGCCTGTATATTTTTTTCTCAATTATTTATTTTCTGACAACCAGTGTTCGAATGATTTTTTCTGTTTGTTGTAGGTCATTCGTTTTTTCAACCAGCCTTTTTTCGGTGAGATTAAAAATGTAATAAAAGTTGTAATCCCTGTCACGACAGCAATCATTCCCGCAAGTGAAACATCTAAATAGCGAGCTGCCGTAATACCAACGACACTATTCACAACCGCATAAATAACTGCAATTCCCAGAATGGATTTCAAACGATCGGACAATAACCAAGCGCTTAAACCTGGTCCAACCATGAAACCAACAACTAAAATAGATCCGACCGCGTCATACGCTCCAACTGCGGTTAAGGACACGATTGCCATCAAACCATAATGAATAAATACTGGCGAGAAACCAATTGTTGCTGCAAACACTGGATCAAAAGTCGTTACTTTTAATTCTTTGTAGAACAAGATAACAAACAACACGTTAATCAACAAAATGATAACCATCGTCCAAAGAGCAGTTGGTCCAAAATCTCGTCCAAACATTTCTACACGACTGAACGGAATGAATGCCATCTCTCCCATTAAAACAGAATCGGTATCCAAGTGAACATCACCAGCATAACGTGTGATGAGGATAATTCCAATACTGAAAAAAAGAGGGAAAACTATCCCAATGGCTGAGTCACTACCCATTAGTTCTGTCCTTTGAAGAGTTTCAATCAACCATACACTGAGCAAACCAATGAAAGTTGCACCAATTAATAACAAAGGCGAATTCAAGTCATTCGTGATGAAGAATGCCAATACAATCCCGAGTAAAACCGAGTGCGTAATCGCATCAGACAACATGGTCAGACCACGGATGACTAAGAAAACACCAGGAATAGCACAGGCAACTGCAACAATAATTGCGACTAAATATATGTCACCCCACATTGTGCTCACTCCTTTCCTTCTCTGACGATGGTGTCAGCTTATCAAGATAATATTTCTGATGCAATTTGTGTTCTCGTCTTGTTGCAACAAGCCCACGATTTGGTGCAAATAACAAACTGAAAAACACAATCACACTAATCACCACAACAATCGTTGGACCTGTTGGAATTTGTGCATACAGCGAACTAATCAACGTACCTAAGACACCAGATGCCATACCAAATACGCCAGCTAAACCAACCATAATACTCAAGCGATTGGTCCATTGTCTCGCTGCAACAGCTGGTCCAACTAACAATGAACTAATCAAAATAACTCCGACCGATTCAAGGCCCAGAATAATCGTCACAATTAAAATAGCGGAAACCAGAACTTGCAGAAAACGTACATTTAAACCGATAACCTGTGCGTATTGCCGGTCAAAGGTAAAGATTTTCAATTCTTTCCAGAATAGCAGAATCAAGAAAATACCAATCACTGAAGCAATAATTAAAACTCGCACATCTCGGTATAACATAGATGAAGCTTGTCCATAAATAAAATTCTCAATCCCCGCTTGATCCGCATTCGGCGACCGTTGAATATAAGTCATAAGAACTAGACCTAAACCAAAAAAGCTCGATAAAGTCAGCGACAAGGCATTATCAAATTTAAGCGTACTACTTTTACTCATCCACTGAATCAAAGCCGTCGCGATTAATCCACTAATCGCAGCCCCGCCCAAAAGAAAGAGCCATTCTTTCTGTCCAATGATCATGAACCCAATAATAATTCCCGGTAAAGCCGCATGACTGAGCGCATCTCCTAGCAAACTTTCTTTTTGCAACGTCGCAAATGAACCAATCACGCCACTCATTAAGCCAAGAAATCCTGTTCCTAAAGCAACAATTTGAAACGTGTAGTCATTCAAAACAGTGGTAATATTCTCTAACATCACAATACCGCCTCGTCTGCATTTCTGTCTTTACGGAATGTTTCTTCAATATTTTCTTGTGTAAATATTTCGTTGACTGATCCTGCATTGATAATTTCGTGATTCAGTAAAATGATTTCGTCAAAATATTCTTCCACAGTTTGTAGGTCATGATGAACTACAACCACCGTTTTATTCTCTTCCACTAATTCACGCAACAGACGCATGATGACTTTTTCTGTTTTAATATCGACTCCAGCAAGTGGTTCATCCAGTAAATAGATATCCGCTTCTTGGGCTAAAGCTCGAGCTAGAAAAACACGTTGTCTTTGCCCACCAGACAATTGACTAATTTGGCGATCCTTAAAAGATAACATTCCCACCGCATCAAGTTTTTGTTCGGCGATCTCGTAATCGGATTTTTTTGGACGTTTGATCCAACCCAAATGTGCATATCGACCCATAACTACAACATCCAACACGGTCGAAGGGAAATCCCAATCGACGGAACTTTTTTGTGGCACATAGGCAATGTGTTCTTGGACTTCTTTGAAGGTTTGTCGTTTATGTTCTTCAACAGAAAATTCGATGTCTCCTGTAATTGGCTTGACTAAATCAAGTACGGCATTTAATAGCGAAGACTTTCCCGCACCGTTCGGTCCTAGAATAGCCGTCAATTTTCCACGCTTCACATTGACGTTCACATTCCATAAAACGGGTTGGGCGTGGTAAGCGACGATTAAATTTTTTATTCGAATCGATTCATCTTTCATCTTAACTTCTCCTTACTATCTTTAAACAGCTTTCGTTTATTTCAATGCATTAACTATCGTATCAATATTTTTTCGGTACATCTTTAGGTAGGTATCAGCTTCTTGGCTAGCATCGCCTAAAGAATCTGAGAATAATTCTCCGCCAATTTCAACTTCCCAACCTCTTTGAGCTACGGCTTCTTGCAAAGACTCAATCGTTCGAGTCGGTACAGAAGATTCGACAAAAATAGCTTTGATCTCATTATCAACGATAAATTGTGCCAACTGACTGACATCTCGCGTTCCCGCTTCGGTCTGCGTATTTAGCCCTTGTAACCCAACGACTTCAAACCCATATTCGTCTCCAAAATAGCCAAAGGCATCATGGGCAGTGATAAGGTAACGACTTTTTTCTGGTACTGCTGCAACTCTTTCACGAATGTAAGTATCTAATGCCGTTAGCTCTACTTGATAAGCAGCGTTATTTTGATTATAGTATTCTGCATTCTCCGGATTATACTCACTCAATGAAGCTGTCACATGGTTCGCTGCTTCCATCCATAACGGTACACTAAACCAAATATGTGGATCATTCGTCATTCCTTCATCTTCCGAATCCAATAAATCTGAAGCATCTAGCATATCCTCTAAAACGATAACTTCTTTATCCAATTTTTCTAATTCAGAAAATACTCGACCCAACTGACCTTCTAAATGCAGACCATTATAAGTAACAATATCTGCTGTTATTACTTTATCGACGTCATTTGCTGAAGCCTTATATCCATGTGGATCAATTCCTGGACCCATTAACCCTTGTACGGACACTCGATTACCACCGATGACTTCCATTAAATCCGCCAGCATCGTCGTAGTTGCAACAACATTAATCGAATCATCATCTACCGTTCCATTTTCAGGGGTTTCAGTTGAACAAGCGACTAAAATTGGAATGAACAGGAGGCTGAGTAAAATTTGTTTTAATCCCTTTTTCATTCGTTTCATCCTTTTATTTTTATTGTTTTTAGTCTAGACTAAAAAAATGTTACAGTCAACCTAAAATAATCCTTTTTGGACTAAAAAATCGTTCCATTTAAGTAGGTTGTCAGCATTTTTTAAACAAAAATACACCCACCAGATTTCTCTGACAGGTGCATCTTTTTAAATTATGGCCCCAAAATGACTAACGAATGACGAACCTATTCATTTTCATTACTGAATCGTTTTTGGTAAAAACGTAAAGCAAATCCTAATCCAATCATCACAAGAGCTAACAAGGTATAAGTTTGTGCTTCTCCTGCATTTGGAAGTGGTGTATCGTCTAGCGTACCTTCACCACTACCGCTTGGATCCTCTTCTTCTGGTGCTAAAGGAAGTAGAGGGAGATTTTCAAACGTATTATTAAATACTACTTTACCATCTGGATATTCAGCTGTCGCGATAAGACCACCTTCACCATCATCTGTTACCGTCACAATAACTTTATAGGTTTGACTATCATAAGTCATTCCTTCTTCGTCACTTGCAACCTCACGAATAGTAAAGACATATTCGCCAACCGTTCCAAATTGAATCTCCTCAAAGAATACTTGTCCGTTCGCATTGTTTGTAACTTTTTGAATAACTTTTCCATCTGCATCAACTAATTCAAAAGCGAATTCACCATTTGCAAGATCGCGTCCAGTTAAGTTTTTCTCTGCTTGGATAATGACACTATCCGGAGCAGCTTCATAGCTATTTTCAAAGACAATTCTCGCTGGATCCACGATTTCGTCTGTTAATGTTGCTGCGACTGTTGCATGTAGTTGACCAACTCCATCATCTGTTACTGTTACGACTAGTGTATAAACATTTTCATCGTAAGTGACTCCACCTAATTCATCGTTTAACTCTTGAAGTTCATATGTGTAAATACCAACTTCGGTAAACTCTAATTCATCAAAGACGATTTGGCCTTCCGCGTTATTTGTCACTACTTGTTCGAAATCATTATCAACTCCAGTTAATTGGAATTCAAAATGATCATCTCTTAAAGCTTGTCCATCTAATTCTTTAGTTGCTTCGAATTGAACAGTAGTTGGAGCGGCTTGATATCTATTATTAAAGACGACCTCTTCTGCTGCAATTTCATCCTCTTCAAGTAGGTAAGCTACGCTTGCGTGAAGTTGACCAACATCATCATCAGTTACAGTTACAACTACTTGATAGACAGTTGGATCGTACGTCATTCCTCCTTGTTCTGTGTCTACTTCAGTCATTTCGTAATTGTAGACGCCTGTTTTTTCGTAAGTTAGTGTTTCGAAGAATACATTACCTTCTAAATCATTTCCTGCAAAATATTCTTCTTTTGTTTCTAAATCGACTAATTTAAACTCAAATTGATCTAAGCTAAATTCTTGACCTGTTAATTCTTTCTTCGCTTTTAGATCAGCCGTCGTAGGTGCAGCCTGATAATTATTCAAGAATCGAATTTCATCTAAAGGTTCTTCTGAATCTTGAAGCGTCATAACATACTCCGCTTCAAGCTGACCTTCACGATTGTCAGTCACATTAACTGTAATCTCAAAGATTCTTGAATCGTAAGTCATTCCGCCTTGATCGCCTTCGACTTCACTTATTGTATAAGTGTAAGTGCCTACTTCAGTAAATTCTATTGGCGAAAAGCTGATTGCACCATTCTCATTATTTTTTTTGCTTTCAACTTCTGCGTCTTCTGCATCTTTCAGAACGAACTCAAAATGTTCGTTTCTTAAATCTTGTCCATCCAAATCCTTATACGCATTAAAATTTAACTCTACTTTCTGGGCAGTATACGTATTGTTAAAGACTGCGTTATCTGCTGATTCGCCTGCTTTATCATATGCAACGACTGCATGTAGTTGACCTTCTAAATCATCTGTTACTGTTATCGTCACATTAAATTCACTTGAATCATAAGCCATACCACCTTGATTGCCTTCTACTTCACTTAATGTATAAGTGTAAGTGCCCGCCTTATTAAATTCTAACTCTGCAAAAACAACTTCTTTTTTTGCATTATTTTTTGCGGTTATCTCAGTAGTATTATTCGTACCTTTTAGTAAGAATTCGAATTGTTCAGCTTCAAGAGGCTGACCAGACAGTTCTTTCGTAGCCTTAACTACTGCAGTTGTAGGTTGTGCTTGGTAACTGTTCGCAAACTGAATTTCAGTTATTTCATCTGTTGAGCCAACTTTAGAAATTTCAGTGTTCGCTACTAATTGACCTTTATGATCATCTGTTACAATGATAACTACTTCGTAAACTGATGAATCATAAGTCATGCCACCTTGACCTGAGTCTTTTTCTTCTACTGTGTAACTATAGGTTCCTATTTCTGTAAAACTCAATTCATTAAAACTGATATTTCCATTTAAATCATTTTGAACGGTATCAACAATATTGCTTTCAGAATCGATTAAGTCAAAACTAAACTTGTTCTCTTCACTAAACGCTTGACCTGTCAATGCTTTTTTCGCATTAAGCGTCACTGTGACAGGTTCTGCTTCATACGTATTCTCAAATTTTGGTACGGTAATATTAGCTCCGTAGTTAACATTCGCTGTTAATGTCCCTACACTATTGCTAGTAACAGTAACTGTTACCGGATAATCCGTTTCATCATAAGTTACTCCAGTTACTCCAGTCAACGTATTTGGCACTTCGCGAATAATATAGTTGTAAGTTCCAGTCGTGTTGTAAGAAATTGCATCAAACGAAATGGTTCCGTCTGCATCATTTGATTTAGTTTGTAGCACCTTTTCATTACTATCTACATCAATTTCAACTAATTCAAATTTAAATTGATCAGTCGATAAAGGAATATTTCCTGTAAATGATTTTTCTGCCTCTAATGAAGCTGTGACTGGTTTGTGTTCATTTACGACAATTAACTCAGCGCCTGAACCAGCTGTACTATCATTTCCAATAACTTTGTCGCTATTCTCTAAGACATTCCACTTAGAATCAGTAACTTGTACAACATATTTGCCTTGACCTTTATTTGGATCGCCATATCCCACGATAATATAAAACGGTTCTGTTAAAGAAACGTAACCATCCGGAGCTGAATCTTCCGTTACTTTATATCGACCCGCACGAACATTTTTTAGCAAGAACTGACCATTACTATCCGTTGTAATGTCTTCTCCAACAATTGGTATCTCTGTTCCTCCAGCTGGGGGGTAGCGCAAAAAATCAAACGTTGCACCAGCTACTGATTCCCCGCTTGGATTTTCTTTTCTTAAAGTAAATTCAAGTTGGCGGCCACTTCCGCCTCCGCCAAAGGTCCACTGACTTGTAGTTGACTCAACCTCTGATTCATCGAAAGTTTTATCAAATTCTCCGCCGGTTAGAACTATCTTGTTATTTACCGTGATGTTTCCAATTAAATCTGGATTTACTCGAGTAGAGTACTTAACAGTAATCGGTTCATTGATATTTTGGTTGAAAGCTATTTCAAAACTACGTTTATCTTCTGCCAATGTAACAATGTAATCTCCAGTAGGTTCTCCGCCTTCTGCAGGAACTTCACCTTGAGTAAGCTCCTCGGTTCCAGCTATTACTGTAATATTAAATTTCTCTTTTTCATCTTCATCAACTTCCATTACATACGTATGGTTGTCGCTAAGTTGATCTTTAATTTTTGCATTGTCGATGTCTAAGCCTAATGGATTAAGAATTGCTGTCCAATCAATATTTTCTGTTTCATTATTTACTTTACCTTCTTTTACGTTGTCATTGTTAGTTCCATCTGCAAAGTAATCAACAAAGGCATCGTCATTAGCATCTTCATATCCTGGATTTGCTAAAGTCGTTTTATTTGTGTATCTGTCTAGTACGGTCGGATGAACCGAAGGATATTTTATGATTTCCGTTTGGAAAGTCACTTCATATTGATACGCACCATTAGGTAATTTGATGGTAAAGTCATTATCATTTTCAGTGAGCTTATCTGTTTCGAGTGTAATTCTTGTTTTTTCTTCTTTATATATTTGATCAACAGATATAGTTCCTTTTACTAGTCGTTGATCTGATGGAATCGTATCAGTCAGCTCTGCATTAACTAGATTCACTAATTTATTAGCGGCATCTGTATTCGCAATAATCTTCCAAGTAATAAAGTCGCCATTTTCCGTCTTATCTACTTGGCCTACTACTTCTTTTTGGACGCCTAAAGTAGGTTTATTAATTGTAGAAGTTACATCATCTTTTCCACCTGTATAAGTTATTGCCGCCGTATTTACTAAGTTCTCTTTTTCTTCATCCGCTGATAAAGTTGTAGAATACGTAAGTGTGTAGGGTACTGCATCTAATCTAGCTTTCTCTAGAGTTAAGGTTCCACCTGTTCGTTCTTCGCTAATGGTAAATTGATCCGTAACATCCGTTTCTCCACTCATTATTTTAATATCACTTAATGTAACAGTCGTTGGAATATACGTATCTATAAGTTTAAAGTCATGAATAATATTTGCATTTGTATTAAAGTTTATTGTCCAATTAACCGTCTTCGATCCATCTGGATTGATAGTAACATTTCCAGATTTATTTAATCCTGGATGACGAACTCCTACAGTAGCATCAGCTTTTTGCTCTCCACCTTGCCACTTTAGTATCGCTTCGTTTTTATGGACATCGTTAGCTAATTTGTCATCATCAGTTGTTGTACGATAACTCAGCGTTAATGTTTTATTTGTGTCTTCCGTTAACTGAATCGTAAAACCATTTCTGGTTTCTATTACAGGAGCTTCTTCAGTCCCAGTGTTCACTTCAAATGTTTTCTCTACAAAATTATAACCATTAAACCCTTCATTATTTTCATCAACAACCTTGATTGAACCATCTACATATTCAATATTGTTTGAAATGAATATATCATCAATTGAGGTTTTCGTAGCATCTAACATAATTTTGCTTTGGTTAAATACTACTTTCCATTCAATCTGTTGTTCTATATTATTTTCTACCCGAATGTAGGCGCCCGATTTATGAATTCCTGCTTTTGGTCCTTCTTGTTTAACATCTGGGTAAATAGTATTACCAATACCTGTTCCTTCGCCATCTCGAAAAACAATTTCTGCATTATTTGCGAGTTCTGGTTGTTGCATACCCTCAACTGTATAATACGTTCGATAAACAAATTTATACGTATGTGGACCGGCATTTAAAATATTTAACTCAAATCCAGTTCTACCATCTGTATGTGTATATTCTTCAATTTCAAAATTATTATCAGCTTCTTCGTCATCTTTTAATAATTTGAATAAGTTTGAATCATTCACATCAAATTCTAAATAGACAGGATCGAAGACATCTAAAATATGAATCGATGGAACATCAACTTTTTCATAGTTCATCGTAATCGTCCAGTCAATGTAAGGACGGCCGTCTTCATCCACATCTTGCTCTCCGACTTTACCACCGGTTGGAATAGTGTTGACAGAAACAGATGCATCATCCTTATTAGGAATTGGATCTAGATTATCGGATACCGTATTAATCACTGTATCATTCAGCCCAACAGGAGCCCATGAAGAGAAAGTAATATAATAAGCTTTGCCATCCGCATCTAAATCTAGCGGGAAACTTCCAGCTGTTGAATCACCTAATTCAGAAACGTTACCATCAACATCTGGATTCACAGAATATACTTGTACAGAATCCGCTACTATTTCGCCATGACTTAACGTATCCGTTAAAGTTACATTTCCAAGATCTTCTTTGCCATAGTTATACTCTACTGTCCAATGAATAATATCTTCACGGCCTTCTGAAATGACGCCCTCTTTATTAATGGCAGGTAAATCTCCTGACCAAGAACCAGTAAAGTCATCTTGAACATTCTTTGTACTATCATCTAAAATAATACGCGCAGTATTATTTATCGTATGAGTTCCACCACCATCTGGTCGAATGATATTTGTTGTGTAAGTAATCTCATACGCATCAGAAATATTACCAAGGTCTAGTTCGAAGCCAGAAGTAGTAGCCTCAAACATTTCATCTGTAACTGTTACTTCTTCACGTCTCAACTCTTGATTTTGATAATTTCGAATAATTCGTTCGACTTTGATACTGCCTTCAACATACTTTAAATTTGCATGCAAATCATCAATGACTCGAGCATCTGAAAAAGTGCCCATGCTGTCATTCACACGAACAGTCCAATCAATAAACTCCGGATTACGCGTGACGGTGACTTTTTCATTATTCTCATTCAATACATATTGAGAACCTGCTGTCTTCTTGTCCTCGCCTTTATATTCTGCTTGCTCCGGTCGTACCGTTACAAAAAATGAGGTTGCATCGCTATAAGGAACCTCAACCAAGACTGGGCCCTCCCCTTCAAAAGGTTCCGAGTTAAATTCTCCTTGAATATTCACGTGCATTTCAGCGTTGTCAAAATATTCAACTGCTGCATTAAATGTGACAACCGCTTGACCATTTTCAATAATATAAGTAGCAACTTCAATCTCATCAATTGTTATCGATTGTGGGGCTGCTAACTCTTGTTTAAAAATTTCTGGCAAATCTATTATATAAGTATCACCAGGGTTAACCACAATTTCATCGGGTTTAACCAACGTATAATTTAAAGCAGCAGTCTTTATATCTTGTACTTTGATATTCACTTCGTCTTCTGTGCCATCTATTATGATTTCACCAGGGTTAAGTACCATTTCAAAATCTGTAATCAGACTGTTAGTAATTTGCTTCAAGATTCCCATAGTAGGTGGATCTAACCCCGTAGGCTCCTCTGGCGTATTATCCGCTGGTTCGTCTGCACTTGTTGTTGAAAATCCTTCGTCCGCAGGTTCTCCTTCTACAACCGCCGGAGCTACAATTTCTACGTCGTTATCTCCATCTACATGGCTATCACCCTCAGCCGGAGTTGGTACATCTCCGCTTAAACTTTCGCCATCTGCAAAATCTTTATCCGTTTCAGCTCCTCCTGCTTCTTGTGCTACTTTTTCTTGTTCTTCTTGTATGCTCGCAATGGCATGGCCCATTTGCGGCGTTAATATGGATCCAAGAAGCATAATGGATGTAATAAGTACATTTGCTATTTTTAACTTTTTCAATTCCTAACCTTCTTTCTTCACTTTTATGTTCAATTTATTTTCAATTCATTTGAGTTAGTGGTTGAGTGGCATCTGTCTAGTAATCGAGTTCTTTTGTTAAAATTTCGTCCGCAATTTCTCGAATCGTTGTCCGCTCATGAAAAGCTCTTGAACGTAATAATTCATAGACATCCGAACTTACTCTTATAGCCGTTGTTTTTTGGTGACTTAATGAGTCGTCTACTTTCCTAGCTGTACGAGTTCTGTAGTACCCTTTTACCTCATTCATCATTTTCCTCCTTCTTTAATCCAAAAGAACGGTTCCTTCCGTATTTATCGATGTAACTTTGTAACTTGTAACACAATGTTAGATTTACAAGCCATTTCACAAACAAGCCAGATAAATATTTTTTAAACGATTTTGGATTAACTATCCCTTTACAAAATAAACTCGCTTCCTATCAGCCTTTTAACTAATTATTCCCACGATCACAAATCATTATATGTATAAATTTTTGTTCATGCCCTTCTAACTTTTCACTAATGAGGGAAAAATATGAAATGGATTCCACAAAATGCTGTTGTTGCGCTATTTTTAAAAATTTTATTGGAAAACCTTCATTTGCCTTAGGATGTGCAAATAATTAAATTCATGCTAAAATAGACGAGAGATTAGAGAAATCTAAGAAATTTTAGATTTAGAGGGGATTTGTAAAAATGTGGGAGTTAATTTCGTTAAAAGAACAAAGTAAATTTAAGATGATTGAAGCCTTTTATATCACAAATGAACCTATTACAATTGAAATACTTAGCGAAGAAACGAATACGTCCGTCCGTTCTATTAAAAACTATCTCAATGAAATGAAAGAGCCTATGGAAGAGATTGGCGCGAAGTTTATTTCTTCATCAGAAGGGGTGAACTTTGAGATTCCTTTACACATTGGGATTGACTACTTTCAAAAGAAATTATATAGAGAATCTACGGGTTTTAAATTACTGGAGAAAATCTTATTCGATGAAACATTGTCAGGTAAAGATCTAGCCGAAGAACTTTTTATCAGTCCATCAACTTTGACGCGTCTTACAAAAACGGTTCAAGAGCGAATTAACTCCTATGGCCTCCAGTTAGAAACAAACCCTTATCGAATGGTCGGAGACGAAAGATTGGTTCGACATTTTTATAGAAAGTATTTTATGGAAGCTTACTATGTTTATGAGTGGCCTTTTTTGAATATCGATGAAGCATTAGTCGATTCCCTTTTACCAGGAATGAATGAATTTTATAAGGCGACTTCATCCGTGATGAATTATCATTCATTTCGTGCGCGCTTTGCGGTGAACCTAACACGGAGCCTAAATGGCCATTCGGAAGAAGATATTATGAGGAGTGAGCCTTACTTACTGGATTGTTACAATAAAATTCTTCCTGGAATTCGTCAAGAGGTAATGAACAATGATACAGTTCGTCCAGATGAAATCGATCGAGTTGCTGAAAGTTTAGCTTTCATACAAGTCTATATCTCAGAAGATTGTTTTGAATATCGTTTGACTAATGACAACAATTTTCGTAACCAACATGAAGAAATTGAAGAGATGATTCATTTTTTAGGGAAGTTTTTTGAACTTCCTACGGAGAATTCAATAAATTTAGTGCGAGAAATTGGTTTTGCTTTACTTTTGTTAAAGCATTATCCTACTGGGGAACAACCTTTGACCTATCTCCTCTACCCTCCAAGAAATTTTTACATTGTCTCGCTTTATAAGCGAAAATATACGAGTTTTTATGATACAGCTAAAAATTATTTCCATATGATTGCAAAAAATCGAGGAATATCACTCACAAACTATGGGGAAGAATTTGTCTTATACACCTTATTTTCTAATTGGCAAGATTTAACCAAACATTTATTTGGACAATTCAATACGACAAAAGTTTTAGTCTACAATCACTTGGGGGCAATTTCTTCACAGAATTTGGCGGATATGGTCAAGAATGATTTACCTGCTCCAGTTGAGGTAAAGCCCATCTATTTTAGCCATTTGACGAAAGAAGTTTTAGCGGAATATGATTTTGATGTATTGGTTTCTTCAATTACACTCTTTTTAGATATTGAACAACCCATCGTCTATGCATATAAAAGTCGGTTCAGTTACCAGTTCGAGCAACTCCATCAAATTATTCGAAATATTGCAACAGAGAAGGAACAAATGCATCGAGAACGGTTAAACAAAAATATGAATTCACCCGAACTCCAACAATTTTTAAACGGTGATTTTTCGTATTAAACATAAAAACATCCGCTTCCCTCAAACTTTCACTTGAGGAAAACGGATGTTTATTTTATTAAATTAAGCGCCGATTACACGTACACGTACGTCATCTGCGATATATTCTTTTTCTGAAGCGGGTGCTTCAATTGAGCCAAACGGCATTTGTGCAACCATTTCCCAGTTTTCTGGTAAGTCGAACATTTCTTTTGTAGATTTGTCAAATCCTTGTTCAAAGCCAATGTTCATATGTTGTAAGCTTGCGCCTAAACCTAATTCAGTCAAACTTAACCAAATTGCATATTGGTTATTTGCGTTATTGTTTTGTTTGTAAGCTTCAGCACGCGCACCTTTTGCAGGCATTTCTTCAACTGCATCTAAATCTTCAAAGAACAATACTGTTCCAACTGCACCTTTAGCACCTTCCATAACACCTGACATCATATTCCACATCGTTTCTGGCATAACATCTTTTTGAACATCCAAAATGTGGTCCCAGAATTTTACATTATCTTCACCAAAAATAACAACTAAACGTGTAGATTGACTGTTACTTGCTGTAGGAATTTCGCGCGCAATTTCAGTAATACGATCCGCGATTTCTTGGTTTGATAATTCTGTGTTCGTTCCAAGTGCATAGCTTGTACGACGTTGTTTAACTAAATTTGTAAATTGTGACATGTTCCATTCTCCTCTAGAATATATATTGCCCATAAGGCACAAAATCTATTTTATCAGAGCGATATCTCTAATTCAACATAAACGTTCCGGTTTCGAAATAATATTCAAAAGCTCATGAAATTACAGAGATTTAACAGAAATTCTAATTATTCTCAGAAGATTTACGATATACTAATGATAATAACTATTTATTGAACAGTATTTTAAAGAGGTGATTCAGCAATGAATACAAAGATTTGGGCCCATCGAGGGTCTAGTCACAAATATATCGAAAATACATTGGCCGCTTTTGAACAAGCTATCGAAGATCAAGCAGACGGCATCGAGTTGGATGTCCAACGAACAAAAGATGGTAAACTGATTGTCTATCACGATGAAAACTTAAAACGGCTCACTGGCCATGATGCCAATGTCTGGGAGATGACTTGGGAAGAAATCAAAACCCTTTCTCTTTCTTCGAAAAACAAAACCTTGAATTCTAGTGAAGCAAGCAATACACGAATTCCATGTTTGGATGAAGTCTTGTTGCTCATGGCTGACGCAGGCTTAGTGATTAATATTGAATTGAAAAACAGTATTTATTTTTACCCAGGTATGGAAGAAGAAGTCGTCGAATGTGTGAAAAATAATGGGGTTGAGGATCACGTTATATTTAGTTCCTTTAACCATGAGTCAGTTCGCAAATTATCCCAATTAGTTGGTGCGGACAAAGTCGGTTTGCTAACATCAGATATTCAATTTGAACCGTGGAATTATTTAACACACCTTGGTGCAAAAGCTTTTCATCCGATGTTAAATAGTCTCCAACAAAAAGAGTTAATGGCGAATATGCGTGCAAATGAAATAGATGTTCATGTTTGGACTGTGGATGAAGAGGTTCATATTTATGCTGCATTATTATTAGGCGTGGATGCAATCATTACGAATAAACCCGATCGAGCGATTGCGTTAAGGAAGAAATTTATCGAAGATGGTGGCGCAGAAGCGCAAGAGATGGTCGCTTCTTTAGGACTTTTATAATAGAAAGAGGCTTAACATGAGTGAAAATACATTGAATCAAAAATTAAAGTTGAACTATCCTCAAATTTTTCTGATTGGTTTTGGTTTCTTGGCTTCTAGTCTGGCATGGTCCGTTTATAATTCACAAGTTCCCTTAATTTTAGAGCAACGTTTTTTATTAAGTAATACGTTGATTGGGACAATTATGACGATTGATAACTTTTTTGGCGTGATTTTTCAGCCGCTAATTGGCGCGTGGAGTGATAATACGCGGACGAGAATCGGTCGACGGATGCCATGGATTGCTTTAGGTTTACCGATTTGTGCGATTTTATTTGCGATTATCCCACTGCAACATGTGTTGTGGTTATTCATGGGAACGATTATTGCATTTAACTTGATTATGGCATTGTGGCGGAGTCCTGTAATTTCTTTGATGCCTGATGTGACACCTTCTCCTTTGCGAAGTGAAGCGAATGGAATTATTAACTTAATGGGTGGCTTAGGTTCAATCATTGCTTTCTTAGTGGGTGGAATTTTATCGGATTTACGTGATGATAAATTTTATGCTTTCTTGATGGTAACTGTGGTTATGTTACTTGCTTTATTGGTCTTAATTTTATTCGTTCGCGAGCCGGATGCGCTTCGTTACAAAGAAGAAAACAATATACCGATTAAAGATAATCTAGCGAATCGCTGGGGACAAAATACACGTGAACAGTTCCGCATTTATAATGAAAGTCGTGTGGCAGAAGAAGTAGCTGAAGATGCGCCGGCTAACCAAAGAAGTTTGACGGCTTTTAAAGCGTTGGATTCTGCACACAAGCGTAGTTTGATTCATATTTTAGTGGCCATTTTTGCTTGGTTCATGGGGTACAATGCGATTGAAACTTTTTTTACCTTGTATGCGACAAATACGTATGGCATCACAGGCGGACAAGCTTCGATCATGCTAACTGGATTTTCGTTAGCCTTCTTAGTTTTCGCGATTCCTGCTGGGAAACTAGCCTCTAAAATTGGGCGTAAACGTACCATTTTAACTGGACTAATTGGCATTGTGTTGGTATTCTTACCTATTTTAGTGGAGCCCAATCAATTGATGGTCCAAATTTTATTAATTATTGGTGGGGCATTCTGGGCATGTATCAATATTAACTCATTGCCAATGGTTTTAGAATTTGCTTCGGATCATACGATTGGCGCATTTACAGGATATTATTACTTATTCTCTTTCACTGCCGCTATTGCTAGTCCTATTTTCTTTGGCTTTATCCAAGATACCTTACAAAGTAATGATTTATTATTTGTATATGCTGTGATTTGTTTCGCGATTGCCTTAGTCAGTATGCTTTTCGTCAAACACGGTGAAAATGGTGAGTAGACTTTATTTGATGAAGTGATTTGTTATTGAAGATATGAAAAAAGCCGTTTCTATTGAGTGATATGAGCTCAACTGAAACGGCTGTTTCATTATTTAATTGATTACATTATGCATTTACAATTTCATCGACAATATCTTGGATACTTTGTGCAATTTCACCTGGTAAATCATTTGGTGCTTCTTGTTCTGCTAAAGTTGTTTTCAGATGTTCGATACGAGAACCCATATTTTTCACTAGTCGCTCTAAATATTCTTCATCTTCAAACGGTACTTCGTATCCTTCGACCGGTAAATATTCTAACGTACTGACTGGTCCAAATGGCACGAAACCATCTTTTTTCTCCACATTATTTTCAATACTACCCAGTGTGACATGTGGCGGAATATCCTTTCCGTTAAAGGCACCCGTATTAATAATGTAGCAATCGACACCTTTTTCTTCAAACAGTTTCTTAAAGGCATTGTAGTCATCCACCAACGGATACACTCGGAATGGATTGGCATAAGGTTCAACTACAACGGCACCAACGTTTTCAACGTTTTCTGCACTTGTTCGTTTCGTAACCAGCGTACAACCCATCGCCGAAGCAGTTGTCGAATCGGTGACTCTTACAATTGGCGGTAACGTTTCATCTTTCATAATCCAATAAATCGCATTTATAGGTTCTTCGATCATGTCTACTCGGTTTGGCGTGCTATATCGAGATTTAATCGTACGACCGTTCACATTTCGAATATCTTCTGTGACTAATACACGTTCATTCTTCTCGTTTAAAGTTACCCCGACATTTTGAACCGTAACGAAATAATCTTGTTCCGGGTGATCAGTCGGATAATCACTTGTTTTATCGAAATAAGAAGGTTCTAACGCAATCGACGCGCCTGTTTCTTGATTAATAATAAAGGCATCGTCATGTAATACTGTCACATCATATTTTCCATCATGTTTCGCGTGGGTTAACGTTGATTTCCCAGATCCGGATAGACCAAAGAAAGCTGTCACATGTGCATCGCCACCTTCATTAGAGAATTTTTTCAATCCTCCGTGACAAGACACAAAACCTTGACGTGCTGCAGTCCCCCATGCCTGCGTCAACGTCCCTTTCTTCAATTCACCGAAATATTGAAGACCTAGAATTACAGCAACATTTCGCTCTGTATCAATATAAGATAACCCATCTGGATAATCCGGATGTGACCATGATGGATCAGAGAAAATGTAAATATCATTCTCTTCATACGTTGTCGAATTTTCATAACGCTCCGAATATTCATCATTTAGAATTTGGAAATTCAATAGCCATGAATACAAATTATTCGCTTGTGTTTTTGGCGTCAACAAATGGGCACGAACCATGAACTCTTCATCCAACCCAACAATCGCATCCGCTTCTAAAAAAAAATAATGACTTGATGCATAAATCGCATCCATCACGATTTTTTCTAGGCGAGCATCCTCCTCTGGATCTTTTCCATAAATGACGCGCGCTCTAGCGGTACGCCCAACAATACGATTCCCATTCTCCACCAATATCTTGGCATTCTTTGGCAAGCCTAACTTCTTCGCCTTCTTCACTTTTTTGTTCAGCTGAATAGTTGATGGACTTTCGACAGCATACGTATAGGCTTCTTCCATCGAATTTACTTTGATAACATTGTTCTTATAAAATGCGGTCTCCACTAACGACTTCAACGTTGATATCTGCTTGTTGTCTCTACGAATCGTCTCTTCCTCAAATTGTCTTCTTGTGCCCATGGACAGATTCCTTTCTTTTTTCAATCTCAATCAAAATCATCGTTATGTAACAGACAACTATTTCTACAACCCCCTCTTCTCCGATAATATAAACCGCTTACATTTTTACTTATTATAGCACAGCTAACAATAAAGAGGTAACTCCAATTGAAATTCCTCTTTTTTTATTCTGGCTGCTCAATAAATTGGTCACTCCCAAATGAAATCGGTTGACCGTATAGTGTCTCTATTGTTTGATCAGATTTACGAATGTTCAAATAGCCTTGGTCATCTATGCCCAAAATGACGCCTTCATGTGCTTCATTTTTTTCCATATAAGTGACGGTTTGCCCTATTCCCATAAGATGCGTTTCATAAATTTTCATGAATTCTTTTTGTTCAAACTGCTCATGGAAGGCATAGAAACATTGAAGAAAATCTGCCAGAAATTCATTTTGATTAAAGTGATCTGGCGTCTCCTCACCAAAAAGAGTCCCAGCGACCGTTTGTGTTTGATCATCCGCTTGCTGAAAAGTTCCAGAAATATTTATACCGATTCCGACGATGATTCCCGTCTGATTTTCTGGGGATTGACTCATAACTAACTCGCTTAAAATCCCACTTACTTTGCGCCCTTTGTAAAAAAGATCGTTCACCCATTTGACCGACAATGGTGTTTCTAAATAAGGGGCAAGTGTTTCAACAACAGCTGCCGCCGCAAGAATCGTGTACATCGGTACATTTTCAAGACTCGCAGCGTTTGGTTTAAAAGCTAGCGAGAAATATAAACCATGTGCTAAACTCGAATAAAATTTTTTCCCTTGACGTCCTCGTCCTGCAGTTTGCTTATTCGTCGCAACCAAAGTCCAGCTTTCTGGCTGCTGAAACCATATTTCTTTGGCTAAATCATTTGTTGATGTGACAACTTTCGGCGTTTGAACCGTAACGTCTACCTTTTTTTCTTGCAGTCGCTCCGAAATTTCTTGGTGATTTAATTGGAACTGTTTCATGTCATCCCTCATTTCAACTCTTCTCTGTCTATTATAACGAGGATTTGATTTATTAAAAAATAAAAAGCAGAAGAAGTTTCCTCTGCCTTTACTAAAATTATATTTAAATCAACTTCCCAGGATTTAAACGATTATCTGGATCAAAAGCTTCTTTAATTTTACGCATGTACAACAAATTGACGTCATCTGCCATCAGTTCTAAATAATCCTTCTTAACTGTGCCAATTCCATGTTCTGCTGAAGGTAAACCACCCAACTCTTTCACCTTTTTATACAGATCATCCAACAAGGCTTTTCGACGTGTTTGCCATTCTTCATCGCTTAAGTCTCCGCGCATTAAAATGGTATGGACATTTCCATCTCCTGAATGACCAAAGTTTAATACATTTAATCCATGCTTTTCTTGTAGCGATTTTGTATAAGAAATTAGCGTAGCAAATTGATTGATCGGTACCACTTCGTCCAACATTTCATATTGCGTATATTCCATCAATCCGATTAAAATATTATCTCTAATCAACTTCGCTTTTCGCGCTTCATCTTCATCTGTAAAAGTAAGCGTCTGTAAAGACAGCGGAGCAATCGCATCGACGATTAATTTCGTACGTGCGGCAAGCTCGACTTCGTCATTTCCGTCCAAGGAAACCAACAAATAAGCTTGACCATCTTGCGTTTGTAATGGATAACCCAGATGTTGTTCGGCATAAAAGACTGCATCCTTCTCAAACAATTCGACTTCCGAAGGGCTGGCCCCACTTTCTAAAATTGCCAACGTTCCTTCCGTTGCACTAAAAACATCCGCAAATGAAATTAATAACGTCTGACTCGCTTTTGGTAAAGGAAGTACACGCAATTTTATTTGCGTTGTCAAACCGAGCGTCCCTTCCGAACCGATAAATAAGTTTAACAAATCATATCCTGAACTGTCTTTAATATTCAGACTTCCTAACGTCATCTCTTCCCCATTTGCTAAGACAACCGTTAATTCACGGACATAATCTCGAGTCGTTCCATATTTTACTGCGCGCAAACCTCCTGCATTTGTCGCCACATTTCCACCAATGGAAGAATGTTTTGATGCTGGATCAGGCGGATAAAAGAACCCTAATTGTTCAACGTATCGATGGATATCTCCCACTAAGACCCCTGGCTCTACCGTCAATGTAAAAGTTTCACGGTCAAAATCTAAAATGCTATTCATTAAACGCATGTCCACAATTAATTCATTGCCATGAATCGGAACCTGCGCACCAGCAACCCCGGTATTTGCCCCTCGGGGAATGACAACGAGGTCTGCTTCGTTTGCGAATTTGACTAATTGGACAACTTCTTCATGTGTTTTGGGTAAAGCAACCGCATGGACCGGCGGAATATCAGCAATATATTGGTCGGACAGATATTCTGCCGGTACCTCTGTGCCAATAAATAATCGATCTTTATCTCCTATAATTTCTTCTAATTTCATAATAGCCTCCTTTAAACTATGAAATATTTATTCTTAATTTTCATTAATTTAATTAAATATAATTTCATTTTAATTTGTTTGAAACGAAATGTCAATCGCCTCTCTCATTTGTACAGATTCTGTAATATTCGCTGTTGGGATTCACGCATAAGTTTTCTTTACTTGTGTTACTCATTTTTGGTGTTACAATAAAGTACAAACTAATTATAAGAGGTGAGAATGTGGCGCAACAAGAGGAGATACTAGAAATCAGCAAGTTTTTAAAAGTAATGAGTGATGCCACGCGATTACAAATTTTATATATTTTAAAAGAAGAAAAACGAAATGTGAGTGAAATTACGGAACTGACTGGCATGGAACAGTCTGCGATTTCACATCAATTACGTATTTTGAAGGATTCACGTCTAGTCCGGGCAGAACGCTTAGGAAAATCGATGATCTACCAATTGGATGACGACCATATTTTTGATATTTTAGAACAAGTGAAGTCTCATATTAATGAACGAAAAATTTCGGACAATGGAATAAATGCCTAAGGGATGTTGAATCATCTCTTTTTTTTGTGTCTATTTTAAGTAAGGAGAGAAAGACTTTCATTTTTAACAGAATTCATCCATAATGAAAGGGAGAGAAATGCGAGAGGAGTCAAGGGATTGAAGAAAGAATATTTGAGTAAATTTTATAAAAAATCACGGTCAGAACGAGTGGAAGCTTTGGAAAAAGCGGAAATATTATCGGCAGAAGACATTCTGGCATTGAAGGACGAGTTGGTCGATTTGCCAACCAATGTTGCGAACCAAATGATTGAAAATTATCTGATGAACTATGCTTTTCCTTTTGGAGTAGCTTTAAATTTTGTCATTAATGATAAAGATAAAATAATTCCTATGGTGACAGAGGAACCTTCTGTTATTGCAGCTGCGAGTAATGCGGGAAAAATTATTGCGCAGTCGGGTGGTTTCCAAACTGAAATGGAAAACCGTTTGATGATTGCTCAAATTTCGTTAACGGGTGTAGAAAATGTGACTAAAGCTGAGCAAAAAATCAAAGAGTTAGAAGCTGAAATTTTAGACCTCGCTAATGCGGCGCATCCTTCGATTTTAAATTATGGTGGTGGCGCTCGAAAAGTTGAGGTTAGAAGTTTACCAGCTGATTTAGAATTTGGAACACCCGAATTTTTTGTCGTGCATTTAATTATCGACACCGGTGAAGCGATGGGCGCAAATATTGTTAACACTATGGCCGAAGCAGTAGCCCCTTTTATCGTGGAACAAATTGGCGGAAATTCTTTAGTCAATATCCTCTCCAATTATGCGACGGAAAGTATTGCAACGGCTCGTTGTGTGATCGATCCTAAATTTTTAGAGACTGCAACGATGTCCGGTGAAATAGTTCGTGATCGAATGATTGAAGCGACACAATTTGCAACCGCGGATCCTTATCGAGCAGTGACTCATAATAAAGGCATTATGAACGGAATTGATGCGGTACTTTTGGCTACTGGAAATGATTGGCGAGCTGTTGAAGCTGGGGTTCATGCTTATGCTGCAAAAAGCGGACAATATCGTGCACTTTCTCGCTGGACGAAAGATGAAAATGGACATTTGGTCGGCGAACTCAGTATGCCAATATCGGTTGGGGCTGTTGGCGGAACATTATCCATTCATCCAGGTGCACAATTTGCTTATCGATTACTTGAACAACCGAATGCGAAAGAATTATCTGAAATCCTTGTTGCTGTTGGGCTTGCACAGAATTTTTCAGCGGTTCGTGCACTTGTGACGGAAGGAATTCAAAAAGGACATATGGGTCTACAGGCTAGGGCTTTGGCAATTCGAGTGGGTGCTACAGGGGATCAAATTAAGCAGGTTGCTGAGGAATTACAAAAAGCGAAGCACATGAATTCAGAAACGGCGCGAAAGATTTTAGAAAATTTGTAATTGTCCCCCTATATGAGTAGCTAAGTTTGAATTTGAAAACATTATTGTTTAAGATAAATTTAGTATAATTTTATATATTGAAAGAAGGTCTTATTATGTGGAAAGAATTTAAAGAATTTATTTTGCGTGGAAATGTCATTGATTTAGCTATTGGTTTAGTGATGGGTTCTGCATTTACTGCGATTGTTAATGCACTTGTTGAAAGTATCATTATGCCATTTATCGCTGGATTATCCGGAAATACTAGTGTTGCTGAAATGGCCGTTACTTTTAATGGCTCAGAAATACTATACGGTGTGTTCTTACAAGCGATTATTGATTTCTTGTTGAT
This sequence comes from uncultured Carnobacteriaceae bacterium, assembly GCA_964612765.1. Taxonomy (GTDB): domain Bacteria; phylum Bacillota; class Bacilli; order Lactobacillales; family Carnobacteriaceae_A; genus Atopostipes. The sequence goes on from CAZTEC010000002.1 coordinate 22,705, forward strand.
TGCTTTGGTATTATTCTTTGTGATCAAGGGGTTAAATTCTCTTTCTAATTTACGCAAGAAAGAAGAATTGGAAGAGGAAGTAGACATTGCTGTACCAACTGCAGAAGATTATCTGGCTGAAATTCGTGACTTGTTAAAAGAGCAAAACCAGAATCAAAACAATGCAGATAAGTACTAAAATTAGTCATATTTTATAAGTGAATAATTTAAAAGGGCAGTGAACGAGTTTAGGAACTCGTTCACTGCCCTTTTTATTTCTACCATTATCTAACGGACTTGTACGCTTTTCTTTATTGTCTAGCTCCCAAGTCCTGACCTATCGAAAAAAAGATAAATGGACCCATTGCGCGCTTCGCTGCTCATTCAGGTCCACATTTCCTATTTTTTCATAGGTCAGACCGGACTTGTACGCTTTTCTTTAGAATTCTGGTTTTTTTAAAATCATGCTGACGCCCATACCGCCACCGATACATAGAGAGGCTAAGCCATAAGTACTTTGGCGTTTTTTCATTAAATATGCTAGTGTCACTAACACTCGGTTTCCACTTGCGCCAATCGGATGGCCTAATGCAATGGCACCACCATTGATGTTTGTGCGATTAAATAAATCGCGTGCATCCATCCCTGCATTTTTTGCTAATTTATTGATGACACCAATACTTTGTGCGGCAAAAGCTTCATTTAATTCTAGGATATCCATATCTTTTAAGGATAAATCCGCACGTCGTAAGGTATCTTCGATTGCTGAAACAGGTCCCATCCCCATAATATATGGATCAATTCCCCCTTGTCCGATGGCTACAATCTCTGCGATCGGTTCAAGTTTATTTGCTTTCAGATAGCTTTCGCTCACGATAAGCGTTGCACTCGCACCGTCATTTAGACCGGAAGCATTTCCTGCCGTGACTGTTCCACCTTTTTTAAAGGCTGGTCTTAGTTTCGCAAGTTTCTCAACGGTTGTCGTGCGATTAATATATTCGTCTGCATCGACAACTTCTTCACCGAATCTTGTCTGCACAGTTACTGGAACAATTTCGTCCACAAACTCACCGTCGTCTTGTGCTCGGATTGCTTTTTGTTGCGAATGATAAGAAAAGGCATCTTGGTTTTCTCGTGAAATGCCATATTTTTCTGCAACATTTTCGGCGGTGATCCCCATATGTTCTTGGCTGAAAGAATCCGTTAAACCATCTTTTAGCATATGGTCTTCCACTTCAAATCCGCCCATCTTAATTCCTTTACGCGCTTTAGAAGGAATTAAATGTGGCGCTTGACTCATCGATTCGACGCCACCGGCTAAAACAACATCATTCATTCCCGAAAGGATTGATACATAGCCATTCATCACGGCTTTCAAACCACTACCACACACCATATTGACGCCTGAAGCTGGAACCGTATCTGGAATTCCTGCATGAATCGCAATTTGACGAGCGACCCCTTGACCCTGACCAGCGGGAAGGGCATTTCCGAAGATAACTTCTTGCACATCTTCTGGCGAAATGCCTGCTTGATTGAGGACTTCTCTAGAAACAACCGCCCCTAATTCTCGTGCTGGCACGCTAGATAAGGCCCCTTGAAAGGATCCGATTGCCGTTCGCTTGGCACCTACAATAAAAACTCTCTCCATAAATTTACTCACCTTATCCTAATAGCTGACTTACGCGCTTGTATTGTCTTCTGTGCCCATCAATTCCCGTGAAAATGAAATCTTTTTTTAGCAATATATCTTCTGTAACTACTGAAGCATCGCCTGTTTCACTCAGCTCAATTGAAGTCGACAATATATTCGTGTATTCTTCAATCGTTAATTGTGTACGATTTTCTAGCAGCGCTTCATGATTCTCTGTCTGCAAATGATTTTTGTAGCCTTCTTGAATTTTTCCGACAAAAAATTCACCCACTGCGCCTGAGCCATAACTAAACATTCCGATTCTAGAATCCACTGGCAGTTCTTCGCCTTGTTCCAATAAGGATAGAAGACTTAAATATAAGGAACCCGTGTAAATATTTCCGACAGTTTTGTTGTACGCAATAGCAGATTCATAATAATTCGTGAAACGTTCATTTGTTTCCTCGTCCATTTCATCGTCCAGAGCTAACAAAGCTTTGCGGCCCATTTTTGTGTAAGGAACATGAAATAACATCGATTCAAAATCAGAAGCTTGCGCACCAAATTGGTCTTTGTATCGATTCCAAGACGCCATTAAAGTATCTAAATAAGCTTGATTTGAATATTTTCCATCTACGAACGCAAATTCAGAGTAATTTGGTCGCCAAAAATCATCGATGTCTTTCGTATAGGCCGAACTTTCTTTTTCAATTTCTAAAATTCGAGGATTCGCAGAGAGTAAAATAGCTACTGCTCCTGCACCTTGAGTTGGTTCACCACCAGTATTCAATCCATATTTTGCAATATCTGCTGCCAAGACTAACACTTTACTTTCTGGATGGAGTGCAATATGGCCCATAGCTAGTTGGATCCCTGCTGTAGCACTATAACAAGCCTGTTTTAATTCAACTGATCGTGCAAATGGTTGGATTCCTACTAAGTCATGGACCCAAGTTGCGCCCGATTTTGATTGATCGATTCCCGTTTCTGTCGCAAATAAAATCATATCGATCTCTTCTTTGTCTGTTTCACTTAATATTCGATCTGCTGCATTGGCTGCCATTGCCACAACATCGTAGTGAGCAGACGCAATCCCCATTTTCTCTTGTCCAATTCCTATTAAATATTTATTCGGATCAACTTCACGTGCATCCGCTAATTCAACCATATCTACGAATGTCGGAGGCGTGAAAAATCCAATTTTATCTATTCCAATTTTCATCCAACTGCTCCTTCATGTTATTTTTTCGTTTAACTCATTTTATTATTCGTTTATTCTTTTGATATCCTAACTTTTATTGTATAGGAAACTTCTTAAGAACACTTTAAATTCTACTTTTTAACGCTACTATTTTAATTTATACAGATTAAGAAAAAATTAACAGCGTTATTTTTGTAGATTAAAGCGCTTTGATTTATAATTAGCGTATCAAAATATTTAGAAATAGGAGTGAGTCCCATGAGTTTTTCATCCTTTATTAAAGGTGTCTTATTTGGATTAGGTATCGGTTTATTAGTTGCTCCGAAATCAGGAGAAGAAACAAGAAAAGATCTTCGTTTAAAAGTCGATGAGTTACAAAACCAAGGGAAAGAATTTGGTCATATTGCTTTAGAACAAGGAGAAAAAGTGACACACACATCAGCAGATGCAGCAAAAGATGTTCGCCAAACATTAGTTGATTCTTCTAAAAAGCTACGTTCAACACTTTCAGATGCAGCGAAAGAAGTACAGCACACGACTGAAAATTTTGTAGCACATGTTAGCGACCAAACAAAAGAAGCTACCCATGATTTAAAAGAAACGGCCACCCTTGCAAAATATGAAACAGAAGATATTGTAAAGGAAACTTCTGCCGATGTTCAGTCTACTACAAATGCAGCTATAGATGATGTTCGCCAAGTCGCAGATGAAACAAAAGATGAAGTTACTGAGTAATTTGGTAAAAACATTTTAGAAAATAGGATTGAAAATGCCTCAGGTTAACGCCTGGGGTATTTTTATCGGAAAATGGCTAAGCTATCCTCACTTAAGAATCGACTTTTTCATTCTTAAATGAGGATAGAGCTGTTATTTTCAATTTACATGGTGAAAACAAAAACCAGCTTACTCATTTAAGAATAAACTGGGTTTCATTTTCTGTTTATATTGGTTTATTTTCTTCGTTGTAACGTTTCACTGCTCCACGAGACTCATAAATTCGATCCATTATCTTATCGTAATTACGCGAGGCGTAAACATAAAATAATACGTCAACAACTAAAAACTGCGCATGTAATGAACTTGTTGCCGCACTTCGCATTTCGATTTCATTTGAGCGGACGTGTTGTAAGGCAACATCTGATTTCTTAGACACGGCATTACTTCCAAAACGCGTAATTGAAATTGTCTTATGCCCTAAACTTTGTGCAGTATCTGCTAATTGAACCACTTCATGTGTTTCACCAGAATTCGAAACACCGATAAAGACAGCATCTTCACTTAAACTTGATAAAGCAGCAAGTAGTACATGTGCATCATTTAAAGGAATACTTGTCTTACCGATACGGCTCCATTTTTGAGCAATGTTCTCTGCGACTAGCCAAGATGCGCCAATTCCAAATGTATAAATCACTGAAGCATCTCGAATCATATCCGCTGCTTCAATGATGGCATCTTCATCTAACATCGAAACGGTGTCTTTCATTGCCAAACTTGAATTCCAGTGGATCTTATTCATAATATCTTTAACAGACTCGCCCGCTTCAATATCAGAATAAACGTCTCGGCTTTCTGACTGTATTTCACGAGAAACGAAAATTTTTAATTCCGTAAAGCTTGCAATTTTTAACCGTTTTGATAAACGAATGACAGTTGCAGCACTCGAATCCGCAGATTTTCCTAGATCAGAAGCTGTCATATGAATGATTTTTTCAGGCTCATTTAAAATTTTTTTAGCAATTCGTCGTTCTGCTTTAGGTAAATCACCAAGCATACTATTTAATAAACCTAATATATTTTTTGTGGCCATCGTTTCACCCCTTTATAATTAATCTGCTGTTATTAATTATAACACGGTTTCATCCATTTCTAATACTCTAAAGTCGCCAACTTACGAATTGATTCACGAACAAAGCCGTTTTCTTCTGCCAAAACTGTTTCAGCTGTCTCTTTTGGCGCACCTGACAGGATCATAACAATTGCTAATTTCACTGACTTTGCTTCTGTTAGAACTTTTTCAGCTTCCTCATATTCAACGCCTGTTGCTTCAACGACAATTCGGTTTGCGCGATCGACTAATTTTTCATTTGTTGCTAACACATCTACCATCAAATTCTCGTAAGCTTTTCCTGATTTCACCATGCTAATCGTTGAAATCATATTCAGAACTAATTTTTGAGCGGTTCCTGCTTTTAAGCGCGTTGACCCTGTTAATACTTCCGGCCCAGTGATCACTTCCACCGCAAAATCGGCCAGCGGACTAATTTTTGTTCCTTCATTGTTCGAAATAGCACCCGTTGTTGCGCCGACTTCTTTCGCATATTCCAAACCACCGATGACATAAGGTGTGCGACCACTTGCCGCAATCCCAATGACGATATCTTTATTTGTTAGTTTTAACGCTTTTAAATCCCCAACGGCCATTTCTTTCGAATCTTCGGCCCCTTCAACGGCTTCTTTAATCGCAGTATCTCCACCCGCAATCAAGCCGACTACTTTTTCAGGAGGCGTACCAAAAGTCGGAACACATTCCACTGCATCTAAAATTCCCATACGCCCACTTGTCCCCGCACCAATATAGATTAATCGTCCCTCTTGTTTAAAGGCTTCAATCACAGCGTCGATTAATTGAGTAATCTCTGGCAACACTTTTTCAATCGCATCAGGAACTTTTCGGTCTTCGTCGTTCATCAATTGAGCAATTTCTGCGACAGACATCTGATCTAAAGACATAGAATTCGGATTTCTTTGTTCAGTAAAATTCTTCTTCATACGACTATCCTCCTATAAATTTAAACTTCGTTCTGCCTTTAATCATTTCAAGTAATGGCAATGAAGTTTCTGTAACTTGTCCTAATACATTTATTCGGTCATCCGCTGGCAAATCTCGTTTTGTCACCTGAATTTCACCTGAATAGCGCCCATATTCATCATTGTCAATGGTGACTGTCCCTCTTGGTCGAGCCACACCATGATTATTTTGCGGTATTGCTGTATCTTTTAGCAAAATACGCGATTGACTAGATCGGACAACATCTGCTGCGATATCGGGACGATTCACCTGCTTGTCATAAAAGTTTACCGGCAAACTTTCCGTTACTTTCTCTAGCGGCAAAGTGATGATTTCATCCTCAATCCAAGTCTCTAATCGTTTAAGCGAAGCTTCACTCATTTCAATATCGCCGACAAGTACTTCATCCACATAAAAATTGTCCATTAAATCTAAGTATGCATATAATGGATCGGCTTCACGATGTTCTTCAAGAGTTGGTAAACCGGCATAAATAGGGCCACGTTTTTCACCGTCTCCAGGGATAAAGGCTTGAATACGAAATCCTTTTTCATGAAGATACGCATTGCGCTCATATAAAAACTCACGACCTAGACCTGTATTTTCTCTCGGATAAAAATTATGACACAAGGTAATATCAGATAAATCAAAACCAACAGCTTCTAATTCTTTACTTGTCTCATCATTAATTGTACTTGCATTTAAGACAATTTTAAAATCATTTGCTAATTCTTTCATTTCTTCGTAAGTAAAACCGTAATCCATACGTAAGCTACTCACGCCTAAATTTTTAAAGAAGGATTTTGCATCTTCTTTCTTAACGCCATAGATATCGAATGTTCCAGACGAAACATCTGTCATCAGTTCCATCCCATATCCATTCATTTTTTCTGTGATTCGTTTTAATTCTTCTAATGTATTGCTTGGGTCATCTTCAGGAATATGCATTGACGTAAAAATAGTTTTTACACCATTTTGGTACATGCGATCGATAAAAGTTAAATTCTTTTCAATGCCCTCAGCTAAATATAATGATGCACCTAACATTTAATCTCTCCTTGTCTACTTTAAAAAAAGAAAAGAGGAGTCACTCGCACTCCTCTTCAACTCATGCCATTTAATCATACTTTTTATTCAGGAACTGACATGTCGCGATTTTCTAATTTTTCAGCTTCTAAATCTTGTTTTTCTAATGTTTTAATGAATGGATAGAAAATTAAGCCCATTGCCACCCATCCAAGGAAGACGTATACCATTGGCCAAATTTGTGCGTTTGTTGCTAAGAATGTTTTTAAAGGTGCCGGCATAATCCAAGGAACAGATAATACTGGAACTGGCAACAATCCAAAGTTTACAAGAACAATTGCTAGAATGGCTAATACCACATAACTTAAGATGAATGGAATCATCATTACTGGGTTTAACATAATTGGAAGACCAAAAATCAATGGTTCACCAATATTGAATAAGGCTGCTGGTAAAGCTAATAGACCTAATGAACGAATGCGTGATGATTTAGAGAACGACATCACTAAAGCCATTGGCGCTAAACCTGTCCATACATAGTTGTCCATTAATAAAGAAGTCCAAGTGTATGGTAAATCTGAAGCAGCCATACTTCCCACTTGTTGGAAAGCTTCTTGGTTTGCTGCAACCATTTGTGTCCAGAAAGTACCCGCAACAGATGAAACAATATTTGAACCGTGAATTCCTACTGACCATAATAGACGGTTAAGAACTACAGTAAATAACATCGCCCCTTCAGTATCTCCAACTTGAACAAGTGGTTCGAAGATACTTTGGATTACTTGTGGAAAGTTCACTTGAAGAACGTGACCAAGAATCCACCAAACAATAATAACAACTGTACTTGGGATTAACGCAACAAAAGCTTGAGAAACATTTGTCGGTACGTTTTCTGGTAATTTGATAACAATATTTTGTTTCACAATTAAACGATAAATTTCTACAGTAACAATACCTACAATAAGTGCTGTAAATACACCGATTGCTCCTAGGTATGTTGTTGGAACTCCTGAGAATGCGACTGGATCAGCTGACCCTTCAACAATCGTTTGAACTGTTTGAGCTGGATTCAATAATAAAAATGAAGCTAATGATAAAACGACTGTTTGTAAAGGATCGATACTATATCCTTTATTATTGTTATACCATTCCGTTAAACCATATGCGACTGTAACAGATGAATAAATTCCTAAGAATGATGTTCCTACTCCTGAAGCAGCAGCCAATGTCCAGCGAAACTCGCCTAGCATTTCTAAATAGGGATCAAATGGGAATGATGCCGCAATTAAGAATAATGATCCGATAATTAATAAACTCATAATACCTAAACCCATACGTTGCATTACTTGAACATAACGCATTTGTGAAAATTTCAATAGCGGTGGCGCTATTCTATTTTCTATAAAACCTGTTAATCTATCCACAATAATTTCCTCCTCGTTTTTTCAACGATATTTTTTGGTATTGTCATATTATCACAGCGCTTCCAATTATGCAACTATATTTTACTTTTTTTATCTCATTATGAAATATATTTTCCGAACAAGCATTAAATCAAATAAAAAAAGAGCCCGCTGTTTACCTAAACAAACACGACTCTTTCCTCATTTTTTCAAATAATTATAAATATTCTTCTGTTTTCACTTTGACCATGATAACATCGCTAACTTTTTCTTTAATGATTTTTTTCGCGATGCCTACAGAAGACTCTGGATTTTCTGCATCCGTTTCGAAATATAATTTTATCCCATCTTTTTTAACGAATGTGAACGATGGACTTTCGTTTGCTTCCAGTTTCTCGATAATTTGGTTGTGCATTAATGGACTATTTACAATAATCATTTCTATTCCTCCGTTTTATTTATATTTAAAGTGATTGGGGACTGACCGGTTGGCTTCATCTCCTCTAATAATGTGCGTAACGCAATTTCAACCGGCTTGCGACTTGGCTCATAAAGATTGAACCAGGTGTTCGCATTTGGTATCCATTGACCAATGTATGGATTTTTCATCGATACAATATTTAGCGGTTTTCGTTGGGCGATGTGATTTGCGAATTCAATGATTGCATCATCTTCGCTAGCCACCATCGTTCCTAAAATTACATGATCTACTGCATCTACTTTTTCTAGTACTTCCTCACAATTAGTCGTTTTTAAATCATCGGTAACAATAACACTTTCAACCGAATGAAATATTTTTTCGGCTAGAGAGGATAAAGCATAATCCGCTGTCACAGGGTCATCCCCCACGGTTCTTAATTCATCGATGGGTTGAAGAATCAATACAGAATCCGTCGGTTGAATGGATTGCCCCTCTTTCAGAATGGTTACACTTTTTAGATATGCGTCATGCGCAAGTTCTTTTTTACCTTTGTTATTATAAGAGTTTGAAATGGTTGTGTCATCTAATTTCAATTCATCCCAGTTTAAATAGTTATCTTTAAACCTATTCATTCGCTGATTCGATTCTTCGATTCTTTCTCTAGAGATTTCACCTTTTTCTACAGCCTCGATGACTCGTTCAATGGCTGAAAGTTGAACCTCTGAAAAATGCCCGACCAATACTTGGTCCACTCCTGCTTGAATCGCTTGAACAGCCCCATTTGGAACACCAATCGTATCCGCAATTGCCTTCATTTCTAATGCATCTGTTACGATAACTCCGTCGAAACCAAGTTCCTCACGAAGCAATCCAGTAATAATATTTTTAGATAATGTCGCCGGTCTTCCTTCTTCTGGTTCAAGGGCCGGGAAAACGATGTGCGCAGTTAGAATACAGTCTGCTCCATTTTTAATGGCTTCTTTAAAGGGTTTCAATTCAACCGCATGCAAACGATCCAAATCATGAAGGATTACAGGTAAGGCAAAGTGTGAATCTGAGGACGTATCGCCATGTCCTGGAAAATGTTTGATTGCTGTGCCAACTTGCGCACTTTGCAATCCTTTCATTACTTCCACTCCATATTCAACGACTCTTTCCGGTGTTTCACCAAAGGAACGCACACCAATTACCGGATTAGATGGATTATTATTGATATCCAACACGGGTGCATAATTCCAATTAATTCCTAGTGCTTTTAAATCTTCACCGGTTGCTTTGCCAATTTCATATGCAACTTTTGGATCATTTGTCGCAGACAAAGCTAATGCTCCTGGATATTCTCTTCCCTCGTGATAAATCCGTTTAACAAACCCATTTTCTTCGTCAATCGAAATGAGTAACGGTCGTACATACCCCGCATTTTTTGCTTCTTTTTGCAACGCGTTGGTAAGTTGTAATATTTCTTTGGCCGTCCCGACATTATTCGCAAAAAGAATGACGCCTCCGATATGGTATTCATGAATGAGGTTTTTCAACTCTCTTGTTACGGTCATGCCCTCAAAGCCGACAGTAAACAATTGACCAATTGCTTTTTTAAGTTCCATAATACCTCCTGTTGTAATTATATTTAACAATATTATTACATAATTAGAAATATTATTCCATACGTTTGATCATTTTTCTGAATTTTTCATTCCTTAATACAAGGAAAAGTAAAAGAGCGAGATATCATTTTACAATATCTCGCTCTATTTGTTGATCTATTTTGTTAGGTGATTAAAATAATTAGCGTTTAAATTTCAACTGCTTCTGTATTGTCGCCTGCTACTTGTTTTTCTCTTTCTGCTGCTTCTCTTTCTAACGCTTCTTTATCCACACTACGAATGAATGGATAGTAAATCGCCATACTCATCACTAATGTAACCAGTTGTAAGAGTGCTCCAGAGAATTTTCCTCCGGTTGCTAGATAACCTGAGACGACCGCTGGCATTGTCCAAGGAACAACGATTCCGGCTGGTCGAGCAACTAATCCTAATGACATTGCAAAGTATGAAACAACTGCGATAGCCATTGGCGCAAGAACAAATGGTACGAGCATTTTTAAGTTTAATACGATTGGCAAACCAAACATTAATGGTTCGTTAATATTGAAAATACCAGATGGTACAACTAAACGACCTAATGTTTTTAATTGCTCACTCTTCGTGAAGAACAACATAATTAGCGCTAAACCAAGTGTTGATCCTCCACCACCCATCCAAACGAAAATATTCATGAATTCGTTAGTGATAATGTTTGGTAGAGCTTCGCCTGCTTCAAATGCCAAACGGTTTTGATCCGAGTTAGCTAACCAAACCGGCTGCATAATTGGACCAATAATATTGTTCCCGTGAATTCCTAAGAACCAGAAGAATGAGTTTAAGAAGATCATTAATAGAGATCCCCAAAGTGATGAACCAACTGCGGTAAATGGACGTCCAATTGTTTGTGTCACTAGAACGTGAATATTTCCATCAGCGACTCCCGTCATATCCATGATTGCATATACTACACCGAATAATAAAATGACTAAAAATCCAGGAATGAGTGCTGAGAACGAACGAGATACGGCTGGCGGAACACCATCCGGCATTTTGATTGTCCAGTCTTTTCTAACGGCGTAACTAAAGACTTCACCCGTTATTAGACCTACCACAATAGCAATGAATAAACCGGCACTTCCAACGTATGTGTACATAATTCCTGTACCAGCATCCGTTACTAAATCTGGAGTAACAATAATAAATGCAGAAACTGCAATTGCCCCAGCAGATGTCCCATCAAATCCATAATGTCTCGTTAAACTATTTGCGATACCAAACACGGCAATTAATGCCATGATACCAAATGAACCGTTCGTAATTTTACTGAAATATGGCGCAATACCAATTTCACTAATCCAGTTCATATAAGCATCTGAAGGTAAGTTACCTAAAATCAAGAACAAAGAACCAATAATAATCAAAGGCATACCTAAAACGATACCATTACGTAATGCAATTAAATGCCTTTGCGAACCTATTCGTCCTGCGATACTTTCGACTCTTTCTAACATGTATATTCCTTCCCTTCTTATATCTTTCATTGTTTGTTTTATTTCTATATAAGATTCGAACGACACCAACTAGTAAAAATAAGGGTTTAGAACACTTGACCATTACTTAGAACACTATGCGAATGCTATCCTACACCTCTTGAGAAATAAAACAATGCCTCTCACCTAAGACGACCAACAAAATAATGAAACCAATTTCATTTCAAATTTATTATACATTGAATAAAATATCATCTCAAGAAACACCCCTGTAACTTAGTGAGAATTGTAAATTTTTTCAAGGTATTATTAAACGCATAAAGATATTGTGACTACTAGATTAAGAATGTCATATTTTGGTTACAGTTTCGAAACTTCCAACATTTTCCCTGCAAATTAGCTTATGATAACACCACAACAAGCGCAAGGGGTTATCAAATGAGTGAACTGCTTTTAACTTTTATCACCAAATACCATTCTCATATCGTTTTTATCTACTGTCTACTCATCACGACACAATCCACTAATTTATCGATTCGCTTTGGTGAGAATGGCTTCCTACTCTTTTTTATAAGAACTGGTTTGTTGCTCTTTTCCGTTCTTAGACTTGTCCAGCTTCTCCTACAAAGAATAACAAATTCAAATTAATCCATCGCTTTCACTTGCCCAAAAGTCACCTTCCCTAAAATGACTGCCTTCTGAGCACCTGTTGCAGACGGAACATTACTTGGCTGTTGGTGCATCGTTTGATTCCCTAGAATCGTCATCGCTACTGCTTCTTTCGCATCAGAAAATAAACCTAAATCTTCTTGTCGCAGGACAGAAATTTCAGGTAATACTTCTTTTATCATCGCCACTAAGGTTGGATTGTAACTTCCACCTCCACCAATGATTAGATCCGTATTTTTTGTAATGAAAGGCCGTACTCCTTTTGCAATAGTTTCCGCCGTAAACCTAGTTGCTGTCGCAATCCAATCATCCGTTGATAATTCAAATTTCCTTAAATAGGCTTGAACAAACTGCGTGCCAAAATCTTCCCGGCCTGTCGTTTTTGGAACAGGCTTAGCAAAGTAAGGATGTTGTAACCACTCTGCCAATAATTCTTGATGCACTGATCCATTTTGTCCATGCTGACCATCCCGATCAAAAGGTTCATCGTAAAAATGTTGCGTCAATTCATTGATGATCATATTTCCTGGACCTGTATCAAAAGCCACCAATTTATCCAGCGAACCTCGCGGTGGAATCACTGTCACATTCCCAATCCCACCAATATTTTGTAATAAACGCGTACGCTTTTCGTCCCGATACAAGATAAATTCAGAATACGGAACAATTGGCGCTCCTTGCCCTCCAACCGCCATATCACGTGGTCGAAAATCGGATACCACCGTACATCCTGTTCGCTCTGCAATAACTGCCGCTTCGCCAATTTGGAGAGTGGATGCCTGGTACTCTTCTGTTGAATTTGGGATATGATAAATTGTCTGCCCATGTGAAGCTATAAAAGCCACTTCGCTTAATGAAATCTCAGACTCCTCGCTGACTTTGATAGCTGCCTCCGCAAATAATTCTCCGAGTTCGGCATTCAACGAGCTAATTAACGCCGCGTTCGATTCTTCGAGCGAAAAAGATGCGCGAATTCGTTGCTCTATTTTTAAAGGCATGTCTAGCGAACTAAAATGAACCAACTCTACTTTTGTATTTTCATTCACGCCAGAAATCTCGACTAAAGCTGCATCCACGCCATCTAAAGAAGTCCCTGACATCAACCCAATTGCATAAACCATAATGATCACCTAACTATTTTTTTGAATTTAAAACGATATGACCCTACGACAACTGAATGTGCAGGGTCGAGATTTTTCTATTTTTCATAATACTGTGACTTGAAGACTGGCATCTCATGATCCTCACCATAGTGTTCAATTAAAGGTAAGTCATTCAATAACTTCATATCTTCATTTGAGATTGTAAAATCTACCTCTGCGTTACTTTTCATATGCTCTTTATTTGTTGATTTCGGTAAAGCAACCAAACCTAGTTGGAGAACGTAACGAAGACTTAATTGAGCTGACGACACAGAATATTTTTCTGCTACTTCTTTAATTTTGGGATGATCTAAAATGGCACCATGAGCAATTGGGGAATAAGCTTGAACAACAATATCATGACTTTGGCTATACGTGATTACATCTGTTGGGATATTCGTGATATGAGCCAACACCTGATTTACCATGGGTTTCACTTGACCATTTTCAATTAAATTATCTAAATCTCTTTGTTCAAAATTCGAAACACCAATTGCTTTTATTTTCCCAGATTCGTAGGCTTCTTCTAAAGCACGCCAAGCTTCTAAATTCCCTGAAAAATGTGGATCACCACCATCTCTGAAATTTGCCCAAGGCTGTGGACTATGAATAAGCATCAAATCAATATACTCGATATCTAACTTTTGAAGCGATCCCTCAATTGCATGAACGGCCTCTTCGTATTCTTTTATATTTCCCTCTAATTTTGTAGTAACAAAAATTTCTTCTCTAGGAAGACCAGATTCTCGAACTGCACGACCAACTGCTTCTTCATTTTGATAAGATTGGGCTGTATCAATATGGCGATATCCTACAGCCAAAGCATCTTTGACGACTTGAGCGGCAATGTTATTATCAATCATCCACATTCCTGCACCTGTTTTGGGGATTTCCACGCCATTCGTTAAGGTAAACGTTTCATCTAAAATCATAATTTATCCTCTTTCCTTATTTTATTTTACTACTGACTATATTCATTTTAATTCTTAAAGTTCACTTTAACGCAAGAAATATCCACTCAAAATTTAATAAAAAAGATTGCGAATGATTTTATGTACCTCTGGTCGAAAATATAACCCTTCTGGCGCTCGACCATAATGCACGCGATTCGTTAGCAAGATTATACTAAGTTCTAACTTCGGATCAAACCACAAACTTGTGCCGGTGAAACCGGTATGACCATAGGCGCTATCTGGAAATGCGGTGCTAAATGGTGAAGATTTTTCAGAGCCTAGTTGCCACCCGAGTCCACGGTTTTCATTTAACGAAGAGGTGAAATTTTGTTTTGATTGTCGAACGATTTCGGCGGATAATATTCGATTTCCTTGGTAAACGCCATCGTTTTCAATCATTTGGACAAAGTGAGAGAGGTCAGCTAATGTGCTGAAAAGTCCGGCATGTCCGCTTATCCCGCCCATTGCTTCGGCATTGTTGTCGTGAACTGCACCAATTTTATATGTTTGGAGAGCTTCGTTATATTCGGTTGCTGCGTAACGTGTCTGTGGAAAATCTGGTCGAAAACTTGTCTCGTTCATTCCGAGCGGCTTGAAGATTTCATCTGTTGCGAATTTTTCGAACGGATTCTGGATGACTGTTTCGACAATTTTCCCCAATAACATGAAGCCTAAATCGCTATAATTTACGGCTATACCAGGTTTAGAGATTAATTTTTCTCCCATAATAGCGTTGAAGATTTCGTCTTTCGATAAATTTTCTTTGTAAAATTTTCGGTGACTAGGCAAACCAGAAGTATGAGTCAATAAATGTTCGACAGTCACTGATTCTTTGTTATTCTGGCTAAATTCAGGCAATAGCGAACTGATGGAATCTGATAATTTGAGTTGCTTGTCGTCAATTAATTTTAAGACACTTGGTAAGGTTGCGACAACTTTTGTGAGTGAAGCAATGTCAAATATTGTGTCGATTTCCATTGGCTGCTGTTCGTTTTCATAATCTATGCGAAAACCGAGCGCTCTTTTAATTTGAGCTTGTCCTTTGTGACTCACTTGTAAAACAGCGCCGGGAATATGTTTTTGGTTTATTTCATTTTGTAAAAATTCGATGACTTCTTTCATTTTTCACTGTCCTCTGGGTTTGACTTTATTCTTTACTAATTTAAATGCAACTATATTTCACATTATTAGGTCGCAATTACAATTTTCATTTCTTCCATTATTCCTGAATCCGGTTAAGAAGTCCAATATTTTTGTTATTTCTACAATTTTCGAGAAAAATAAAAATAATTTCGCGGAAATCGGATTATTTTGCAAATAATAATAATAGAACGAATTTTACAAGGAGGAATGAAATGTTAATTAAAGCACGGGAAAAATCGTATAGCCATTTAATTTTGGAGTCTTTAAATGTTCGAGGGGAGCTATCGATTCAGGAGAAAAAGCAATATGTCAATCAAGTGAGAGGTTTTGAAGGCAAGCAGTGGTTCGACGAATTTGTCGAGCAGGCAGATTTGCAAGCACTCGTTATCAATGACTTGTTTTTAAATGGCCCGGATACGAATTACCAATTCGATTCGGTGGTCATTTTGGAAAATCGGGTGAATATTTATGAAGTGAAAAATTATACAGGAAGATATTCGTATAGAGATGGTCAGTTGTTTTCTGAAAATGGATTTCGAATGCAGGATCCGGTTGCTCAGGCTAAGCGGAAGCAATCCTATTTGCATAATTTTTCGTTGGCACGCGGATTCTCGTGTGAAGTTAATGCATATGTCGTTTTCATCAATCCAAATTTTTATATTTATACCCTTCCGGAAAATGACGATATTATTTTTGCCGGCCAGCTGGAATATCATTTGAAAGAATTGACGGACGATTCTTATCCTATTACTGCACAAGATACGCGGTTAGGAAAATTATTAGTAAGGAAGCATCATGAAAATTATCGTCCCGATAATTTACCTTCGTACGATTTTGAAACGATTAAAAAAGGCATTCGTTGTGGGAAATGTAATTCGTTTGAAGCGACAAAAACTAGACAAAAAAGGTTCTGTGCTTCCTGTGGTTGTATAGAAAAAATTTCAGATGCCCTTTATCGAAATATACTAGAATTCCAATTACTTTTTCCTGAAATACCAGTAAGTGTTAAAAATATTCGTGAATGGTTAGACGGTAATTATTCTGATGCTAGAATCAGAAGAGTATTGGATAATAATATGACAATAGAACTTTATGGACCGTCGACTTTTTATAAAAGCTAAATATTCTTAATGCTATCTTAACAAGTTGGTATCACTTTTATGTCAACTTGTGAGGATAGAGCCGTTATCTTAACAAGTTAGCTTCATTTTCATGTCAACTTGTGAGGATAGAGCTGTTATCTTAACAAGTTGGCTTCATTTTCGCGTCAACTTGTCAAGATAGCCTATCCCCACCGAAACTATCAAAAAAAACGAGCCAACTTTTCGGTCAGCTCGCTTTAATTTATTCATTTTCTCAAAAATGATCAAGAATATTTAATTTTCGACGGTTTCGTATGATCCTTGTTCAACATACACGCTAAGAATAGCGATATCAGATGGCGTTACTCCACTGATTCGGCTGGCTTGCGCGATAGTTTCTGGTTGAATTTTTGTCAGACGGTCGACGGCTTCTGAAGCTAGGCTTCCAATTGCTGTATAGTCGATGTTTGCAGGGATTTTTTTGTTTTCCATACGTTTGACTTTGTCCACTTTTCGTTGTGCTTTATTGATATAGCCTTCATATTTAATATGAATTTCTACTTGTTCTTTCACTTGTTTCGAAACATCGTAGTCTGCAGGGTAAATCGCAGCCACATCGTCATAAGCCACATAAGGCCGACGCATAAAATCGTAAGCTAGCACACCATCTTTTAATTGAGGCTCGCCTTTTTCGTCTAAATACGTTTCGACTTGACTTGGTTTAATGCGTAATGTTTTTAATCGTTCCAATTCGGCTTTTGTTTGATCTCTTTTTTCGGTAAATGACGCATATCGTTCTTCGGAAATTAATCCAAAATCATAACCATAATCTGTTAAACGTAAATCTGCATTGTCATGACGCAATAATAAACGATATTCCGCACGCGAGGTCAATAAACGATAAGGTTCAGTCGTCCCTTTTGTGACTAAATCATCTAGCATAACGCCGATATAACTTTCATTACGTTTCATAATGAATGGCTCTTTGCCTTGGTTTCTCAAGGCCGCGTTAATTCCAGCAATTAAACCTTGGCCGGCAGCTTCTTCATATCCAGAAGTTCCGTTTGTTTGACCGGCTGTAAATAAACCTTCGATTAATTTTGTTTCTAAACTTGGACGTAATTGGTGAGGTAAGACGACATCGTACTCAATCGCATAACCTGTTCGCATCATCTGCGCATTTTCCAAACCTTTCACCGAACGCAAGACGTCCATTTGAACATCTTCTGGTAAAGAGGTATTCAATCCTTGAACGTAGATTTCATTTGTATTCGCACTTTCAGGCTCTAAGAAAATTTGGTGACGATTTTTATCCGCGAAACGAACTACTTTATCCTCGATTGACGGACAATAACGAGCACCTACTCCATCAATAATTCCTGTAAACATTGGCGCACGATCGATATTATCCAAAATAACTTCGTGTGTATCTGGATTCGTGTACGTTAACCAGCAAGAATATTGGTCTTCAACCGGCATATAATTTTCATCCGCTGTTTCATAACTGAAGTGGTTAGGTTCCGCATCTCCAGGTTGTTCCTCAGTAAATGAATAATCAATCGAATCTTTATGAATTCTTGGTGGCGTACCTGTCTTAAATCGATCCAATTCTAAACCAATTTTTTCTAAGTTTTCTTGTAATTTAATCGATGGCAAAGTATTCTCCGGACCGGATGAATATTTTAATTCGCCAATAATAATTTCACCACGCGCTGAAGTTCCTGTCGTCAAGACAACAGACTTCGCATGGAAAATCGCACCCGTATTCAAAACGACACCTTTGACTACGTTATCTTCGATAATCAAATCTTCAACGATGGCTTGTTTTAAATCTAAGTTTTCTGTATTTTCAAGCGTCTTTTTCATTTCAGACGAATACAAATGTTTGTCTGCTTGCGCGCGTAATGCACGAACCGCAGGGCCTTTCGCCGTATTTAATAAACGCATTTGAATATATGTTTTGTCAATGTTGCGTCCCATTTCTCCGCCTAAAGCATCAATTTCTCGAACGACGATTCCTTTAGCCGGTCCACCGATCGATGGATTACAAGGCATGAACGCAATTTTATCTAAACTAATTGTAACTAATAATGTTTGTTGACCCATTCGTGCTGCGGCTAATGCGGCTTCAGAACCCGCATGTCCCCCACCAACCACGATGACGTCATAATTTCCAGCTTCGTATGTTTGCATAATAACCTCCTAAGTTATTTCCCAAGACAGAATTGACTAAATAGTTGTGTAATTAATTCGTCTTGAACAGAGTCTCCTGTCACTTCTCCAAGTAAATCCCAAGCGCGGGTCAAATCAATCTGAACCAGATCAACCGGCATACCCAGCTCAATCCCATTAATGACTTCTTCTAAAGATTGGACGGCCTGTTCCAGCAATGAAATATGACGAATATTTGAAATATACGTCGCATCTTTTTCGCCAGTCTTCCCTTCAAAAAACAAATCAACAATGGCATTTTCAACTTCAGTCATCCCGGTATTTTCAGTGACTGAGACAGAAATGATGGATTTCGGATTCACTTTATCCAGTAATTGATCGACATCTAATTTTTGAATCAGATCCATTTTATTTAAAATAATTAAACGCTCTTTATTTTCAGTAAGCTCCAACAATTCAAAATCTTCCACTGTTAATGCCTGACTTTGATCAAAAATAAGCAGCACTAATTCCGCTTGTTCGATTTCTTTTCTACTACGTGTTACACCGATACGCTCAACTTCATCATCCGTTTCACGAATTCCCGCAGTATCGATTAATCGCAAAGGCACAGCCTTCACGTTCACATATTCTTCGATAACATCGCGCGTAGTTCCCGCGATATCCGTCACGATTGCCCGATCTGAACGAGCAAAAGCATTAAGTAGACTCGATTTCCCAACATTTGGACGACCAATAATTGCCGTCGCAAGACCATCACGTAAAATTTTCCCCTGTTGTGCCGTTTCTAGAATGGATTCAACGTGTAGCTTCACTTCACCAGCTTTTTCAAGCAATAACTGCGACGTCATTTCTTCGACATCATCGTATTCAGGGTAATCAATATTCACTTCAACTTGTGCTAGAGTTTCAAGAATGTCTTGACGTAAGTTTTTAATCAAAGTGGATAAATTTCCATCTAGTTGTGAAATCGCGTTGTGCATTGCTTTGTCTGTCTTCGCACGAATGACATCCATTACTGCTTCTGCTTGTGAAAGATCAATTCGACCATTTAAAAAAGCGCGTTTCGTAAATTCACCTGGTTCAGCTAAGCGAGCACCTGATGCTAAGACGGTTTGTAACACTTTGTTTGTCACATGAACCCCGCCATGTGTATTGATTTCTACAATATCTTCACGTGTATACGTCTTCGGTTCACGCATAATCGTGACCATCACTTCATCAATTTTTTCGTTCGTTTTTGGATTATAAATATTCCCATAGTGAATTGTGTGGGAAGGTTGATCAGAAAGCCGCTTACTTCCCTGCTTATACACCTTCTCCGCAATATCCAAGGCTTCGTCTCCACTTAAACGAACAATTCCAATCCCACCTTCACCTGGTGGAGTCGAAATAGCCGCAATTGTATCAAATTCTATTGCCATTTTCTTTACTCCTCACTCTTCTCATCTGATTTTTTTACCATACAAACAAAAAAAGTACTTCATTTACCCCTCGGAAATGACGACAAATCGCCGTGCCAAAAGGTAAAAAGTACTTTCACTACTTTTTAAGTAATCTTATGCTGTTTTCTTTTGCGCCTACCATTCTAACCAATCTAAACCTCGATTTCAAGAGATTGACTCAAAATAATTCAAAAAAGAAAAACTGCCCTCAGATAGCCAAAGGACAGTTAATAATAAGTCTAATATTTTTGAATAGCTGTTTCAATAGCTTCAACAAGGATAGTATCTGTCAAGCCAGTTGTTTCTTTTATGACGTCTTCAACATCTTGTTCTTTTAACATTTTCTGTAGACGGACACTTTCATCATCCGCTGGATCGTCATAATGGAAAATCATTCCTACTGTATCCACTAAATTTGTATGCTCCAATTCACGTTCAGCCAATTCTCTGATTGGTAAGATAAAACGTTCATTATATCTTAATTTACGAATCGGTGTACGCCCAACTCGAACCACATCATCAGAAATATAAGGATTTTGGAAACGTTCAATTACCGTATTTTGATATGTTTGATGTTCTTCTTCGTCAAAACCCCATTTTGTAATGAGTAAATTACTCGTTTCGGCTAATACACCTTTCAATTGATTTAATACTTTTTCATCTGAAATACCTTCATCAATTGTATTGTAACCAAATAATTTTGATGTATAGGCAACTGTCGCATGACCTGTGTTCACAGAAAGTAGTTTACGTTCAATATAAGGCTCAAGCGAGTCTTCATAAAGAACACCATCTAGTTTCAGGTCCTTATTTTTCATTTGTGACTCATCGATAATCCACTCACTAAAAGGTTCTACCGAAACGAATAAAGGATCTTCATGTGACTGTGCTGGAATAATACGATCTACGGCTGCATTAGGGAAACCAACATATTTTTCAATTGTAGCTTTTTCATCTGTCGTTAAATCTTTTGTGACATACTCTTTTAACTTTTCACTACCGCCAATCATGTTCTCACATGCAATCACGTCAATTGATGCAACATTTTCCTTCTCTAGGCGGAGCGATAGACCTTTTGTGATGAGAGGTGCGATAAATGGTAAAATATTTGGACCAATAGCGGTTGTAATAATATCTGCATCAATAATTTCATTGGCTACTAAATCAGGATCCGTTTGATTGTTTATTCCACGAACATTGAAGAAGCTGCAAAATTAATTAAATAGTAATGTTGTTACAGACACTCAAAGCGATCTATTTGCTTTGAGTGTTTTTATCTTTCTACTGACTCAGAATAGTTTCCAAAATTTTAAAAAAGCGGACAAGTCCACTTTTCTTATTCTAAACTTTCTGCTCGCTTCACATCTCCAACTAGATATAAAGAACCAAATTGGATGACAACCGCATCCTTCGGTAAAGTATTTTTTAAATATGAAAGAATATCTTCCATTTGTTCAAATCCTTGCGCTTTGAAGCCCGCATTTTTTAAGTCATTGACTACAGAAGAAACGTCAAAACCACGATAAAGATCCGGTGAAATGACGAGGAATTCTTGCGCTAGGTGTCCTACTTTTTGAAGCATTTCGTTATACTCTTTGTCTTTCATCATACCCACGACGAAAACAAATTGTTTACCTGGAAAAGTTTCTTCTAACGTTTCAACTAATCGAGTGACACTCGCCAAATTATGGGCCCCATCGATATAGAATAGTGGTTCATCCCAAATTTTTTCGAATCTTCCTGGCCATACTGCCTGTTTAAGTCCGCGGTAAATGACTTCTTTTGTGAGTGGATATCCTTTGTTTGCTAGAACTGTCATAGCTTCTAGCACTAGGCCCGCATTCTCTGCTTGATGCGGCCCTATAAAGGGCAATTCAACATGATTCCAAGATTTATAAGAAAATATTTGTAAATCAGTTGTGGTCTCTTCTATTTTAATCGCTTCTTTATCTAAAAATGTAAATTTACCATCTACTTTTATCGCCCAAAATTCTACTATCTCTTTCAAAGATTCTTCGACAGGTCCAACTATTAAATGCCCTTGATTTTTTAAAATCTGTACTTTTTCATTCATAATAGCTTCTCGAGAATAACCTAAAGTCGTCACATGATCTAATCCGATAGATGTTATGACCGCCACTTCAGGAGTATCAATCACATTTGTGGAGTCTAAACGCCCGCCAATTCCAGCTTCTAAAACGACAACGTCTGGCTGTTTTTCTTGAAAATACAAAAATGCGACAGTCGTCATTAATTCAAAGGCATAATACTTTTCACCGAGTGCTTCCTCTAACTCTAAGATAATAGGTTCCATTTTTTCAACAATACGAATAAAATCTGCATCTGTTATATAGTCATTATTTAATCGAATACGTTCATTTACAATTTCTAAATGTGGTGAAGTAAATAAGCCAACAGTTAAACCAGCTTCTTGTAATACTGCATTGAAAAGTGATGCAGTCGATCCTTTTCCATTTGTGCCGGTGATATGAATATAAGAAATATTTTTCTGCGGATTTCCTAGTCGTTCTAATAACTGAAATAATCGGTCCAAACTTTCTTTCTGTCCATTTCCTCGGTTTGTATTTACATAGCGAATGACTTTTTCCATATCCATTGTTCACACACTCTTTCACTAAAATTATTCATCCCTAATATTAACCTGTTCACCCCAAAATACAAAGACAAAAAGACTCCTCCAGAAAATTTAGCAACCTCATATGGTGCCAAATATTTGGAGGAGTGCTATATTTCCTATTTTTTCTTAGGCCATAACGGGCTTGTTCACATTTCTTTGTCTAGTTCCCTAGCCCTGTCCTATGAAAAAAAAGATAAATGTGACCCATTGCGCGCGTTCGCTGCTCATTCAGGGTCACATTTCCTATTTTTTCTTAGGCCATAGCGGGCTTGTTCACTTTTCTTTTAATCTTCTGCTGGTTCTACGACTAAGTAACGCTTCGGTTCGCGTCCTTCTGAATGTGTTTGAACTTTCGGATTACGATTCAAATAACGGTGAATTTGCTTACGTTCATGTGCTGGCATGGGTTCCAACTTCACACGTTTATTTGTTTTAATCACTTTATCAGCTGTACGTTCAGCTAGTGTTTCAACTGTACTCTTACGACGTTCGCGATATTTTTCAGCATCTACTCGAACATTTAATTTGCTGTGTGCCAGTTGGTGCATATGGTTTTGTGCCAATGTTTGTAAACCATTCAACACTTTTCCATGGCGACCAATCACTAAACCAGCATTTTCTGTCGAGACATCATAGCGAACATTGTCTCCTACTCGACTGGTGTAAACTTCTGCATCAGATATATCCATTGCTAGAATAATTTCTTCTAAGTACACACGAACAGATTCGATCGCTTCTTGATCAGAAGTTTCGTTTGTTTCAATGGTATCCACTTCGACTGTCGTTTTTTCTTCAATTATTTCTACGTCTGCTCGATTACGTCCTTCAACTATTTCTTTTTTTGTCATCTGGCTTTCTTCAGCTTTAGCCGTTGCTACTTTTTCTTCAACTGCTTTTTCTTTATTTTCTTCTTTATGACTAGTTTCTTTAGCTGATGGTTTCTTTTTATCAGAAAGATTAAATTCTTGAGAAAGGAATTCATCCACTAAGTTCACTTTTTCTTTTCTTTCAACTACAACAACCGCATCTTTTTGCCCAATTCCAAAGAATCCTTTTTTTCCAGGTTCTTCAACCTTAATCGTCGCCTCATCTCGAGTAATTCCTAGCGCATTAAGACCTTTGATAATAGCTTCTTCTTGAGTTGGAGCTTGTGCAATATATTTATCGTTCACGAGTCTACCCTCCAATAAATAATAGGTACTAACATTTCTACAATCTTATTCTAACAAAAAATTATTTTCTCACGCTACGTCCTGTTTTACGTGCTCTATTAATTGCGCGTTTACGACGACGCTCTTCTTCTTTTTCTTCTTCTTCTTTTTCAATACGTTGCTTACGTTTAACAAACGGATTATTGAAAATCAATGTTACTACTGCTCGAGTCGCGTTTGATGCCGCAAAATATAACGCTAAAGCTGCAGATACTCTAAATGTAATGAAGAAAATCATCACTGGCATCAAAAATGTCATAAAATTAATTTTTTGATTTGGATTTCCGTATGCTAATAATAAACTGTTCGCTAACGTAAATAAAGTCGCTAATAGTGGTAAAATATAGTATGGATCTGGATTTCCTAATTCTAACCATAAGAAATTACCTGTTGCCAATTCCGGTGTACGGACAACCGTTTGGTATAAAGAAATAAAGATCGGCATTTGAATCAGCATCGGTAAACAACCCGCTAAAGGATTGACACCCGCTTTTTCTTGCAATGCTTTTGTTTCCTCTTGCAATTTTGCTTGTGTTTCTTCATCTTTTGCTGAGTATTTTTCACGCAATGCTTCGAGTTCTGGTTGAATTTCCTGCGTTTTCTCCATACTCTTTTGTTGATAATTGGTTAATGGTAGTAGAATAATTTGCCCTAAAGCCGTAAAGACGATAATTGCAATCCCATAACTCCCACCAAATAAATCAGATAACCATAAAATAAATTGTGATAAATTATAAATAACTACGCCATCCCAGAAACCTTCGCTATTTGGTCCAATTGGATCTGTTGAAGCTGCACAAGCAGATAAAAAGACAACTAAACCTAGAAGGGTTAGAGTGAGAATCATTTTTTTATTCTTATTATAAAACTCTTTCACTATTTTTCTCTCCTAAAAATATATTCAATTACTAGTATTATACCTTAAAAAGCACCAATGAATAGGATTTATTTTGAACCATCGTCACTTACAATAACATTCGATAAAGTTAAAACATGTAATAAACTTTTTTTAATTTCTGAATATTCCATTTGGTTCACTGGATTCCTAGCAATCACTACAAAATCAAGTGTATGATCGAAAGCTCGTTCCTTCTCAAGTTCCATTAAAGCATGTCGAATTCGCCGCTTCACTTGATTACGAACCACTGCGTTACCAATTTTCTTACCGACAGAAATTCCTACACGATAATGCTTTTGATTTTCTTTAGGAAGTGTATAGATAACAAATTGACGATTCGCTTTCGATTCGCCATCGTGAAATACTCGTTGAAAATCTTTTTCAGATTTTACACGATGAGCCTTTCTCATCTTTTAAACTTCCTCTCTTTTCAAAAAATGATACGAATAATGCTCTAAAAATTTTATCTTATGAAAACGTATCAACTCTATAACTACAAAAAAGCGACATTCACTCAGTTATGAGATCCTGTCGCTTTAGTTTTTATAAAACGAATTCATCATGATTAATGAGTCAAACGCTTTCTACCTTTACGACGTCTGTTTTTCAAAACTCTACGTCCATTTTTAGTGCTCATGCGTTTACGGAATCCGTGAACTTTTTTTCTTTTACGTTTTTTTGGTTGGTATGTTAATCCTTCTGACATTTAAAAACACCTCCTGAATTTCTGAACAATCAATTATTCATTAAATAATATCTATCATTTCTATGCGAACAGACTAGTATATTTTATGAAAAAACGCACGTTTTGTCAATGTAAATTTGCGTATTTCATATAATACCTTAAGAATGTAAGAAATTACAAGCCTATTTTGAAAAAAATTGTTATTTTATGAAAAACTTTCTCTATTTCCTCTTGAAACTTCTATCTACACTTATACACTTTCTATTCAAACTTATCCACAAGACTGTGAGTCATTCTACTTTCTCGCTCTATTATCCACATGAATTTATCCCCAGAATAACAAGTTCCACAACCTAGGAATAAAGTTTTGAACATATCCACAAATTCTGTTGATAAGTCTCACAAACACTTTTAGGTCATCGTTATGTTTTCTTAGTTTCATCCACAAATTATTTTAAAATCTGTTTTTATTATTTGTTATCCACATAACTTTTCCCGTCTGTGTATAACTTTCACACATGGCGTGAAT
Source organism: uncultured Carnobacteriaceae bacterium (assembly GCA_964612765.1). Classification (GTDB taxonomy): domain Bacteria; phylum Bacillota; class Bacilli; order Lactobacillales; family Carnobacteriaceae_A; genus Atopostipes. The sequence goes on from CAZTEC010000002.1 coordinate 48,796, forward strand.
TTAGTCATGCACAATTTCATTTTTCTGTGGAAAACTATTTTAACACGTGCTAGAATAGAAGATACCATTAATTAAAGGAGTGAAACCACGTGTTAGAAGATCAAAATAGTATTTGGATCTATTTAAAAAATCGCTTTAAAGAAAACCTTTCAAAAGTTAGCTTCGATACGTGGATTGATAGTGCACAAGTTCTTACTGTATCTAATCAAATGATTACCATACTTGTACCTACTACACTACATAAAGAGTATTGGGAAAATCATCTGGCTACACGCATTGTTGAGTACATTTATGAATATGCTGGGCAAGAAATTACCCCTCGTTTTGTAACTAAAGATGAACAAGATCAGCAAGAACAAGAGGAAGAAGTTCCACAGTCACCCGTAAATACACCAATCATTAATCGATCAAGTGAGTTAAATAGTAAATACACATTTGATACGTTCGTTATTGGTAAAGGAAACCAAATGGCACATGCGGCGGCTTTAGTTGTATCGGAAGAACCAGGTACAATTTATAATCCGTTGTTCTTTTATGGTGGAGTTGGTTTAGGTAAAACCCACTTAATGCATGCTATTGGCCATCAGTATTTAAGTATCAATCCAGATAAAAATGTTAAATATGTCTCTAGCGAAACCTTTGCGAATGATTTCATCGGTTCCATTCAAAATCGAACACAAGAAGAATTTCGAAATAAATACCGTACAGTTGACTTATTATTAGTCGACGACATTCAATTCTTTGCAGACAAAGAAGGTACGCAAGAAGAATTCTTCCATACATTTAATGCTTTGTATGATGATAGAAAACAAATTGTTTTAACAAGTGATCGTTTACCAAACGAGATTCCAAAGCTTCAAGAACGCTTAGTTTCAAGGTTTGCATGGGGATTGTCCGTTGATATTACACCCCCCGATTTAGAAACGCGAATCGCTATTTTACGAAAAAAAGCAGATGCAGAACGTTTAGAAATTCCAAATGACACATTAAGTTACATTGCTGGACAAATTGATTCCAATATTCGTGAATTAGAAGGTGCTTTGGTCAGAGTCCAAGCTTTCGCAACCATGCAGAATCGAGAAATCACAACCAGTCTTGCCGCTGATGCATTAAAGAGTATGGTGAAAAGCGCAGATAAAGAAGTTACGATCGCAAAAATTCAGCAAGATGTAGCGCGTTTCTACAATATAACAGTTGAAGACTTAAAAGGAAGACGCCGCGTAAAATCGATTGTAACACCAAGACAGATTGCTATGTATCTCGCTCGCGAAATGACAGATGCTTCTTTTCCAAAGATTGGATCCGAGTTTGGTGGTAAAGATCATACGACAGTTTTACATGCGCACGAAAAAATTAGCAAGTTAATTCAAGAAGATTCTAAAATGAAAAATGAAATTAATGCCATTAAAGAAAAATTATAATTGTGTATAACTTTTGAGTTACGCACTTTTTAATCCACAGGTTATCCACAGTGGAAAACATTATATTTCTAACTCAAAGTGAACTATTCACAGAATTCACAGGCCCTACTACTATTACTATATCTTTATATATAATATAAATTAAAAAGGCGTCTTCAAATTCATGGTTTTCAGAACAGAAAATACAGCAAGTTATGCTATAATGAATTAAGAAAATGAATTTCAAAAAGACAAAAATATTAAACCATTTTAAAATAAAAGTTCGACGAAGGGGAGCAGATAGAATGAAATTTACCGTTAATCGTTTAGAATTGCTGAAAAAATTACGAGACGTACAGTTAGCAATTTCAAATAAGACGACTATTCCTATATTAACTGGATTAAAACTAGAGGCATCGAATGATGGGTTAAAATTAACAGGAAGTAACTCAGATATATCAATCGAATCAAAAGTATTCGCTGATGATGAAAATGCGAATCTTATAATTAACGAAACTGGTAGTATTGTGTTACAACCTGCACGTTTCTTTGCAGACATCATTAATAAATTAGCTGACGAAACTTTTACTTTTGAAGTAAATACACAACTTCAAGCATCCATTACGTCAAGCCACTCATTTTTTACGATTAATACATTAGATGCATCAAGCTATCCATACTTACCTGAGATTGATACAAGCGAATCATTTACTTTACCTGTTCATTTACTGAAAAAAGTGATTGAACAGACAGTTATTGCTGTATCAAAACATGAGAGCAGACCCATTCTTACAGGCGTAAATTTCTCGATCGCAGATGGGAAATTAAAAGCAGTGGCAACAGATAGTCACCGGTTAAGCCAACGAATTATTCCAGTAGATGTTCCTAACGATTTGTCTTTCCAAATTGTTATTCCTGGGAATAGTTTATTGGAGTTATCTAAAATTTTAACCGACGATATCGAAACAGTGCGTGTCGCATTAGCGGATAATCAAATTTTATTCATGACTGATGACACTTATTTTTATTCTCGATTACTTGAAGGGAATTATCCACAGACGAATCAATTAATTCCTACAGAATCAACTACTCAATTAACGCTGAATGTTCAATCACTAAAAGGGGCAGTTAGTCGTACTTCTTTACTGTCTCATGCAGGTAAAAATAACGTGGTCAAATTAGTTGTAGACAATAATAATTTACAACTATCAAGTAACTCGCCAGAAGTTGGTTTTGTTGAAGAGGATGTTCCAACGTTATCTATCGAAGGTGATGATCTAGAGATTTCATTTAACCCTGATTATTTACGAGATGCCTTGAATACGTTTGAAGGTGGGGAAGTAACAGTTAAATTAATTTCAACTTTACGACCATTTATTATTGTTCCAGCCGAAGCTTCAGAAGATCGTGACTTTGTACAATTAATTACACCAATTCGTACATCGACCTCAGCTCGTTAAGAACCATTAAAAATTAAAAATAGATAAGAAGTGGATATTTTATTGTCCACTTTTTTATTTTATAAAGGATTATAAGGCTGCATTGATGGTCTAGCTCCTAAGTGCTAACCGAATAATAAAAAATAAATGTGACCCATTGCGAGTTTACCTTACCATTCAGGGTCACATTTATTTTTTTCTAAAAACGAAATATTTTAATTTATAGCTGTATTTTGAGTGAATAGGTTTTTTATTGAAAATACTCAAAAATGCAATAGAAGCGATTTTAAGCCTAAAATACAAGCGTACAATTGAAAAATACCATTTTTTCAGGTATACTTAGCAGGTATTATTCAATGAACATTATAAATTCTTAAATAAGGAGCATTTCCAATGGATAGAACAGTAATTAAGATTCATGATGCTTATATTACGCTCGGACAATTTCTAAAAGTAGCGGATATTATTTCCAGTGGTGGTATGGCTAAGCCATTCCTACAACAAATGGATGTTTTTGTAGATGATGAACCTGAAAACCGCCGCGGAAAAAAATTATACGATGGAACAGTGATTTCCATTCCAAATATCGGTGATTTCGAAATTAAATCATTAGATGAGACGAGCGATTAATGTATTTAGAACAGATTGAGTTACAAAATTTTAGAAATTATGAACGAGTCGATCTATCTTTTTCACCTTCTATTAACGTATTAATTGGAGAGAATGCTCAAGGAAAGACGAATTTGATTGAAAGTATCTATTTTTTGGCGATGTCGAGAAGTCATCGAACCTCTAGAGATCGTGAGCTCATTCGATGGGCAAGTGAGTATGCAAAAGTTAGTGGTCAATTAAAGAAAAAGTCACATTCAGTACCTATGGAAATTATTTTGTCTAAGCGTGGAAAAATTGCAAAGTTGAACCGCTTAGAACAAAAGAAATTAAGTAACTATATCGGTCAACTGAATGTGATTTTATTTGCGCCAGAAGATCTTTCATTAGTCAAAGGGTCGCCTTCTGTGAGACGACGATTTATTGACATGGAATTAGGACAAATGAACAAAATTTATTTGCACCATCTCACGCAATTTCAAAAAATATTAAAGCAAAGAAATCAATTTTTAAAAAATGCAAAATATGACCGTAAATTCGATCAAATTTATTTGGATGTATTGACTGAACAATTAGCTGCTGAAGGGGCTGAAGTAATCGATCATCGCTTCAAATTTATTAGTCAGCTCAATATTTGGTCGCAAAAAGTGCAAGAAGATATATCAAATGGAAAAGAAATACTCAATATACGCTATAAAACAACTTCTGACGTTTTAGAAGAACATAGTGTGGAAGACGTTTTTCACCTTTTAAAAGAGCAGTATCAGTCGGCGCAGGTACAAGAAATTGATCAAGGAACAACGACTATCGGCCCACATCGAGATGATTTAATTTTTTATGTGAATGAAAAAAATGTGCAAACGTATGGTTCTCAAGGACAACAACGAACGACTGCGCTCAGTTTAAAATTAGCTGAAATTGAATTAATGAATGAAGTGACAGGCGAGTATCCTGTCTTATTATTAGATGATGTACTGAGTGAATTGGATGATAGTCGACAGACACATTTGCTGAAATCCATACAAAATAAAGTCCAAACATTTATCACAACAACAAGTTTGGATGGGGTTCAGATGGATTTATTAGAAAATCCACTTATTATTCATGTACATGATGGGAATGCAGCAACAGATGCTGTGGATAGAGAGTAAAATTTTTCGTTTTTAGAAAGATTGGAGAGTATACATGGTAGATAAAACAAATCAAATACCTGAAAGTTATGATGCAAGTCAAATTGAAGTATTAGAAGGATTAGAAGCCGTAAGAAAACGTCCTGGTATGTATATTGGTTCGACTGGATTAAATGGTGTACACCATTTAGTCTGGGAGATTGTCGATAACTCAATTGATGAGGCGATGGCTGGTTATGCAGATGCGATTCAAATTGAAATTATGGACGATAATCATTTACGTGTCTTAGATAATGGGCGTGGAATCCCGGTTGATTTACAACACAAAACAGGACGACCTGCTTCGGAAACTGTTTTTACCATTTTACATGCGGGCGGTAAATTTGGCGGTGGCGGTTATAAGGTTTCAGGTGGACTTCATGGTGTCGGGGCAGCTGTAGTTAATGCGTTGTCAAGCTTTTTAGAATACCGTATTCATCGAAATGGAAAAATTCATTATCAACGTTTTGAACGAGGAGTACCAGTTGGTGATATGGAAATTATCGGAGATACGGATATTACCGGATCAGAAGTTATTTTCAGACCGGATGAAGAAATTTTCAAAGAAAGTATTGAATTTAATTTCGACATATTAATGAACCGTGTCCAAGAGTTAGCTTATTTGAACCGTGATTTAGAAATTTCAATCAAAGATACACGAACAGAAGATGTAAAGGAACGTACTTTCCGCTACAGTGGTGGAATCAAAAGTTATATCGAATATTTAAACGAAAATAAAGATATTTTGTATGAAGAGCCTATTTTCTTAGAGGATGAACAAGAAGATATAATTGTCGAAGTGGGTTTGCAACATACAACAGGGTACCACTTGAATTTATTAAGTTTCGCAAATAATATTCATACGCACGAAGGTGGAACGCATGAATCTGGTTTTAAAGCGGCTTTAACTCGTGTGATTAATGATTACGCACGCAAAACAGATTACTTAAAAGAAGATGATGATAACTTTTTAGGTGAAGATGTGCGTGAAGGATTAGCTGTTATTATCAGTATTAAACATCCAGATCCACAGTTTGAAGGTCAAACAAAAACAAAATTAGGAAACTCAGAAGCCCGTACAATTGTTGACCGTTTATTTTCTGTTAACTTCGAGCGTTTCTTAATGGAGAATCCTAAAGTAGGGAAACAAATTTTAGAAAAAGCAGATCTAGCTTCAAAAGCTAGAGTGGCTGCAAAACGTGCCCGAGAAGTAACTCGTAAAAAGAGTGGACTTGAGATTAGTAACCTACCAGGAAAATTAGCAGATTGTTCGTCAAAAGATCCAGAAATTTCAGAATTATTTATTGTTGAGGGAGACTCAGCGGGTGGATCAGCGAAGCAAGGTCGTTCGCGTTTATTCCAAGCGATCTTACCGATTCGAGGTAAGATTTTAAACGTAGAGAAAGCTTCAATTGATCGAATTTTGGCGAATGAAGAAATCCGTACATTGTTTACTGCAATGGGTACTGGATTTGGGGAAGAATTTGATATCGAGAAAGCTCGCTACCATAAATTAATTATTATGACAGATGCAGATGTAGATGGTGCACATATCCGTACACTATTACTGACATTATTCTTCCGTTACATGCGACCAGCTATTGATGCGGGATATATTTATGTAGCTCAGCCACCTTTATACCAAGTTCGACAAGGCAAAACGATGGTTTATCTCGATTCCGACGAAGAATTAGAAGAATATTTAAAAACTATTCCAGATTCACCAAAACCTGCAATCCAACGATATAAAGGTTTGGGTGAGATGGATGCCGATCAATTATGGGAAACAACAATGAATCCTGAAACACGACGTTTGACACGTGTGCATGTTGATGATGCAAAAGAATCAGACCGTGTGATGACTATGTTAATGGGGGATAAAGTTCCACCACGCCGTCAATTCATTGAAGAAAATGCACAGTATGTAGAAAATATTGATATTTAATTAATCACCAGAATTGAAAATGGCTAAAAGTGATATGGGAGGAGCTTTAAAAGTTGGCAGAAGATAGAAGTGGAATTGAGGAAATACAACTTTCCCAAGAAATGAAAAAATCATTCCTAGATTATTCGATGAGTGTTATTGTAGCTAGAGCCTTGCCTGATGTACGAGATGGAATGAAACCTGTTCATCGTCGTATTTTGCATGGAATGAATGAATTAGGAAATACACCAGATAAAGCATACAAAAAATCGGCACGTATTGTAGGGGACGTTATGGGGAAATACCACCCTCACGGAGACTCTGCAATTTATGATGCGATGGTTCGTATGGCGCAGGATTTTAGTTACCGTAATCCATTAGTCGATGGGCACGGAAACTTTGGGTCTGTTGATGGGGACAAGGCTGCGGCTATGCGTTATACTGAAGCCCGAATGAGTAAAATTGCCTTAGCTTTATTGCAAGATATTAATAAAAATACAGTTGATTTTAGAGAAAACTATGATGGTAGTGAGACAGAGCCTGTTGTATTACCGGCGAAATTTCCGAACTTATTAGTGAATGGTGCAAGTGGGATTGCGGTTGGGATGGCAACAAATATTCCGACACATAACTTAAGAGAATCTATAGAAGCTTGTCGCGTGATTTTGCATAATCCAGATGCGACAACAGCTGAATTAATGGATGCCTTACCAGGTCCTGATTTCCCTACAGGTGGAATTATTTTAGGGAAATCAGGAATTCGTAAAGCCTATGAAACAGGACGTGGCTCAATTCAAGTTCGTGCGAAGACTCGAATTTTAGAAGAAAAAGGTCGCGAAACAATTATCGTGGATGAATTGCCTTACTTAGTGAATAAAGCAAAACTACATGAGAAAATTGTTGAGTTAGCACGCGATAAGAAGATTGATGGGATTACAGCTGTTCGTGATGAGTCTGACCGAGATGGTATGCGAATGGTTATCGAAGTACGTCGTGATGCATCAGCAGCGGTTATTTTAAATAATTTATTTAAATTAACTCAACTTCAAACTTCATTTGGTTTCAATATGGTAGCAATTGTAAATGGGACGCCACGTACGTTAAGTCTAAAAGAAATTATTGAATACTATTTAGACCACCAACGTGAGGTTATTCGAAGAAGAACTGCATTTGATAAAGAAAAAGCTGAGGCTAGAGCGCATATTTTAGAAGGTTTGCGTATTGCTCTAGACCATATTGATGCGATTATTTCAATTATTCGAAATTCCGATACGGGTGCAATCGCGAAAGAACGTTTGATTACCGAATATAGTTTGACGGAACGTCAAGCACAGGCAATTTTAGATATGCGGTTGGTTCGCTTAACAGGTTTGGAACGTGAAAAAGTTGAAGCAGAATACCAAGAGTTAGTGGCTTTGATTGCAGATTTAACAGATATTTTAGCTAATCCAGCACGAATTGATGTCATTATCGAAGAAGAGATGGTCGAAATCGCTGATAAGTATGGGGATGACCGTCGAACAGAATTGATGATTGGCGAAGCGTTAAGCATTGAAGATGAAGATTTAATCGAAGAAGAAGAAGTTGTTGTGACACTTTCACACAATGGTTACATGAAGCGTATGCCGATTACGGAATTTAAAACACAAAATCGTGGTGGTCGTGGGGTTAAAGGAATGGGAACAAATGATGATGATTTTGTAGAAACCATTCTTTCTACGTCGACGCACGATCTTGTGCTATTCTTTACGAATATGGGGAAAGTGTACAGTGCCAAAGCCTATGAAATTCCAGAGTACGGTCGTACTGCAAAAGGCATTCCGGCGTTAAACTTCTTAGGAATTGATAATGATGAACATATTCAAGCCGTTATTAACATGAGCGAGAAGCCAAAAGAAGGCGAACAACTCTTCTTTACGACGAAATTCGGTACAGTGAAACGTACAGAAGCGTTAGAATTTAAGAATATTCGTACAAGTGGGTTAATTGCGATTAATTTAAAAGAAGAGGATGAATTGATTGCTGTTCAATTAACGGATGGCGAACAAAATATCATTCTTGGTACAAAAGATGGGTATGCTGCAAGTTTCCATGAGAGTGATGTTCGTTCGATGGGTCGAAGTGCAGCAGGTGTTCGTGGAATTAATTTACGTGAAGGTGACTATGTCGTTGGAGTAGGCATCTTAGCAGAAAACTCCAAAGTGTTGGCTATTTCTGAAAAAGGTTATGGTAAAGCGACAGTAGCGGACCAATATGCTATTCGACGACGTGGTGGTAAAGGGGTTAAAACCTTTAAGATTACAGAACGAAATGGTTCTTTAGTCGGTCTCTCAACTATTCGTGGTGATGAAGATATTTTATTGATTACAAACGAAGGAATCATTATTCGTTTTGAATCAGCGAATATTTCAATCACCGGACGTGATACGCAAGGGGTTCGTCTCATGCGTCTAGATGAAGACCAATCGATTTCTACCTTAGCTGTTGTTAATCCGACAGATGAAGAGGATGAAGAAGTAGAAACTGAAGTCAATGAAAATGTTGATGCAGAGGAAGTTATAGGACAAGAGACTCCATCGATTGATGAAGAGGAACGACCAAGTGAAGTGGAAGAATTACTTCTGCGAGCAGAAGAATATGTAGACGATTCAGATGATGAAGAATAACATTTAAATAAGTTTTAACATCCTTTAGACGGTTATAAAAATAACGGTTTAAAGGGTGTTTTTTTATATTATCCAATTTATTATTCTTTGAAAGTCCTCCTTTTCGTGCTAATCTTTAGTTTAGAAAGCCTTTACAGAACAGTGAGAGGAACAAGTTGAATGGCAGATTATATTATGGCAATAGATCAAGGTACGACAAGTACGCGAGCGATTATTTTTGATAAAGATGGACAATTAAAATGGACATCTCAAAGTGAAATTAAACAATATTATCCTAATCCAGGTTGGGTTGAACATGATGCGAATGAAATATGGATTAAAACACTGCAAGTTATTGCTGGGGTATTGATCGAAGCGGGAATTGATCCAGGCGATATTGATAGTATTGGTATTACCAACCAGCGTGAAACGACAGTTGTATGGGATAAAACGACGGGTGAACCGATTTATCATGCGATTGTATGGCAATCCAAACAAACCTCTGAAATTGCAGATCAATTAAAAGAAGAGGGACATACAAAAATGTTTCATGAAAAAACGGGATTAGTGATTGATTCTTATTTTTCTGCTACAAAAATTATGTGGTTGTTGGATGAAGTAGAAGGTGCACGAGAAAAAGCAGAAAACGGGGATCTGTTATTTGGGACGATTGATACCTGGTTACTATGGAAATTAACAGGTGGAAACGTTCATGCGACGGATTATTCTAATGCGAGTCGTACCATGTTATTTAACATTTATGATTTAGAGTGGGACCAAGAAATACTAGACTTATTAAATATTCCAAAGAGTATGCTTCCAGAAGTTCGTTCGTCATCTGAAATTTATGGCCATACGACACCTACGCATTTCTATGATCAAATGATTCCCATCGCTGGAATTGCTGGAGATCAGCAAGCGGCTTTAGTAGGTCAAGTCGCTTTTGAAAAAGGAATGGTAAAAAATACGTATGGGACAGGTGCTTTTATCATTATGAATACAGGTAAAGAACCAATTATTTCAAATAATGGATTAATTACTTCGATTGCTTATGGCATCAATGGGGAAGTGACTTATGCATTGGAAGGAAGTATATTCGTTGCCGGTTCAGCGATTCAATGGTTGCGAGATGAAATGCGTCTATTCCGTAAATCGCCAGAATCAGAAGAGTTCGCAAATAAAGTGGATTCAACCGATAATGTGTATGTCGTTCCTGCTTTTACTGGACTTGGAGCACCACATTGGGATCAAGATGCGAGAGGTGCGGTGTTTGGGTTAACGCGAGGAACATCAAAAGAACAATTTATTCGAGCAACCTTAGAATCTTTAGCTTATCAATCGCGTGATGTATTAGATACGATGGTCAAAGATTCAGGAATAGAAATTCCTACCTTGCGTGTAGATGGGGGAGCGGCGAATAATGATTTCCTCATGCAATTCCAGGCAGATATTCTAGGAACGACCATCGAACGCTCAAAAATAATGGAGACAACTGCTTTAGGTGCAGCCTATCTTGCAGGTTTAGCGACTGGATTTTTTGCGAGTGTGGAAGAACTGAGAGAACATTGGACCAAAGATCAAACGTTTAATCCGAAAATGGAAAAAGAAGAACGCGATGATTTATATGCAGGTTGGCAGGCAGCAGTCGAAGCAACGAAGGTGTTTAAGCATAAACCGCGTAAGAAAGATTAATAAATAAACAAAAATGCTATGAATTTTAGAGTTTATGGGGGGCATCTGAACAATGAAATTTTCCGCAAAAACCAGAAAAGAAACCATTGAAAAATTAAAGGAAGACCCACTCGATTTATTGATTATTGGTGGAGGAATTACTGGAGCTGGCCTAGCTTTGCAAGCAGGTGCGAAAGAAATGAAGGCAGGCTTAATTGAAATGCAAGATTTTGCTGCTGGGACTTCGAGTCGCTCGACCAAGTTAGTGCATGGTGGTTTGAGGTATTTAAAACAATTTGAAGTTGAAATGGTTGCAGCTATTGGGCGAGAGAGAGAAGTTATCAGCCAAATTGCGCCACATATTGTTCGTCCCGAAAAGATGTTGCTCCCTGTCTATGATGAACCTGGGGCTTCATTTACAGAATTTTCAGCGGATGTAGCATTAGACTTGTATGATCGCTTAGCTAAAGTCGACAAACAATATGCATACCAATTCATTTCTAAAGAGGAAGTGTTGGAAGAAGTTCCTCTGTTGAAAGAAGAAAATCTGATTAATGGTGGATTTTATTTAGATTACGTGAATGATGATGCGCGATTAACGATTGAAATCATTAAAAAAGCACATGAATTCGATATTTTATTGGCTAACTATGTGAAAGTTGTTGGTTTTATTTACAATGATTCAAATCATATTGTAGGTGTAGAAGCTGAAGATATTTTAACTGGTGAACAGTTTGAAATCCTTGCAACAGTTGTTGTAAATGCGACAGGTCCTTGGTCGGATGATATTCGAAATCTGCAAAAGCATGAAGAACAAGAGCGAATGTATCCAACAAAAGGAGTTCATTTTGTTGTCGATAAAGAAAAGCTCCCAGTTAATTATACGATTTATACGGATACAGGTTTAGAGGATAATCGAATGATATTTATTATCCCAAGAGGAAATAAAACGTATTTTGGGACGACAGATACGCCATATGATGGAGATTTAGTTGAACCTCTTATTACAAAAGAAGATGTCGATTATTTACTCGAAGCAATTCATATGCGTTTTCCAGAAGCAAGACTCACTTTAGAAGATATTGAAACAGGGTGGGCGGGTTTACGTCCACTTTTACTCAAAGAAGATGCAAAAGATCCATCGGCAATTTCTCGAGGACATGATGTTTTTGTTTCAGAAGCAGGATTAATTACAATTGCTGGTGGTAAGCTAACTGATTATCGACTTATGGCAGAGGACACCTTCATGACAATCGAAGATGAATTGAAAATGAAAGTAGAACGTATTTATCCGGAAAGAAATACGAGAAAGATTGCGTTATCTGGTGGAGATTTACCAGATGAAATGGGTATGGATGAGTATATTGAAAGTAAAGTACAAGACGGTGTACGAATTGGCTTGACGGTTGAACAGGCAGAAAAATTGATTCAATGGTATGGCACAAATGTTGAGACTCTTTTTGAATTAAATGATGAACGAGTAGGTGGCACTATACCTTTAGATTTAGAACTTTCATTACTTTATGCATTAGAATACGAGAGCGTAATTTCCCCAGTTGATTTCTTTTTAAGACGTACTGATTATTTGCTATTTAATTTCGAAGCGATGGCTACAGCAAAAGAGTTTGTATTGGAATATATGATGAACTATTTAGACTGGTCTATAGACGAGAAGAAGAAATGGGAAAATGAATTAGAGCGAACAATCGCACAGATTCATATGGAAAGCATAAGATAAAAAAAGAGAACAAATGTTCTTTTTGATTTATAGTATAAAGAATTATAATTCTGCATTCTGCTTTACAGAAATTGCAATCAGGGAGTTTACCTTACCATTCAGGACACATTACCTATTTTTCAGCGATTAGAGCGGACTTCTCTTTCTAAAAACGTTTGATTTAAAGACTATTTTATATCCAAAAAATTAAATATTTCATAATAACGAAGCGATAGAAGCCTAAATGGATACTTTTATAGCTTCGTTTTGTATTTTATCGATAAATGTTTAGCTAATCTTAGTAGGGATACATCGGTTAATTTTCAATTATATTTAATTGAAGTGGCTTCTGATATTTAATTTTCAAATCAGAAAAAAATTGAGACTATCTGTCAATAAAAATGTTGAATAAGCCTAAGAAACATTGCATTAACGAAAGGTTTGTGGTATCATATTCCGAGTGAGTAATAATTTATTAATTACTCTCCTTGCTCTGTAGAAAACTATAGAGCCGGATTAGACCATAAGGAGGTGCAACAACGATGAGTAAACACGAAATTTTGTATATCATTCGTCCTGATTTAGGTGATGATCAAAAGAAAGCATTAGTAGAACGTTTTGACGGAGTACTAACTTCTAACGGTGCAGAAATTACAAAATCAGAGTACTGGGACACTAATCGTAAATTTGCATACGAGATTGAAGGATATACTGAAGGGGACTATTACTTAGTTCATTTAGAATCTTCAAACAACGATGCAATTAACGAGTTCGATCGCTTATCAAGAATTAGCGACGACATTTTACGTCACATGATTGTTCGTTTAGAACATTTAGAAGACTAATAAGCAATAAAATGTTTCACGTGAAACATTTTTGGAAGGAGCTTTAGATTGATTAACAATACTACTTTAGTAGGAAGACTTACTCGAGACCCTGAATTACGTTATACAGGAAGTGGAATTGCGGTTGTATCATTCACTATTGCCGTTGAAAGAAACTATACAAATGCGCAAGGCGAAAGAGAAACTGATTTCATTAACTGTGTGGCATGGAGAGGACTTGCTGAGACATTAGCAAACTTTTCAGTGAAAGGTTCCTTAATAGGAATTACTGGATCGATTCAAACTAGAAACTATCAAAACAACGAAGGTCGTACAGTTTATGTAACTGAAGTTGTTGCGGATAACTTCCAAATGTTAGAGCCTAAATCTGTTACAGATAGCAGACGTAACCAAACTGGTGGCGGTGGGCAACAACAAGCTTCAGGGAACTATTCAAACAATAATTATAGTAGAAATACAAATAATTATGGCAATAACAATTCAAACAATAATCAATCACAGTCTAATAATACTTCGAATAGTAATGACAATCCATTTGCAAATATCGATTTCGGAAACGACAATCCGTTTGAGTCAAATGATGACGTAACAGATATTTCTGATGATGATTTACCGTTTTGATTCACACATTAAAAGGAGGAAATGATTATGGCTGGACGTCGCGGTGGAAGAAGACGACGCAAGGTAGATTTTTTAGCAGCAAATCACATTGAGTACGTAGATTACAAAGATGTTGATTTGTTAAGCCGTTTCGTATCTGACAGAGGTAAAATTTTACCACGTCGTGTTACTGGAACATATGCTAAAAACCAACGTAAAGTATCTGCAGCAATTAAAAGAGCTCGTATTATGGGTTTGTTACCATTTGTTACAGAAGACTAATAATAATATAATTTAAATGAAGAGACTAGAAATTTTCTAGTCTCTTTTTATATATTCTAATTGTAGGAGTATATATTGTTTCACGTGGAACAATTTGACGGAAATAGTATTAGCATTAGGTACCAAATATATATTTTTGGACAGGCTAAAATTTCAGTGGTGAAATGTGCTGCTGGTATAGGGAAGAGTGTTAAAGAGATAAACAGTAAAAATACGGGAGATTTCTGGAATTATACACGTAATAGTGCTAGAATTAGTAAAGAAAATTTAAAAAGGAGTTCATATGAAACCGTTAAAAGATAAGCGATTATCATCTTTTTTTGAGGTTGACTCATTAAAAAATGTAGTTAAACTAGTAATCGCATTACAAGTTGCAATCGTATTTGTTTCATTGTACTTAAATATTTGGCTTGGCATAATCGTGTTCTTATTATTTGCTGTTATGGACTTTGTACTGTGGCGCTTATCTGAGCGGGCTACCGAAGATCTAGAGTCGTACATCTCAAATTTAAGTTACCGAATTAAACGAGGAGAACATGAAGCAATCATTAAGTTACCTATTGGTATCGTTATTTGTAATGACCAAGATGAAATAGAATGGTTAAGCCCTTATTTACAAACGGCATCCAAAGATGAAGAAGCTTTAATTGGAAGAAAAGTTGAAGATGTCTTTAATGGGATAAAAGAAGCGCTAAATAATGAGAATCCTGAGGCTAGAATTATCGAGTGGTCTGATGAACACTATCGAGTTCGAATTGAAGAAGATATTAATGTAATATATTTTGAAAATGTATCCTATTATATAAAGATTCAAGAAGAGCTTGAAAGAAATCGATCGGTAGTAGGCTGGATGTACTTAGATAATTATGACGAACTGATTCGAAATTTAGATGACCGTGCAATTTCTAATTTCAATAGTTTGCTGACGACCTATTTATCAAATTGGGCAAGACAACATAACATATATTATAAGCGTACAGAAAATGATAAGTATCTATTATTATTAAGACATAATGAGTTAGAACGTTTGGAAACAGAAAAATTTAATATCATCAATAATATTCGAGAGTATACATCAAAACGTAATCTTCCATTAACGATTAGTATGGGTGTTGCATATGGGGAAGCTTCTTTTAATGATTTAGCTTCTCAGGCACAAAAAGATTTAGATTTAGCTTTGGGTCGTGGTGGCGACCAAGTGATTGTACGTGAATTTGATGAAGACCCAAGGTACTACGGTGGAAATACAAATCCAATGGAAAAGAGAACGCGTGTTCGGTCTCGAATGATAAGCGAAGCGCTTCAAGAGCAAATTAAACAAGCGCCTACGACATATATTGTTGGACATGTTTATCCAGACATGGATTCAATTGGATCAGCTTTAGGAATTGCGAGAATTGCAATGATGTTAGATAAGAATGCTAAAGTTATTATAGACCAAGAAAAAATTGGTAAAGACATTAAAAAATTACTTGAAGAAATTAAAAAATATAATGAGACATCTAGGAATATTATTTCACCAGAGGAAGCTATCGAAGTAATTGCACCGGAAGATTTAGTCGTTATGGTGGATCATCATAAACCTTCTATGTCTGTCGCAAAAAATATTTCAAGTAAAACAAATAAGGTCGTGGTGATTGATCATCATCGACGTGGGGATGAATTTCCGAATAAACCAACATTGGTTTACATCGAGCCTTATGCTTCTTCTGCATCAGAATTAATTGCTGAACTTTTTGAGTATGTCGCTTCAGATAGTAATTCGATAAATCGAATTGAAGCTACAGCGATGTTAGGTGGTATAATAGTAGATACGAATAACTTTAGCTTAAGAACAGGTTCTCGAACATTTAATGCGGCAAGTTATTTACAATCTGTTGGGGCAAATTCTTCGACGATTCAGCGATTATTGAAAGAAGAACCTGAAAATTATTTAGCTCGAATGGAAATTGTTAAGACGATGGAATTTGTTCAAAAAGGAATGGCTGTAGCTGTTGGAGAAGAAAATGAAATACATCGTCAGGTAATTGCGGCTCAAACGGCGGATACCATTCTTTCTATGACAGATGTCGAAGCTTCTTTTGTCATTGTCCGGATTGACGAAGATAAAATTGGTGTTAGTGCAAGAAGTTTAGGAAAAGTGAATGTTCAGCGTATAATGGAGAAGTTGGGTGGTGGCGGACATTTGACGAACGCTGCTACACAGATTAAGGATGTAACAATCGCTGATGCAAAGGAACAACTAGCGGAAGTAATGCAAGAAATAAATAGTTAATGATATTGGGGGAATTATTCATGGAAGTTATCTTGTTAAAAGACGTTAAGGGTACTGGAAAAAAGGGAGAAATTCATAACGTAGCTGCTGGCTATGCCCAAAATTTTTTAATTAAGAATGGTCTAGCTAAAGAAGCTACACCTGCTGAAAAGAGTAAATTAAATGCTCAGCTTAAGGCAAAACAGCGCGATGAAAAAGAGATATTAGAAGAAGCAAAAAAACAAAAAGAATTATTAGAAAATAATTCAATAGAAATTTATGAAAAAGCTTCGGATGACGGTCGTCTGTTTGGTTCGATTACAACCAAAAAAATTGCGGATGCGCTTAAAGAACAATTAGATGTGAATGTTGATAAACGTAAAATTACGCAAAAAATTCCTATGCGTTCACTCGGTACACAACAAGTTGAAGTTAAACTTCACAATCAAGTAACGGCTTCTTTAACGGTTCGTGCATTGGGATTAGACGAAAAATAATAAATAAAGTAGCTCTTGTTCTAAATAGATAACAGGGACAAGGGCTTTTTTAACTCAAGTTTACAAAGTGTATTTTTGTAAAGAAAGGATGATGTCATTGGTCATGGATCAAATGGGTGAACGTATGCCCCCTCAAAATAATGAGGCAGAACAATCTGTTTTGGGTTCTATCTTATTGCAACCTCAAGCATTAATTTCTTCGATGGAATATATTCAAGCAAGTGATTTTTATCGAAGATCGCATCAGTTAATTTTTCAAGCGATGATTGATTTGAATGAAAAGAATGAAGAAATCGACGTTATTACAGTAGCAAATATTCTTGAAACAAGTGGACAGTTAGAAGATGTAGGTGGAACACCATACTTAGCTGAATTGGCAAACGTTGTACCTACTGCGGCTAACGTTGAATATTATGCTAAAATTGTTGAAGAACGATCATTATTACGACGCTTAATTCAGGCATCTACTGAAATAATCTCGGATACTTATGAAGAAGCGAATGAAGTCTCCGGATTATTAGATCAAGCCGAACAAAAAATATTAGAAGTTTCGGAACGAAAGAATCGAAGTGGTTTCGTTAAGATTAGTGATGTTCTGCGAACAAGTATGGAAGAAATCGATACGTTGTATAAAAACGCAGAAGAAATCACAGGACTTTCAACAGGTTATCGTGCACTAGATTTAATGACGGCGGGCTTACACGAAGATGAATTGATTATACTTGCTGCTCGACCAGGAGTTGGGAAAACTGCTTTCGTATTGAATGTTGCGCAAAATATTGGGACCTCAACGAATGAAAATGTCGCCATTTTTAGTTTAGAAATGGGGGCTACTCAGCTAGTTAACCGAATGCTTTGTGCGGAGGGGACCATTAATGCCAACAATTTACGTACGGGTCAACTAACGGAAGAAGAGTTTGAAAAATTATTTGTAGCTATGGGAAGTTTATCTAAAGCCAATATCTTTATTGACGATACACCAGGTATTCGTGTGTCAGAAATTCGCGCAAAATCTCGTCGTCTGATGCAAGAAAGAGGCGGGATTGGTTTGATTATCATTGATTATCTTCAATTGATTGAAGGTTCAGGACGCGAGTCGAGACAGCAAGAAGTTTCTGAAATTTCTCGTCAACTGAAAAAATTAGCGATGGAGTTAAATGTACCGGTTATTGCTTTGTCGCAACTTTCTCGTAGTGTGGAACAACGACAAGATAAGCGACCAATTCTAAGTGACTTACGTGAATCAGGATCGCTAGAGCAGGATGCGGATATTGTAGCCTTTCTTTATCGTGAAGATTATTATCGTGGTGAGGAAGGCGAAGAAGAACCCGAAGAGGATAATGTAGTTGAAGTTCTTATTGAAAAAAACCGTTCGGGTGCAAGGGGGACTGTAAAACTCTTGTTTATTAAAGAATATAATAAATTCTCTTCATTAACATACTATCCTGAAGATCAGATTGCAGGGTTTTAGAAAGTAAAAAAAGAGCTGCAACAGGAGAACGTACATTCTCATCTGTTGCAGCTTTTTTACTATACTTTAATTTAGTTTTTTAATTCATTTTCGATGCTTTCGATTGTTTCTCTTAGCTCACGTTGACGAGCGTCGAGGTTTGCTAATTCGAGTTCAACTTCTTTCTCAGCTTCAAGGTAGGCTTCTTGGAAGTCGTGTTTTAAATTATTTGCGCCTTCTTGGAAAGAATCTTTGGTATTCATTGCCTTATTTTTTAATTCATCTCTTAGTTCTTTCCCAGGCTTTGGTGCAAAAAGTAAAGCGACTGCTGCGGAAATGATGCTTGCTAAGAAAATGAGTGACCAATTATTTTTCTTCATACTAACACGCTACTTTCTTTCAATATTATTTATTTTGGTAACGAACTTTTTGTTTCTCAGCTGTCTTTTTAAATGCTCGCTTGAAGGTTTCGACAATCTTAGGACCATCTTCTTTTAATTCATTTTTGATATTTGTTGAAATACCACCAGCATACTCGCCAGCATGATCTTTTAGATAGCGAAGTGAGGTTTGAAATTGTCCTTGTTCATCGATAAAATCTTGAAAATGAACGGATTTTTCTTCAACATCTTTTTGCATAAGCTCAACTCGGTCTGTTAGATCGGTGACTTTTTCATTCAGATGCTCACCTTCTCTAGTATAAACCTTTTGCTTTTGCGTAATGAGTTCGTTTAAATCTTTTATATTATTCAAAGTTGGTTCCACTTGTTTTTTTGTAATGAACGCTACAACAATAACTATTATTATGGAGAGAACAACGATAGCTATTGCTAAAATCGTACCAGTATTCATAATAAATCCCTCTTTTCTAAACGAATAAAGTATTTTATTGGAAATAAATTGTTATTTTGTTTAAATTGAATTATCTTTAATATAACAATACCAAAAATGGAAAGAATCTTAAACTGAAATGGCGTTCATAACAAAGGAAATTTGTTAATAAAATAAACGAATAATGGATAAGGAGCAACTATTTTGACAAATGAAAAAAATATGCATGAACATACAAAGGAAACATCTGAATATCATTCGATCGATTATACTTTAGAATTACCAGCTGTTGTGGATGGAGAGATTATTCCAATTGAGGAAGTTGAAGACCAAATATTCTCCGGAAAATTAATTGGAGATGGGTATGGGATTCGACCTACGGGAAAATATATCTTTGCTCCAGTTGATGCGAGAATTGAACAAATTGCAGCAACTAAACATGCAATATACTTACGTACTGAAGAAAATATGAAGTTACTCATTCATTTAGGAATTGATACAATCGAACTCAAAGGAGAAGGCTTTATAAGCCGTCTAGAAAAAGGTGCCTTTGTTGAAAAGGGAGATACTTTAGTGGAGATGGATCTCTCTTTTATCGAGGAAGAAGGGTTTAATCCTGTAGTATCCGTTATTATTCTTGAATTATCTGGCGATCATGAGACGATTGAAGTATATCCGACAAAACATGCCATTGGGAATGAAACGATTGCTCTTCGTGCTAAAATTTAGAAGATTTGATGTCGTATGAATGATTATAGAAAATTTATCCAACATTATAGTTGCCGGCAGTATGCGCTTTGGTTGAAAACGCTTAATTGCAAACCGTATTTTCCTATGTTATAATTTACCAATAATAAGGACTATTCTCGAGTTTAAGGCATGACAAAAAGAGTCTATTAAAATTGAGGAGACATAGAATGAAAAAAATATTAGTAGTAGATGATGAAAAACCCATCTCAGATATTATTAAATTTAATCTTGAAAAAGAAGGTTATGACGTTGTAACAGCGTTTGATGGTGAAGAAGCACTTGAAAAAGTGACGGAAGAAGAACCTGACTTAATTATTTTGGATGTAATGTTACCCAAAAAAGATGGTTTAGAAGTCGTACGAGAAGTACGAAAAAATTATGATATGCCGATTATTATGGTAACAGCTAAAGAAACTGAAATTGACAAAGTTTTAGGACTTGAATTAGGTGCGGATGATTATGTAACCAAACCTTTCTCAAATCGCGAACTTGTCGCACGAGTTAAGGCGAATTTGCGTCGATTAAATTCTACTGCAACAACAGAAACTACGCAGAAAGATAGTAATGATATTCAAGTGGGTGACTTAGTTATTCATCCGGATGCTTACTATATCTCGAAAAATGGTGATACGATCGAGCTAACCCATCGCGAATTTGAATTATTATATTATTTAACGCGTCACGTTGGTCAAGTGATGACAAGAGAACATTTACTTGAAGAAGTTTGGGATTTTGATTATTTAGGAGATGTCCGAACAGTGGATGTAACGATTCGTCGCTTACGTGAAAAAATCGAAGATAATCCTAGCCACCCGAATTATATTATTACGAGGCGTGGAGTAGGTTATTACTTAAGGAATCCAGATAAAACGGAGCTTTAATCATGAAAAAGAAGAAACGATTTTACCAATCGATTAATGCTAAGATAGTTTTTATAATAGTTATGGTTATTGTATTCGCCCTGCAGTTAATTGGGGCGAATTTTATTACGCAAACAGAGCGACAGTTAATTAGTAATTTTCAAGAGAATCAACAACTGCAGATGACTTTTTTAGAGAACAGTTTTCGACCATATTTGGAAATGAGAGAAAATCCGCAAACGATTCCTGAAGATGTCAATCCAAATGAAGAAATCAATAGTCTATTGTCCGAATATTCTGGACCGGGCATCACAAATGTTATTGTTGTGGATGCTAGTTTTGTTGTGGTCGGAAATAGCGATACGACCCAGCAAGTGAGTTTGGGGCAATTATTGAATGATGAGGATGTTCGCCCTGCGATTCTGCAAGGAGCAACGGTTTCGCGACAGACATTTAATGCACAATTAAATGCTAGGAGATGGCGCCTCATCGAGCCTGTACATTCTTCTGCGGAAAGTCAAACGGTTGTTGGTGCAATCATTATGGAGAGTAATATTGAAAGCATCTACGAACAGATTACCGATATTACGTTTATCTTTTTACGTGCTTCGTTGATTGCGATTATCCTATCTTCTATCCTTGCAAATATGGTTTCGAAAGCCTTGACTGATCCTTTTCGAGAAATGCAAGAGAAAGCGAAAGCAATCGGTGAAGGGGACTATTCAGGTGAAGTTACGATTTACGGGAACGATGAAATTGGTTTATTAGCACAGAATATTAATCAACTATCTGATGAAGTAGAAAGCGGTCAAAGAAGAATTGAATCTGAGCGACAACGTTTGGATAGTGTCTTAAGTAATATGACGGAAGGCGTTATTGCCACAAACCGTCGTGGAGAAATTGATATTGTTAATACAATGGCAACGACCATGCTTAATCTTACACGGGAAGAAATAGTTGGGAAAAATATATTACGACTTCTTGAATTAGAAGAGGATTATAATTTAAGAGATCTTCTTGATACGAAAGAAGCGATTACCGTATATATTGATACGCCAGAGACAATGACGATTCTACGAGCATCATTCTCGATGATTCAGGCAGAGTCGGGTTACATTAGCGGGATTGTTAGTGTGTTGCGAGATGTTACTGAAGAAGAACGAATTGAGGAAGAACGAAAACAGTTTGTTTCAAATGTATCTCATGAATTGCGGACACCATTAACGAGTATGCGAAGTTATATTGAAGCATTAATTGATGGAGCATGGAAGGATCCGGAGTTAGCACCGAGATTCCTAGATGTTGCTCAATCCGAAACGGATCGTATGATTCGCATGATTCAAGATTTACTCCACTTATCGCGGATTGATTCTGGCAAGAGCGAGCTACAAAAAGAATTAATTGATTTGACGGCATTGTTTACGCAGGTATTAAATCGTTTTGATATGCTATTAGATTCAGAAGAATACAGAAATAATAATTACACGATTCAAAGGGACTTAGTGAATGAGGCTATCTTCGTGGACATTGACTCGGATCGTATTGTTCAAGTATTAGATAATGTGTTGAACAATGCAGTTAAGTATTCCCCTGACGGTGGAAAAATTATTTGTACGATGAAGATTGAAGCTACTCAAGTGGTTATCCTGATTAAAGATGAGGGGATAGGTATCCCACAAGAAGATATTGACCACATTTTTGACCGATTCTATCGGGTGGATCGCGCAAGATCTAGAGCAATGGGTGGTACGGGCTTAGGTTTAGCGATTAGTCGTGAAGTTGTAGAACAACATGGTGGGCATATTTGGGCTGAGAGTAAAAATCGAGAAGGTACAACTTTCTATATTGCACTTCCATATATTCCGTATGAAGAGGAGGAATGGGGATGGGAATAAGAAAAGATAATATACTGAGTGTAGTACTTGGCTTTTTAATCATTATTAGTTTGTTTCTATCGTACACTCTTTGGACGGCGGGTAGAAGTGAAGGGGAAGTTGAGAACACAAGTACGCAAACGACACGGATGAATATTTCCGAAAGAGATTATGAACCGAGTGAAGTTTTCCGTCCAACCTATGTAGCCATTCATGGAGTTGATCAAGAGAATCATTTAATGATGGCGAACACGTTCCCTTTAAGGAATTTATTGAATAATAGTTATATGACAGAAAATTTAGACCGAATTATACGAACAGAAGTATTAACAAATCAAGAATATATTGAATCAATGGAAGCCGGTCAGTGGCTAGAGTTTATCTTTATTGAAGAGCAGCCTATAGGTTTACTGGAACCAAAATTTTATGATCTTCAAGATGATTATATGGATGTCTTTTATGATCGGATGATTATAAATTTAGATAATCGTCAATCCGTCTATCTTTATAATACAAAAGAAGAAATGATTTACTCAGTGGATGCGTTGGAAGATTCACCGATTAATGTCGATCCATTCTTAAACACAGAAAATCTAAGATATGTTGCAGCAGAAGTGATTGATCTGCGAGAAGGATTTGTTTATCTTTCGACTGAAACGTTATCTATCCCTTACCGTAGTTATGTTATGGACCGAAGACCATATTCTGTCTATACGAGCAATTTTTTCCCGGACACCTCACTCGTTGATGTCCGTTCAAGTGGCTCTGTAACGCGTTATATTGATTTGACAAAAGAAGTTAGCATTAATCAACGAACACAAGTGCTGACTTATTATCGACAAATACAAGATGTAGGCGAGTTATCTGTTCCCGAACGATTTATCAGAAGTTTTGAGCAGATGAATCGCTTTGAAAATTGGATAGGGACTTTTGCATTGTCGCATTATGATTCAGAAGAAAAAACGGTGACTTTTCGACGTGAAATTGAAGGCGTTCCTGTGTTTAGCAGTAGCGATAATGAAACAATTTCTGAAATTGGGTTAGTGGAGAGTGGAGTGACTCATCTCAAATTGCCGTTACGTTATACAAATACACCAATAACCATTGAAGATACACCTTTAAAAGAATTAATCCCTGGTGTAGAAGTTCTAAATGAGTTATCGAGTGTTCTGTCAGATGTACAGTTTAGAAACATTGAAAATATGACGATTGGATACAAATGGGTCGAGAGTGATGAGACAAGTGAAGTGGTATACTTCCATCCGACCTGGGTTATTTTATTTGATGGCGATTGGATTGACTATGAAGAATTGATCGAGTTACATAAGGAGGTTTCTTATGGACTTTAAAAAGATTGCTAGAATTTTTATCATTGCGTTTAGTTTATTAAATATCTATTTAATTATTAGTATTTATGAACGTCAAGATATCCATCGAGTCGTGTCAGACCCGTCAACAAATAATGTCTTAGAAAGTATGGCAGAACTGAATATTGAAGTGACAGATGTTGAAAATTTAGATACTGAAATAGAGGATATTTTTGCGCTACAGATTAATGCGCATCAGTTATTAGAAGATGAAATCGAAGCGAAGGATGAACTGACCGGAAGTCTCAATGATGATGGCACAGTTTACTATGAAAGTTTTCCTTCAAATCCGATTAATTTAGAAGGTAATCCAACAGAAGGTTTCACGCCAAATGATTATGATTTAATGGAGACCTTTGTTGCGTCTAATGAAGTCATGTTTGGGGACGAATATGAGTTCTTGAGATATGATGATGAAGGACGTCGGTTTATATTTAATCAATTTGTGGATGGAATTCCCATAGCAGATGGGAGTTCAGAAATTTCTTTCTATGTGAATGATTCTGGAGAAATTTATGCCTTTCAGCAAACATATGCTGGGCCAGCGAGTCGTCAAGGGAATGAATTGTCACTAATTGAAGCTCTTCGAGCCATTGAAATCTTATTCGTAAATAATGAAATTCAAGAAGGCGCACAGATTGATCGGCCTGTTTTAGCTTATCACCGCGTCTTGCATTTAGAAGATATCAGTATGTATAGTCCAGTATGGCTCGTCGATATAGATCAAGGAAATGAAAGTTTAACCTATCGTGTCGATGCAGTTAATGGTACAATTATCAGGCAGCCAATTGCTCCGCCAACAAATGTATCGAATCCAAACGAATCGGAGCCAGAGACAGAAGATGATGAAGAGGCTGAAAACGAAGAGGATTCGGGTGCTGGTGAATAGTTTTTATTAGTACCAATTAGATAATGATGTAATGTGGAAGGATTTTTCGATTGAAAACTTTAGCAAAATCAACTATAAATAAACTGGATGACTTACAGATTAGCATTTTAGCAAGTGGTAGTTCAGGGAACTCTATTTATATTGAATCTGCAAATACAAAATTATTAGTGGATTGTGGACTGACTGGTAAAAAAACGACTGAATTATTATCCCAGATCGGTAGAGATCCTAATGAACTAGATGCCATTCTTGTAAGTCATGAACATAGCGACCACATTAAAGGCGTGGGGATTATGGCTCGAAAGTATGGCCTAGATATCTATGCCAATGAGAAAACTTGGCAAGCAATGGATAAAAAACTGGGAAAAGTCAAACTAGAGCAGAAACATTTATTCGGTCTAGAAGAAATAAAAACAATCGGAGATATTGATGTGATGAGCTTTGGTATCTCTCATGATGCAGCAGATCCACAATTTTATACTTTTGAAAAGAATAGAAAACAATTTGTCATTTTGACGGATACGGG
>CAZTEC010000003.1:0-5055 GCA_964612765.1 uncultured Carnobacteriaceae bacterium
AAAAACGAGAGTTTCTCCCAAAGGAGTGCTGGTTTGAACTTATGATCTTGAACTTTCTAATATTAACCACGAAAAAAGAGCAGAAGCTCTGCTCTTTTGATCGTATTTATATGGTTATCTATTATTCTTCATCCGTTTCGATGAGTCCATAGTCTCCATCTTCACGTCTATACACAATGTTGGTACTTTCTGTATCCCCATCGAGGAACACAAAGAAATCATGTCCTAACATTTCCATTTGTAATACGGCTTCTTCAGCATTCATTGGTTTTAAATCGAAACGTTTAGTACGAACAATGCGTATATCTGCTGAATCACCACTATTACCATTGATTTCACCATTAATTTCGTTATCTAATTCAGACGTTTCATCCACTAAATCTGGTGAAATGGCATCTGGTAAATCAGCTGTTTGACGTCTAAATTTACGATTCACTTTTGTTTTATATTTACGCATTTGACGTTCTAGTTTATCAGAAACTAAATCGATACTTCCATAAAGGTCCGGAGAAGTTTCTTCCGCTCTTAATACAATGTTGGGTAGTGGAATAGTTACCTCAGCTTTTCCAGTGCGGTTAGAATAAACTTTTAAATTGACGTGTACATTTGTTTCTGGCACCTCATCAAAAAATTTCTCTAATTTCCCCACCTTCAACTCCACATAATCTCTGATAGCTGGAGTAACCTCGATATTCTCGCCTCTCACATTATAATTCAACATACTTCCTCACCCTTCCGTCCATTTTTAACAACTATACTAAAAGGTAAATAAAATAGCTTACCTTGAATTAATATATTTCTTACAATAATTATACATGAGAGCGTTTTTTTAAACAAGAAAAGGCTATACGATTTCAACTATTTTTGCAGAAACGTTGTCGTATGAAGTCAAGAGCATTTAACGAAATAGAGAAAATGATGCTGTTTTCAACTCACTCCCCATGTTTTCTTCGAGAAAATTTCTTGCATGCAAAATCGTTCGGCCTGTTGTATACACATCATCCACAATCAGAATAGATTGCTGTGAAAGGGATGAGACATCAAAGTTCTCCACCCATTCAAAAGGCTGCTCCATCTTCAAACGGTCCGCTCGATTCTTACTAGACTGTAAGGCCGTTTGGTTTTTATTGCGCAAAATATTTTGTGTTGGAACGCCCGCTTGTTTTAAGAATTGTTCGACTTGATTATACCCTCTTTTTTGTTGGCTCAATGCACTGATTGGAATAGACACAATAAGGTCACTCTTCTGATATGTATGCAACGCTATAGCTATTTCTTCTTTAAAGGCTTCCGCCAAAACGACATCCCCTTGAAATTTATATTGATCCATAAATTCTCGAGCCGCTTGATTATATTTAAACAGAGCTTGGTGATTTAAATCTAATCTCGGATATTTTACTTGCCATTTCAGACAATCGTTACATACTTCTTTGTTGCTCTGTTCCCTTCCACAACCGGGACAACTTTTTTCTGGATCCAGTCGTTCAAACAATGATTTACAAGACAGACATAATTGATGTTCTGCCATTTTTTGTTTTGAAAATATATAATGAATGGACAGATTAGTTTGTGATGGTTTTTGACACAATAAACAGTTGCTCAATGGAGTAACCCTCTTTTCTTTGCAAGGTGATTCATTTCTTTGATTTGTTTTACAGCTCGCTTCATCGCTAAGGATTTCCCGTCGTGGAAATAAATAACTTCTCCTGTTGGAAATTCTGGGGATCGTCCACAACGTCCAGCCATTTGAACCAATGCAGATTCCGAAAATACTCGATCCTCTGCACCAATAATCAGCACATCGATTCCTGGAAAAGTTACGCCCCTTTCTAAGATGGTACTAGAAATGAGGAATTGAATTTTTTCTTGACGCATTAGCTGAACTTTCTCTTTTCGTTTAGGATCTTTCGCAAATACCGCTTCAAATGGGACGAGCGGAAATAAATCCAGTAATAATTTTTCTAACTGATGCATCCATTGAATATTCGGGATAAATAATAGAAACCTTTGTCCACCTTCAATATATTGAATCACTTTCTTACCAAACGATGTCTTTTCAAAATTAGTCAATACTTCAGTTTCCCAATCCGTACACCATTTCATTTGTGGTACGGGTAAAGGATGTCCATGGTATCTTGCTGGTAAAATGGTTGCGCGAAGTTGTTGCTGTTTGACTTGTTGTTGCATTTGTCGCGTAGGAGTCGCAGATAAATAAATCAACGTCGAATGTAGCTTTCGCGCTTTATTTGCTGCATATTGCAAAGAAACATCCGAGTGAAATGGAAAAGCATCAATCTCATCAATAATAAGCACATCAAACGCCTCTTTAAAACGAAACAGTTGATGCGTCGTCGCAATGACCAGCTGGGTATAACGGTAGGGTTCTTCCATTCCCCCATACAAAAGTGCGATTTCCGTTTGTGGAAAAGCCGCTCTGATTCGTGGGGCCAACTCCAAACACACATCTACCCGAGGGGAAGCAATACAAATGCGCAAATTTTGTTGTAAGGCATAATAAATGCCTTCAAATAACATTTCTGTTTTCCCGGCTCCGGTGACGGCCCACAACAATCGCGTTTCAGCTGCTCGAATCGATTGGACAATTTGAGCCGAAGCTTCTTCTTGTTGAGTTGACAAAGTGCCGGCCCATTTTAAAACAGGGGACTTCTTTTTCGTAAATACATTCGGTTCAGCCAACGAATATAATATCGAACAAGCTCTCACCTTCCCCATCTTCAAGCAGTTTCGACAATACCCACATTCTTCCTGACAGACACAACAGTCATTGGGTACGGCGACACATTCTGCCTGACATCTCGTACAATATTTTTTCCCTTTTCGTTCCACAATCCCCATGGTTTGGTTTACATTGGGGATTCGCCCCTCTTTGAGAGCATATTGTATGTCTTCTGGTAATTCCTCCAATAATTGTTGCCGTCCAAATAAATAAGTTTCCATAATAGACTCCTTCTTTGTATAATTTTTGTACCTTCTGAAATTGGTGCGCTATAATTAAAGTATGCAAAAATTTCCGATTTCCGCGAAATTATTTTTAAAAAGAGCAAATTATTTTATTTAACCGATAGAAAGTGTGTATAAGCATGGAAAATTATCGAACGATTACTGCAGATGGGCAACATGAAATTGAGCTTAAAAAGTCTCGTTTTATTTGTCATTTAAAACGAGTCGCAACGGAAGAAGAAGCACAAGCTTTTATTGCTGCTATCAAAAAAGAACATTGGAAAGCAACACATAACTGCTCGGCTTACACCCTTGGGATGAATGATGAAATTCAACGGGCGCAAGATGATGGCGAGCCCAGTGGAACGGCGGGCATACCGATGTTAGAGATTTTTCTAAAAAGAGAGTTGAAGAATGTAGCCGCCGTTGTGACCCGCTACTATGGCGGAACTAAATTAGGTGCGGGTGGATTAATTCGTGCTTATGGTGGGGCTGTTAATGAAGCGATCAATACAATTGGTGTGGTTGAACGTCAACTCCAACGATTGATAGATGTGACAGTTTCTTATCCTTTGAGTGGCCAAATCGAAAATTTATTACGTGAGTCTGAATATACGTTGCAAGACATAACGTATACGGAAAATGTCACTTATCATTGTGTCGTCCCATTGGAAAGTGAAGAACAATTTGTCGAAGACATGACAAACTGGACCAGCGCGAATGCAGATATCCAAATGGGACGCAAAGCTTGGATTGAAGTGCCAGTTGAGAAATGATAGTAATCAATGTAATAGACAAAAGCGTAAGTTTTCTTATAAAAGTCATTAATTTCTCATTGCTTTTAGAGGTTTATTATAATAGACTATTATCCAGTGCTTTTTTCACAGCAGAGAGAAATTCTCTCATATTACAAAGAAGAGATGGTCATAATGCGTAGCAATAAACATATTGAAAAGAAACAAAAAAGAAAGAGAATATTTGAAACTGCATTAAGCTTATTCATCCTTCTTGCAATCTTTTTAGGTTTCGTCACCGGTTATTATGGCAGTAAAGTATTGAATTTTTTAGATTCGATTGGAACTGAAGAACCGGAAAGTATGGAAACATTAGAAAACACAAAACAACTTGAAGATTTAGAACCTTTTTCAGCAGTGATTCTTGGCGTGGATGTAGAAGAAGATGGCGCTAGTCGAAGTGATACAATAATTGTAGTGACGGTTAATCCAGATTCCAAAGATATTAAAATGCTTTCAATCCCAAGAGACACGTTAATTACCTTACCCAATGGTGTAACGGAAAAAATAAATGCGGCTCATTCCGTAGGTGGTCCGCTACTCGCTAAAGAAATGATTAGTTCTTATTTAGATATCCCGATTCAATTTTATGCGACGATGGATTTTGATGGGTTGATCGGTTTAGTCGATGCCGTCGGTGGTGTAACCATCAATTCAGAGTTTGCATTTACACAAAGTTTGTATCAAAATAGTGGGCAATCCGTCCAAATTATTGAAGGCGAACAAGAATTAAATGGTGACGAAGCTTTGGCTTACGCTCGCATGCGCAAATCCGATCCACGCGGTGACTTTGGTCGTCAGGATCGCCAACAAGAAGTGGTTGCTGCCATTTTAGATAAAGTCGTTTCAGTGAATACAGTCGCGAATTTTACGAATATTTTAGATGCGATTGAACCTCACCTTTCAACAAATGTGACTGCTTCGCAAATGATGACAATCGCGGCAAATTATATGAATACAGCTGGCAATATCGAACAAATTCATTTGAATGGGTATGCAGGAACCGAATATTTCCCACACTATGGATTAGACGTGTACACCTGGCAACCTTACGAAGATTCTTTATTTGAAGTCCAAAACGAATTGAAGGAACATTTAGGTTTGGAAGTAGATGAAGGTGCGGAGGATGCAGATGAAGCTTACATCGGTGAAAGTTACGAAGAGGCTGACGCTGATAGTGACACGTATTAAATGGAGAACACACTTATAAATGAAAAATCACGAGGAAGCAATCGATTATGGATTGTTTGCTCGTGATTTTATTTTTAATTAGTTATTGCGGGCTTGTCCGCTTTTCTTT
>CAZTEC010000003.1:5155-63358 GCA_964612765.1 uncultured Carnobacteriaceae bacterium
GTTTGCTCGTGATTTTATTTTTAATTAGTTATTGCGGGCTTGTCCGCTTTTCTTTGTCTAGCTCCCAAGCCCTGCCCTATGAAAAAAAGATAAATGTGACCCATTGTGCGCTTTTGCTGCACATTTAGGGTCACATTTCCTATTTTTTCTTAGGCCATTGCGGGCTTGTCCGCTTTTCTTTATAGTTTGCTTGCGGCTGCTTCGTCGACAATAAATACCACATCTTCATGGTTTTGTAGGATACTTGCTGGAACGTCAGTTGTTACTGGTCCATTTAGAGTATTCGCGATAGCCTCTGCTTTTCCTTCACCATAAGCAAGTAGCACAATTTTCTTTGCAGACATGATTGAAGACAAGCCCATTGAATAAGCATAACGTGGCACATCATCCGCTGATTCAAAGAATCGTTTATTCGCTTCGATTGTTTCTTCCGTTAACTCTACTTTATCTGTCGTACTTTCAAAAGCCGTACCTGGTTCGTTAAATCCAATATGCGCATTGCCACCAATTCCTAAGATTTGTAAATCAATTGGATTATCTGCAATCACTTGGTCATAACGAGCCGTTTCTTCCTCGGCTGTAGCCATACCATCTGGTACATGTGTTTCTTTAAATGGTTTTGCGTTAAATAATTTTTCATTCATGAAATAACGGTAGCTTTGCGGATGGTCACCAGGAATTCCTACATACTCATCCAAGTTGATCGAAACAACATCTGAAAAATCTAAGTCGCTTCCGCGTAATTCTTCGTACAATGTTTCAGGTGTGCTTCCTGTTGCTAAACCTAAAACCTTTAGCCCTTCATTTAATTCCTTCTCGATGATTTCGAAAGCTTTCTTCCCACCTTCAACTGCATCTTTTACTACAATTACTTCAATATTATTTGAACCCATGTATCTTTCCTCCTAAAATTGTTTGTTCAATAGTTAAATCCTTACTTAAAATTAGTAGATCCGCATCTTTCCCTGTTTCTAACGTGCCTTTTTGATCTAACTGGAATTCCTTCGCTTGGTTGACCGAACTCATCGTTACAGCCTCTTCCATGGAACAACCCGTAAATGCCATCATATTTTTAAAGGCATCAATAAACGTTAAAACCGATCCGGCAAGTGAACCATTTTCTAATCGCGCTTGTTTGTCTTTTACGATGACTTTTTGTCCGCCAAGTTCACTTTCCCCTTCAGACATCCCTTTGGCTCGCATCGAATCGGTAATTAATACAATACCATCTGCTCCTTTGGCTTCATATGCTAATTTAACCATTGGAGATGAAATATGGAAACCATCCACAATCAACTCGACATTGACGTGCTCTTGTATTAAACCAAAACCTGCTACACCTGCTTCTCTATGGTGCAAACCCAATTGACCGTTAAACAAATGCGTAATGTGCGAAACATTTGAGGACTCCAATTGTTCAAAAGTTGCGCCAGAGTGGCCTGCTGAAAGAACGATATTATGTGCTAAACAATATTCTTCAAAGGCTGCAACGTCCCCCAATTCCGGAGCATAAGTGACTAATCGAATATTGCCTCCACTTAAATCATTCCATTTTTTCATCGTGTCTGCATCCGCTGTGCGCATAAATTCTTCCGGTTGCGCCCCTTTATAAGCCGGTGAAACAAACGGACCTTCTAAATGAATCCCTTGAATCATCGGGTTCAGAGCCTTCGCTGCCTTGATTCCAACTAATGCTTGTTCAATATTCTCATCGGACTGAGTCATTGTCGTCGCGAAATAACTGGTAATTCCTTCTTCCAGCATCTTCGTCGTCATTTCATCAATGACTTTCGGATCGGCATCCATATTATCCGCGCCATATCCCCCGTGACTATGTACATCAATAAAACCAGGGACAATCATTTTTCCAGGCGCATCGATCACGCCAGCTGTCGAATCTTCTTGGTAATCTTTCATCTCTCCAACCGCAAGAACTTGCTCGTCAAAACGAATGAAGCCCGATTCAACTTTTTGGTGACCCGTGTAAATCGTTGCATTTATAATGGTTTTCACCAATTTGTTTCCTCCTAATTTTTCCAAAAGTCATCAAAAATAGTAATCGGTAGATGTCGCTTGTGTCGCGAATTTAAATAGAGTTGCTCGATTCTTTTTTGAGCATCTTTTGGAACTTCTTTTCCTTCTAAATAATCGTCAATCCATTGATAACTCACACCTAACTCGTCTTCATCCGATAAAGCAGGTTTGTTGTCTTGCAAATCAGCCGTTGGTATTTTTGTGTAAAAATATTCCGGCGCATTTAATTCTTGTAGCAAATGGGCCCCTTGTCGTTTATTTAATCGATATAAAGGCATGATGTCTGCTGCACCGTCACCAAATTTTGTGTAAAATCCGGTCAGAGCTTCGGCCGCGTGATCCGAACCTAAGACAACACCTTGCTTTTCTCCGGCAACGGCGTACTGTACAATCATCCGCTGACGAGCTTTGATATTCCCTTTGTTGAAATCAGAAATCGTAACCCCACTCGTTTCGAGTTCGGCTACCGTTGCATCAACCGCATCTTTTATATTGATTTCAAGGGAAACATCCGCCCCAATCCAATCCACCACAGCTTTTGCATCTTCACCATCCACTTGGACCCCATAAGGTAAACGAATCGCAATAAATTGATAAGATTCATCTTTTGTTTCTTTACGCATTTCTGTTATCGCCATCTGTGCAAGTTTACCTAAAAGCGTCGAATCTTGACCGCCAGAAATGCCAAGTACAAGTGTTTTTAAAAAGGAATGTGTTTTCAAATAGTCTTTCATTAAATCAACAGATTTTCGAATTTCTTCTTTTGCATCCACTACTGGGACGACGCCCAATTCCTTTATAATTTGTTCTTGTAAAGACGTCATAATATCCTCCTTTATCTTTGACTAATTATAACCCATCCGCTTCTGTTGGAGATGAACGGAAATAATTAATTGTATCTACTTTCGCGTCGTATAATTCTTGAGACAAGTCAACCGGATATTGTTCTGGATTGAGTAAGCGTCGATGTTCTTCATATTGTTCAGCCAAACGACTTGACGTATAATTTCTAATTTCTTCTAACTCAGGCAAGTCATAAACCAATTCGCCTTCCACAAAAATATCTACCAATAATGGACGGGCAATAAAATCACGGACCGTCTTATTGATATAGGTATATTGTGGGTGGAACATAAATAATTCCTCTTCAAGATCTGGTCTTTCATGATCTAAAGTCACCAAATCGCCTTCAGGTTTCGTATCATTTTTCGAACGAATACGCCAAATTTGTTTCTTCCCTGGAGTAGAAATTTTTGCGGCATTGGCTGTCAGTTTCAACGTATGGAGCATCTCTCCATTTTTTCCTTCCACCGAAACAATTTTATACACCGCTCCTAAAGCTGGCTGATCATAAGCAGTAATTAGTTTTGTTCCTACACCCCAGACATCAATTTTTGCACCCTGCATTTTCAAACTGAGAATCGTTTCTGTATCTAAATCGTTTGAGGCAAATATTTTTGCATTTGGATAACCCGCTTCATCCAATTGTTCCCGGACTCGTTTCGATTGATAAGATAAATCTCCAGAATCCAAACGAACACCGACAAAATTAATTTTATCGCCAAACTCATTCGCTACTCGAATTGCATTTGGAACGCCTGATTCGATTGAGTTATAGGTATCCACTAAAAACACACAGTTTTTATGGGTTTCAGCATAAGCTTTAAAGGCTTCATATTCATTTCGATAGGCTTGAACAAGGGAATGCGCATGTGTTCCAGAAGCTGGAATGTCAAACAATTTTGCTGCGCGTGTATTGCTTGTTGAATCCACTCCGCCAATATAAGCCGCGCGAGCACCCCAAATAGCTGCGTCCATTTCTTGCGCACGTCGCGCACCAAATTCCATAACCGTATCGCCTTCAGCAGCTGTTTTTAATTTCGACGCTTTTGTGGCGATTAGCGTCTGGTAATTAATCACGTTTAATAAAGCCGTCTCAATTAACTGACAGTCTAAAATGGGACCCTCCACCTGCATCAATGGTTCATTCGCAAAAGCAACTTCTCCTTCTTTCATCGAACGAATAGTTCCTCTAAAGCGCCAATTTCTTAAGTAGTCAATATATTCATCTTCATAGCCAATTTCATTCTTCAAATAACTTAAATCTGACTCGGTAAATTGTAAATCTTTAATATAATTCACTACACGCTCTAGCCCCGCAAAAATGGTATACCCCATACCAAATGGATTGCTGCGATAATAGACTTCAAACACTGCTTTTTTATCTGCATTGTTTTGTTTCCAATACGTGTATGCCATATTCACTTCATACAAATCTGTATGCAAAGTTAAACTATCGTCTTTATATTTCATCGTCTCTGACTCCCCACATTCGATTAATTTTTATCGTTCGCTTTAAAATATTTCTTGCTCGCCATTCTCTCAGTTTGTGATAATGACGACAAATGCTTTCTTACCTATTGTAGTACAAAATCAAAAAATGTAACAGATGAACGGGTAAAAATTTAAGTTTTTTTAATAAAGACCCACCCAAGGATGTGAATAGCTGGGTTGGGTCTCATATCAATTTGTTTAACTGCGTTTTGAATCTAATTGGATGATGGGCTGTCCATCCTCTGTATAACTATATGCTCGACAAACTTTGATATCGCCAAATGCTTTGACTAAACGGTCGCGATAAGGTTCAGATAATTCATCAAATACAAAAGTTGCTTTATCGAGTAAAAATTTATTGCGTAAGGCGTCAATTTCACCTTTAGATTTTACTTTATACGAAGTTGAGGGTAAGGCCGTGTCTCTTTTATTTTTTTCAATTCGATAATAATAGTTGGGGTCCCCATACAGAATTTCTAAAGCGCCAGTATTGGTCCGTTCATAAGAAACTTCACGATGTGTTTCGTGGTGAATCTCCCACCAGGCTTTAATCGCATCGATCGCTTCTTCTTCTGTCTTGTAACTGCCATGTTCTTTTTTTACATCATCACGTTGGTTGACCCAATAATTAGTATACACTTCATTTGGCATTCACATTCGCCCTTTCTCAAATGATTGATGACGATATTATAACGCTTTCTTTGATAAATAACTAATAAATGCATTATCCTTCGGTATAAATTTATAGTTAAATTCGATTAGCTCGACTGACTACTTTCGATATCCGCATCAATCGCAATGACAATGCCCAATATTAATTCTGTATACTCTTCGTCAAAAATTTCAATTTCATACGCATCCATAAAAGATAAAAACTTTTTATTTATTCGTGCAATTATTTGCGAGCCATCTGAAATATCAAAATCCAATGCCCAAATATCTCCGGTTATGGTCCAATCTGGCGACACAATGGTGTAATGTTTTTTAAAGAACGCAAATTCTTGTTTCATTTCACATACGAGGTCATCGCCCACATAAAATTCATACTGTGATAATACTCTCCAAAGTCTCTGTTTGATAAATAATAAATCTTCACCCGTCATCGTACGCAACATAATTCGTTTCCCGAGTGTGAGAAATTCTCCTTCGGCAACAAAGGCATCATTCATTTCTTCATCTTTAATGACAAAGCGATCCCGAAAAGAAAATTTCTGATTAATATAATACTTTGACATTACGCATCCCTCACCTTCCTATTTTTCTTTGTTTTCTAAATCTAACACGACTAGACTACGCTGCAATTCTTGATACAAATCTTTCGTCCACCATTCTCTACGATAACCCAAAGAATTCGTAATGAACTGCGTGTTCTCTCGCCGAATCTTTTCGCGAAAGTGAACGTGACCCATAAATTGATGTGTGATCGGATATTTTTGATGAATATTTTTCAAATCATTTGTCGCGATATACGCATTAAAAAAATCAAAAATTCGATGCGGCATCGGCATCGTATATTCTGGTATGGTCACCACATGCGTTTGTAGAATAATATTTTCTGTCGTGACTTTTTCTAAATCTTCTTCAATAATTTTCGAGAACCACTTCGATACCTCGCCGTCGGTTTGTTTCCAATCCAGGCGTAATTTATCTTGCCAATACGTCCAACGAAATTTTCCTTCTTCAATCTGTTCCGGGTGAAATTGTTCGTCGTCATACACTGCGTGATTATACCAACCCGGATGGCCAACCAAAGTGTACTGCTCATTTAATTGTAGCGGCGATTCAACCAAACTTTGCGGATGATTTTTATACAGCCGATAAATCCCTTTGGTATCTTTCGTCACATCCTTCTCTTCCCAAAAATCATGATTCCCCGGTATAAAATAAACTGGAATCTCCGATCGCTTTTGGAGTTCTTCGACAAAAGAAAGAGTCGTTGAATAATGATTGGAAATATCACCGCCGATTACCAGAAGATCTACAGCCTTTTCCTGCATGACTTGAAGCAATACACGTAAATATTCTTCTGCTGGTTGTTCAAAATTGCGATCCACATGCAAATCCGAAATAAAACCTACCCTCATCCAATCACTCCTCTCTTTCTAACGTATCTTTATCTTACCAAATATTTTCATAGATGAAGAGAATTTCGTATTATGACATTTCAATCCCATAGGCCCAAGTGAGCACATTTTTTCCTTCCACTTTGGCCGATCAACTTTTTTCCTACCCTGCACTCTTCCCTAGATGAACGATATTCGAGGAACGATTCATGAAATTCACCAAGACAGTTTTAAGTTGGCAACCAGTATCGAACAATTGCAGCGTGATTTGCCGTCGATACAAATGCATTATCAAGAAACGATTCAGTCCGGGTTAAAGCATGCCTTTAAAGTAGACCTCTTAGCGATTATACGCGAAGCCATCTTGAATAGTTTTCACCATTCAAATGCGACGCAAGTTCAAATTGTGTTACATGAATATGCGGGTGTCTTCAAACTAATGATTAAAGATAATGGATCAGATTTTGATCCGGAAGCAAAAATAGTGGACGGCATTGGCCAAGCGATGATTCGACAACTAGGGCAAAAATATCAAGCCTCAACCATTATTCGTCACCATAATGGTTATTTGACGCAGTTGATATTTGATAAAGACAGCATTCGAGACGAACTTACACAAGAAAAGTGAAAGGTGTAGATGAATGAAAAAATTACTCATTATTGATGATGACCCAATCGTCATTTCATCTTTAAAAATGATTACAGAGAATGCAGGATATTCGGTTGTTGCAACTGGAACGAATGCTAAAGAAGCCTTTCGTTTATATTGTGAACATCAGCCTGACATAATACTGATGGATATTCGTATGGAGGGTGGCAGTAGCATCGATGCAACCAAAAAAATTATGGATAAATTTCCTCATGCACGCATTTTATTGATTACAACATTTGAAGATGAGGAGTTTATAAAAGATGCACTCGCTTTTGGAGCTAGAGGATATATTTTGAAGCAAAATATTCAGACGCTTTTGCCGGCTATCGAAGCGGTGCTTTCCGGAAATACTGTACTTGACGAACGGATTATTCATAATATCACGGAAGCCGTGACAACTGCGACAAACAATCAGAAAAAAATTGAGCTAAGCGAACGCGAAGAACAAGTCTATAAGCACATTGCGCAAGGATTAAGCAACAAAAAAATCGCCGAAACATTATTTTTAAGTGAAGGTACTGTGCGTAATTACGTCTCCATCTTATTAGAAAAATTTGAAGTCCGCGACCGTACACAACTCGCCATCAGTTATTATAAAAAATAAGAATAAATCCTCTCACTTATTAAAAGCGAGAGGATTTACTATTCGTAAATTGTTATTTATAAATCATGGAAAATGGGAACCATCTTATCAAACGTCGTGATTTGTTTAAAGCCAATTTCGCGAAGAACATCATAAGATAAATCTAAACGATCGCCCACATCTTCCGCCACATGTGCGTCTGACCCGACCGTAATAATTTTCCCACCTAAATCATAATACAGCTTCAAAATAGCGTAAGCTGGGGTTAAGTCTTCCAAATTGTAGCGTTCACTTGATGTATTAATTTCAATTCCTTTACCATCTTTAATGACTTGCTTTAAAATGGCTTCGATAATAGCATAATGTTTTTCCAAAGGCGGTTCGATTGTATCACTGTAGCGCTGAATCAAATCTAAATGCCCAAGTATTGAATAATCTTTATATTCTTGAATCACTTTATAAATTTCTTCGTAATATAAATGTTGATACTCGTCTTGCGTCTTCCCTTTTTGGAAGTCCCCTGTCCAAAATTCTTGGTTGCCCACTTGGTGGCAAGATAAAATAACAAAGTCGAGCGGATATTGGTCAAATACTTTTTGAAATTCTGGAATCGTACCAGTCTGCATTCCAAACTCTAAACCCGTTTTAATCGTTAAACGATCTTTGTATTTTTCAGTCAAAGCAGCCATGTCTTTGAAAAATGTTTCGTAGTCAGCATTCATTGCTAATTTTTTATCACTTTTTTCCCATCCCGCTTTGTCCAACTTCACACCATAATCGACATGCTCCGTAATACAAATTTCATCAATATTTTTTTCAATCGCGCTTAACGCAATCTTATCCAAATCTTCCCAACTGTCGTCACTAAAATTTGAATGCATATGGTAATCTGCTCTCATGTAACCCCTCCACGTGATTAGTTAATAATTCAACTCTCTTTTATTATACACGGTCTGCTTAATAAAATAAGCGCTTTCGGATTTAATTAAGTCTACAATTTTTCCGTCAACCAATCTTTCAACACATTCACATGATTCACTCGCGTATCTTTCGCCGCATAAAGTAAAGTCACGTTCTCTTCCGCCAAAGTATCCTCAACCTTGTCCACAAACGCATCTGCCACTTCATTTTGATTGAGTTCTTCTATATATTTTTCCATAAATTCTTTAAATCGTTCTTCTTGGTGATTAAATGCTTTACGAATTTCCGTTGAAGGTGTGATTTCTTTCGCCCAGTAATCGAACTTTAATTCTTCTTTCTTTATTCCCCGTGGCCACAAACGATCCACCAAAATCCGGTAGCCATCCGCTGCTTCAACTTCTTCATACACTCGTTTAATTTTTATTTCATTCATAACATACCCTTGTCTTTCTTAATAAAATCAACCACTTCCGGCATCACACGCTCGGTAAATATTTCCAACGTCCGCTTCACTTCTGCAAATGGCATACCACCAAAATCAATTTCAATCGTAAAGCGTTGTTGATTATACATTTTATATTGCGTAATTATTTTTTCTATCACCAATTCCGGACTCCCGATCAACATCACACTTCTCGGACTTTTACCTTGCGCAAAACCTCGCTTCGGAAATTCTTGCCCATTCGTCAATTTAAATCCTTCATTAATATAAGGATACGCCCGCTTGAATGCCTCATCCGTCGTTTCGCTCAAATACATAATGCCACCTGTGCTCACTGGCAACTCTTCATCAGTAAAGCCTGCTTGTCTCCCCGCATCTTTATACTTATCTATTCGATTCTTGTACGTCTGCGTCGCTCCAGCTAAATGCGCCTGATATAATGGGATGCCCAGTCTCCCCGCTTTAATCGCCGAAGATTGCGAATTCCCCACACCGCGCCAAATCGGAATACCTTTTAGGTCATTTTCCGGACGAGGAAGAATTTTTGCATTCTTTAATTCTGGTCGATAATTGCCTGACCAATTCAGGACTTCGTTTTGATTAATTTCTAGAAGAAGTTCCAATTTTTCTTCGAAAATTTCTTCGTAATCGGTATGGTCGTAACCAAAAAGATCAAAGGAA
Source organism: uncultured Carnobacteriaceae bacterium (assembly GCA_964612765.1). Classification (GTDB taxonomy): domain Bacteria; phylum Bacillota; class Bacilli; order Lactobacillales; family Carnobacteriaceae_A; genus Atopostipes. The sequence continues at coordinate 14,866 of CAZTEC010000003.1, forward strand.
CCGATTCTTGAAGCTCTGCCAGCAACAAGTTCCATCCGGCCGTTCGACAATAAATCAATCGTTGCTGCATCTTCGAAAACACGCACCGGATCCAACACACTAATCGTTGTCACAGACGAAGAAAGTTTTATTTTTTCTGTCTCGCGAGCAATCGCAGCCAAAATAATTAAGTGCCCTTGCGAAAGAAAATGTTCTTGATGCGACTCTCCCACTTGAAAACTATCAAAGCCATAATCCTCTGCTAATTTTGCGAGTTCAATAATTTCTTCTAGTTTTTCACTTGCACGAATCAATTCTCCAGTATGTGGATTGGGAAGATGGTCTCCCAAAGTATAAATTCCGAACTCAATGCCATTTTTGGTATTAAATGTCGGTAATATTGGTTTGTTTTGCATATCTTTGCCTCCAGCTCAATTTGTCTTTCTTATTATAACGAAAATAAAAAACTCCTGAGACATTTTCAGCTCAAGAGTTAAGGTTCTACCATTTTATTAGTAGCTTGCTTTTGGAATAGTTCCCATGCCCACTGTTCCAACTCCAGCATGTGTGCCGATAACCGGACCCAATGTCCCCACTTCGTATTCAAGTTCTGGCACTGCTTGATGGACAACTTTTATGGTTTCTTGTAATCTTTCTTCATCCACTGCGTGCGCAAATTTCAGAATCATTCCATTTGGAGATTGTTCTAAATCTTCTTTTGCGATTTCAGCCAAGCGTTTGTTCACTTTTTTATCGGTGCGAATTTTTTCCAATACCGAAACTTTCCCCTCTTCATCAACACATAATAACGGACGCACCCTCAACAGATTTCCCACAGAGGCAACGGACGAATTCAGTCGTCCACCTTTTACTAAATTATCTAAATCTGAAACCGTTAAATAAATCGTCCCTCTTTTTGCGGACCATTCCGTATTCTCACAAATTTCTTCAAAGGAAAGGCCTTTTTCAATCATGTCTAGTGCTTGTTCAACGAGCGTTCCAATAATTAAAGACACGCCTTTTGAGTCCACGACATGCACTTTAATCTGATCTGCAAATTCACTCGTCAACATTTTCGCTGTTTGATATGTCCCGCTAAATGTTTGAGCTAAATGGATACATAACAATTGGTCGTACCCTTTATCAATTATTTCTTGGACCAACTGAACATATATACCTGGCGAAGGTTGTGACGTTTGTGGAAGGGTTTCAGATTGCTGTAGCTTCGCATAAAATTCTTCTTGTACTTTTAGATCTGAGCTATCGACAAACTGTGTGCCATCATCAAACGTTACCGTTAAATCTAGTTCATAAATATCCGGGTGATTTTTCAATTCATCATTGGCATAAGCCGTACTGTCAATTATGATTGCTGTTTTCATTATTAGTTGTCTCCATTCAATTGATTGGAATATATTTTTACACTTTATAACAACTTACAGTATAAATGTGAATATTTTGTTACGAAAACAAATTTTATTTTTGAATCATTTCATTCTATCAATAAACATGTCAACTACTTCTATGAGTAACCTATTTTCATAAAGTTTTTTATCCTGCTCTTGCCAAAAATAACACAAGATGTAGTAAATTACTGTTGATTTTTCTCTATATATTGTCTATGATAGACAAGCTGTAATAATTACATACGTAGATAAAAAAATGAGAGGATAGGAGTGTATGAGCGTGATTGTTATTGGAGGAATGATTGGGGCCGGCAAAACATCTGTAGCAAAGTTATTGGGAGAAGAATTAGGTAGTGACGTATTCTTTGAGAATGTCGATGATAATGAATTATTGGAATTATTTTATACTGCTGATGAGCAGGAAGAACAAGAAAAACGTTACCCTTTTTTATTACAATTAACTTTCTTAAGCAGCCGTTTCCGTTCAATTAAAGAAGCGTTAGTCGATAAAAATAATATACTGGATCGTTCAATTTATGAAGATTGGTATTTTACAAAAATCAATAATGAGTTAGGTCGAATTTCTGATTTAGAATTCAAAATTTATGAAGAACTACTGAATAATATGATGGAAGAACTTGAAGAATTACCTAAAAAAGCACCTGACTTAATGGTGTATTTACATGGATCATTTGAAGAAATCGTTCGTCGTATCGGAACTCGCGGGCGTGATTTCGAGCAAGATGACTCATTAATGGCTTATTACAAAAAATTGTGGGAAGGTTATGATGATTGGGTAGATAATCATTATAATGCTTCACAAGTATTGAAAATCAACATTGATCAATATGACGTGGTTCATAATGAAGAAGATGCGAAAGAAGTTGTCGCATTAGTTAAAGAAGCGTTAAAAAAACGTGACGCGGAATATTTAGCGGAATCTACTTCCATTTAATGGTTTTGACGCAATCAAAACAGTGTGTAAACGAAAATGTTTACGCATTGTTTTTTATTTTGCTCGATTTAATGATAATTCTCTGGCTTTCTTGTATATTAAGGGTACGTAACATTTTAAACAAAAATATCAAAATAGTTAGGTGTAGACAGTACAAAATTATTTAAGTAAGTGTATTGACTTTTTAGCGTTTGAGCGATAAGTTATACAGTACTATCAACTAATGAGTGAATGGATAATATCCATTTATTCGAATCTAAGGTGTGAATATGACAAATTTATTTAAAAAACTTTCAATTGCACAAACTATTGTCTTGGCTTATGCGGGTTTTATTACTCTAGGCGCAATTTTATTATGGCTGCCCTTTTCATCCAACAGTGGTGACTGGACCCCATTTATTGACGCTTTATTTACGGCCACTTCAGCAACCGCAGTGACTGGACAAGTTACGCTGAACACAGCAGCCCATTGGAATTATTTCGGGAAGACCGTCATCATTACTTTGATCGAAGTCGGCGGTTTAGGATTTATGACGATATGGATTATTTTTTATAATTATATTTTGAAACAAAAACCAAACTTGAAACAACGACAAGTTGTTACAGAATCTCTTTCCTTGAGTCGTGGTGAAAATTTATTAAGTAAGGTTTGGTCGATTGTTCGATTTGCTTTAACAGTGCAACTTATCGGTGCGATTTTATTGGGTACAGTATTTATTCCAGAGTATGGAATCGCCAAAGGTTTATACTTTTCATTCTTCCATAGTATCTCTGCTTTTTGTAATGCGGGATTTGATTTATTTGGGGATAGTTTAATTGGTTATCAAGATAACCCACTTGTTTTATTCGTCATTGCCTTTTTAATTGTGGCTGGTGGCCTAGGATTTATCGTATGGGAAGACTTGCTGAATTTCCGTAAAACGCGAAAATTGAGAAAGTATAGCAAAATTGTTTTAGTGACCACCGGTTTCCTTTGGATTTTAGGAACGATAGTTTTTGGAATTGCAGAATATCGAAATGGAACATTTGCGCATTTATCGCCAATGGACCAACTTATTAATTATTTTTTCTTATCTGTTACGCCAAGAACTGCCGGTTTTGCCAATATTGATTACGCCGATTTAAGTTTAGCGAGTATTTTCTTGACAATTGTATTGATGTTTATTGGAGCTACTTCCGGATCTACAGGCGGTGGGATTAAAGTGACCACACTATTTGTGATTGGTCTCGCCATTTATCGATCCATGAATTACAACAAGACAAATATTATGCATCGAACGATTTCATTTGATACCATTAGACGCTCATTCTTTATTTTCTCTTCTGGTATCTTAATCGCAAGTGTGGCTTCTATTATTTTATTATTTACCGAAACGATACCAGACGGCTTTGGGATCGAATATGTTTTAATCGAAGTCTTCTCTTGTTTGGGAACGGTCGGATTGACAATGGGCTTAACACCTTCACTTACTTTTGTTGGTAAAATTATTTTGATTTTATTGATGCTAATTGGACGAGTCGGTGTTATGACCTTCTTATGGTCCTTAACCGACCGAACACGAGAATCAACGATTCAATATCCCGAAATGAATTTACTTGTCGGCTAGCGAATGAAGAAATAAATTTAACTTTTAATAGGAATTTTTTTGAAATATAAAAATTTTTGAGGTGAAAATAAATGAGAGTTTCAACAATTGGAATATTAGGTCTTGGTTTATTTGGAAGCTCTGTCGCTCGTACGTTGGCTGAAAATAATGTAGACGTCATTGCGATGGATAAAAATATGGACCATGTCGAAGAAGTGATGGAAGTGGTGGAGGTGGCCATTCAAGGTGACTTTACCAAAATCGATCATTTAGTCGAAGCAGGTTTCGCAGACTGTGACCAAGTTGTCATCGCGGCTGCAGAAAAACTAGAAGATTCTATTTTGGCCATTTTGAATTTGAAAAAAATTGGCGTCGACAATATTACAGTGAAAACGAAGAATGTCGAGTACCAAGAAGTATTAATTAATGTGGGGGCTACTCGAGTCATCTTGCCTGAAGTTGAAATGGGTTCTCAAATTGCAATGATGTTAGCAAATCCTACCGTTCATGAATTAATTAAATTGGATCATCGATATAATGTGATCGAATTTTTGAATCAAGAGTCTTGGGTTGGAAAGTCCATTGCTGATATTGACTTTAGAAATCAATATAAAACAAATATTATTGCGATTCGACAATCTGAAACCCATGAGTTTACGATTGAATTTGGTCCAAACTACATCGTTCAGGATCAAGATGTCTTTATTGGTGTAACAACTGATGAAAATGTCAATAAATTGATTAATAATTAAGAAAAAGCTAAATTGTGCCATTTTTTCAAGTAGTCCATCTTGCTTTTATTTCGAATTCGAGTCATTATGGTTTTTGAATAAAATATTAGGAGAATTTAACTATGATTACTGCACAAAGCCAATCAACTATCGTAACAAAAAGTGTACAATTAAACGCGCAAAACCCTGCTACTCTTGCACAATATTATGAAACAGCTATTGGTCTGAAACTTTTAGGCGAATCAGGCGGTTCATATGCATTAGGTACTCCAGACGGAACAGTTTTAGTTGAACTACACCCAACGATTTTACCGAAAAATGAAGACACAACTGGCATGTATCACTTAGCTTTATTATTACCGACTTTTGAAGATTTAGGGACGGTTCTTCGTCACTTAATCGTCAATCAAATTCCAATGACTGGCGCAAGTGACCACGGATATAGTAATGCTTTATATCTAAACGACCCAGAAGGAAATGGAATTGAAATATATTGGGACAAACCTGAATCCGAATGGGACATTGCTGAAGACGGTACAATCGCAGGAATTACTGAAATGATGGATGCAGATGCAGCATTAGAAGCTAGTCGCACAACTTTTGACGGTATGCCAAACGGCACAATAATGGGACACGTTCACTTGCACGTTGACGATGTGAATATTGCTGCAGATTTCTACTTCAACGTAATGGGCTTAGGTTTGAAATATAAATTTGGTCCGCAAGCTTATTTCTTTGCGACTGGAAATTATCATCATCATTTAGGTGCAAACATTTGGAAACGTGGAAACTTAGACAAACCAAATCGTTTGGAACCTGGAATTCGTACTGTTGAATGGGCAGGTTCTGCTGCAGATATCGAACAAATTGAAAATAATTTGACTGAAACGAATATTGAATTTACTAAAGAAGAAAACCTTCTAGTCTTTAAAGATCCAGCTGGCATTGAGCACAGTGTAGAAAATATTTAATTAGACAAAATATAAACGCGAAAGACAATTAAAACTGTCCCTCGCGTTTTTTTATTTTGCTTAGATAAAGTTTATATTTCAGCGCATCGGCCCAAGTTTTAATTTGTTTCGAACAAACTTGGGCTGTTCAGCTTACCATCGGTCCAAGTTTTGGTATTTTTCGAGCAAACTTGGGCTGTTCAAAGAATGAATGATAAACTGACTTTGAATCCTCACCCAAAACTGAAAAATGAAGAGTTCAGTGAAGATACCCTTTAAGTCCTTTAAATTTAATTGTCCGGATGTGTGTGGCCGACGATTTCATGTGGAACATAATGTTCTTCGAGTGCTTTCATATCTTCTTCATCTAACTTAACATCTAATGCGCCGACAAAATCATCGAGATATTTTTCTTTTGTAATTCCGATAATTGGCGAAACAACACCCTTTTCCCAGAGCCACGCTGTCGCAATTTGTGCGCGAGTCGCGCCATGTTTTTCTGCCACTTTTCCAACAGCTTCAACAATTTTTCGGTCAGTTTCTTCGGTGCTATCGTACTTCCCTTTTGCGACTGCATCCGATTTAGCTCGATCGGTTTCACTATCCCATTCTCTCGCTAATCGTCCTGCCGCAAGTGGACTATACGGAACCAACGCTACTCCGGTTTCCATTGCGAAGCGATTCATCTCTCGCTCTTCTTCGCGATAAACGAGGTTGTAATGATTTTGCATCGCAACGAATTTTGTCCATCCATTTTTTTCTGCGATGTTTTGTGCTTGTTGGAATTGGTACGCATACATACTTGAAGCTCCGATGTAATGGACTTTTCCTGCTCGGACTAAATCATTTAACGCGCGCATCGTTTCTTCGATCGGCGTGTTATAATCCCAGCGATGGATATATAACAGGTCAATATAATCTGTGCCTAATCTTTCAAGACTTGCCTCGACTTCTTGCATAATCGCTTTTCTTGATAGCCCTTCTCCGTTTGGACCATCGTGCATTTTTTGACTGACTTTTGTCGCAATGACTACTTCTTCACGTTTCGCAAAATCTTTTAATGTGCGGCCTAAAAATTCTTCACTCGTCCCGAGACTATAAACATTCGCTGTATCAAAAAAGTTGATGCCTAAATCCAACGCTTTCTTGATAATCTTTCGCGAGGCTTCTTCATCCAAAACCCAATCGTGAATCCACTTGTCCGCATCACCAAAACTCATACAGCCTAAACAAATTTTTGACACGTCTAAGCCTGTGTTTCCTAACTTTACATATTCCAATGGACTTCCTCCTTTAATTTTTCCTTAATTATAGTATAGCAATCCCCCGCCTTGAACAAAAACAATAACCCATTCTCCTCTTCGAAATGACGATAATTCTGCTATACTTCAAGTAGGTGATATTATGAAAACAGAAGAATTTATTTCCTATTTGCGAACACAAAAAAATCCTGAGAAAGCACCAGGTATGGAAAACTATATGCGAAATCGATTTAACTTTTTAGGTTTACAGGCAGCTGAACGTCGAAAATTAGCAAAACCCTATCTTCGAGTTCTCCTATTAGAAACGAAGGAACGACATGCAGAAAAAATAGGCAATGAATCGGTTGTAGATTGGGAAGCTCTTGATCGTTTGTGGCAAGCAGAAGAACGAGAATTTCAATTAATTGGTGTGGATTATTTAAAACACGTTTCTGATTTTTTGACTGTGAATGATTTGAAAAAAATAAAGAGACTCATTGTGACCAAGAGTTGGTGGGACACGGTTGATTTTTTGGCTAAAAATGTAGGGACTATTGTGCAAAAAGAAAAGTCACTTGAAACGGAGATGTTGCGCTGGAGCATGGACGAAAATCTTTGGGTACGTCGGAGTGCCATTTTACATCAGTTACATTTTAAAGAAGAGACCCATACTGAATTACTAAATAAAATCATTCAAAATAATTTGGAGGATGACGATTTTTTCATACGAAAAGCAATTGGGTGGGCACTGAGAGAATATGCGAAGACAGATGAAGAATGGGTGATTCAATTTGTTGAGAATTATTCAGAGCAGTTAAGCCCGTTGAGTCAGCGAGAAGCTTTGAAGAATATTCACTCTTAGTCAAATTTTTGTATGGCGTTCTATTTTGAATCATTTGGTAGAACCCATATAATAAATGAGAAGAGGAAAATTTATTTTAGAAAGGACAGAATTATGGGATTATTAGTAGATGGTGTATGGCATGATCAGTGGTACGATACGAAAAAATCAGGCGGACGTTTTATTCGGTCAGATTCCCAATTTCGAAATTGGATTACGCCAGATGGAAGTCCGGGTCCAACAGGTGAAGGTGGTTTTAAAGCAGAACCAAATCGTTATCACCTATATGTTTCTTACGCTTGTCCTTGGGCAAGTCGCGCTTTAATTATGCGCAGCTTGAAAGGATTAGAAGATATTATTTCTGTCTCCGTTGTTCATCCATTGATGGCAGAAAACGGTTGGACATTTGAGCCGGGGCCTGGAGTTGTTGCGGATCCTGTGTTGGATGCCGATTTTATGCATCAGATTTATACAAAAGCGGAACCAGAATATAGTGGTCGTGTGACGGTGCCGGTGCTTTGGGATTTGAAGCAAAATAAAATAGTCAATAATGAATCGGCAGAAATTATGCGCATGTTGAACTCTGCATTTGATCGCATGGGTGGTCTTGAAGGGGATTTTTCACCTGAAGAGTTGCTTCCAGAAATTGATGAAATGAATGAACGCGTCTACAATGCCATTAATAATGGTGTTTATAAAGCGGGCTTTGCGACGGAACAAGCCGTATATGAAGAAGAAGTCACAAATTTATTTGCCGAGTTGGATCGATTGGAAGAACATTTAGAAACGAATGACTATTTAGTGGGGAACCAAATTACTGAAGCGGATTGGCGATTGTTTACGACTTTGGTTCGTTTTGATTCTGTCTATCATGGACATTTCAAATGTAACTTAAAACAGCTCATTGATTATCCTAATTTATGGCGATACACGCGTGAATTGTATAATTGGCCGGGTGTCGCGGAGACAGTGAATTTTGATCATATCAAAGAACACTACTATCGCAGTCACGACATGATTAATCCAAATGGTATTGTACCAAAAGGCCCTGAGTTGGATTGGTCGCTGGATTAAATAGAATATTTTTGGAAAATGGAGGACCTCGCAACATGCGAGGTTCTTTTTTTGTTTGTCCGAAATTTTTGCAATAAAAAAACTACACCTCTTCATCAAGCGAAAAGATGTAGTTTAAACTATATTTTATTGTCCGGAAAATTCTTCGTGAACTTGTGCTAAAACTTGTTCGAACGCTTCAATCGGTTGAGCACCAGATACGCCATATTTATTATTGAACACAAAGAATGGTACGCCTTGCACACCAATTTGTGACGCTTCGTAAATATCTGAAACGACTTCTTTGTCGTATTCTTTGTCATCGTTAAAGATGTCTTCCACACGTTTTTCGTCTAGACCAATTTCAGAGACGATGCGTTTTAACACATTCATGTCACTAATTAATTCGCTATCTGTGAAAAATGCTTTGTATAATTTATTAAAATACTCGACACCCTTACCGTTTTCTTTCGCATATTGGAATACACGATGCGCAGGGAAAGTATCCGTTAATTTCATCTCATCGAAATTGTAATTCAAACCGGCATTTTTTGCCATTTGATCAATTTGTGCCGTCATTTGCATCATTTGTTCTTCCGTTGTATTTTTTCGTTCCACCATGGCTTGAAGATATGTTTTATCCGGATCATATTTCGCACCCGGCTCTAACTGATAACTTTTATATTCAATTTCCACTTCATCCGCGTATTCAAAATTTTCTAACGCTTTATCTAAGTGTGTCGCCCCAATATAACAAAATGGACACACAAAATCCGACCATACTGTAATTTTCATTCTATTGCTCCTCAATATTTACGATTTGTTTTTCATTATTTACCATCTGATCTGCAGGACCACAAATTCCCGTCTCAAAGTCACAAACGAAGCCATTGGGTAAATCCAGCTGATCGAGTGTTTGAAAGCCATTCTTTTTTATTTCGATGAACTCTAATTTATTTTCTGACAACTTATTCACTTCCTTTTGGCATTCCTTCTAAATGAATTCTCTAAACGTCATTATACGGGTTCTAAAGGTAAAATGCATTTTATTTGTTTGAAGTCGAGATTGTTTAGCGTTTCTTCTTCGCCGAAACGATTAGAAACATTGGTCGACGCATTTCATTATTCCTCTTACCTGACGACAGAAATTTTATTGGTGGTTCAGGTTCCACAACACGTTCAATAAAAAAATTATGCTGAAGCAATGTTTCCAAATACGTCGTCAATGTGCGATGGTATTTTTTCATTTCAGTCTCTAGAAAAACAGCCTTCCGTTCTCCTTCGTCATAATAACGATCCACAGGAAAATGTAAAATCTCCCCCGCCTCATCATAAATCCAGTCTTGAGAACCATAAGCAGTAAACACCGGATGTTCGACTGTAAAAATAAGTTCGCCTTCTGGTTTTAATAGGTTCGAAATCTTTTCAATTAACAAATTATAGTCTTTAACATAGTGAAATGCCAGTGAGCTGAACACAATGTCAAATTGTTCTTTATCAAAATCAATGGCAGAAATATCTTGTTTTAGAAAGGTAATCTTTTGCGACGTGAATTTTTCCTGAGCCACTTCCAACATTTTTTCAGAAACATCCACTCCAATCACAGAAGCGGCACCTTTTTTAACCGCATACTGACAGTGCCAGCCATAGCCGCAACCTAAATCAAGAACATGTTTATTCGAAAAATCTGGCAGCATAGGTTCTAACGTCGGCCATTCTCCTGCACCATCTAATCCAAATTGGGACCGCTCCATTTGACTATATTTTTCAAAAAATGATGGATCGTCATAAATATTCATCTCAAATTCTTGCTCCTCTAGTTTTTAAACGTTATTTCTTTCAAAGAAGCTCTGCGCAAAATTGACCGCCTCGCATAAAGAAAAAAGTTTTGACGTTGCATTGCCGATTGTCCCTATTTTTACGTCGAAATCTTTTTCAAATTCTTCGCCCATCTTCACAAATGCCTCATCTTCATAATTTATTTCATCATATTCTTTCCAAATGGATTGCCCATTTTCTAAAATTCTTGCGCCATCACGAATGACTTCCCCAGTTCCTGCGCGGTACTCGCCCAGATGAAAGGCTGTGTTCGTTTCATAATCTGTCCCGATAAATAAAATTTTGGCATCTAGATCATACAGATTTTTGAGCGGAGATCCATCACCCAAACCAAAATCCAATCGATGATTTTCTACAATCTCAGATTTCTTCTGCCCCCATGCTGTGAAAGAGGCTGCTGGATGACTGCTTCTTTCGACAGTTGGATAGGTTCGAAAACATTCTGGAATGGCACCTAAAATTGTTGGAACACTATCGGGTTGAAAAGCAGGCATTGTTTCTTTTATTTCGTCCCACCATTCTTCTGGTACAGAAGGATTCTGCCAACGAGCGGGTGTACTCCAGTCAGAACTTTGTGCGGGCATTACGATCGTTCCCGTTTCTGTCACAGTTTGCATCAAAGCTTCGATAACCGCAACTGCTCCACCGTTTACCCACCCAATTTTTGACAATGAGGAATGAACAAGTAAAATCATTCCCTCTTCTACTCCAAGAGAAACTAAATCTTTCTGGATACTTTGGACAGTATTTGGTCGTTTTGTTTCTTTTACTATTTTCTCCATAGGCACACCTTTTCAATCATTGTTATCCTTTTACACAATACGAGCAGAAAATTCTAATTTTATCCACAAACCAAGTATACTATATGTACGACAAAATAACGAAAGGTGATAACATGAATTTTGATTATTCTAAAATGACGTACGAAGACAGCCTAAAAATTGGTGCAGACGATGCGCCAGTAAAAGTTGTGGAATATATTAATTTGAGATGTCCGGATTCTAAAAACTACGAAGAAAATGTCACGCCCTATTTAAAGGATCTTATTGCTGAAGGTCAAGTGCAACGGATTCTAAAACATTTCGACAAAAAGAAATATCCACTTGAGGTGGGGAGTGTCCTCAATCAGTATCTAAACTATGATACGCCTGAAGAAACGTATGCGGTGATTCAACAATTATTTAAAGAACAAAATATTTGGGGCAGCGAGCGCTTGTCACAAATTCCGCACATTGCGAAAGAATATGGTTTGGAGTTGCAAGCGAAAAATAAAGATCAGGCAAAAAATATTGACGCTGAAGTTGCGGCTGCAAATATCGAAATGATTCCGACCGTTTTTGTTGGCGAGACGGCTTTTATCGAAACGGTAAACTTGGAAGAATTTAAAGCCGAAGTGGAAAAGCAATTGAATTAAAAATTTTAGGATAAGATAGGGCGCTCCTTCTTATCCTTTTTATTTTCTCACAACTGGCTAATCCATTCTTTCACCATTGGTCCCACAAGAATTTGTTCGTCAGAAATGAGAATCGGTCGCTTGACTAGCATCCCATTTGTTCCCAACAAATCATATTGCGCTTCAAGATCCATCGTTGGCAGTTTGTCTTTTAATTGGAGTTCGCGATACACATTTCCACTCGTGTTAAAAAACTTTTTCAAACCGAGACCACTTTTTAAATGCCACGCTTTGATTTCATCCCTCGTCGGATTTTCTTCTTTAATGTCTCTTTTCTCAAAAGAAATATTTTTCTCTACTAACGATTTTTCAATAGCTTTACAGTTGGAACAATTTTGATAACAAATAAATAACATGGCACGACTCCTATTTTTTTATTGGTCAGACCGGACTTGTTCGCTTTTCTATTTGTCTAGCTACCAACTCCTGACCAAATGAAAAAAAGATAAATGTGGCCATTGCGCGCTTCGCTGCTCATTCAGGCCACATTTCCTATTTTTTAATTGGTCAGACCGGACTTGTTCGCTTTTCTATTAGCATCTTACATATTTTCGTTTGAAGCCAATGCGATCTTTTTCGATTTGTTTTTGAATATTTTCGTAGGCATTCAACACTTTTGGCTTTTTATTTTCTCGTTCAATGGTCAGCTCGCCAATTTCTTCGGCAATGGTTGTTGCTTCTTCATGCAGCGGAACAAAAGATGTCGCAACAGTATACACAAAATTACTCATGGCATCTTTCGCATGCGGTGTGGCCTCTTGTATATTTTCTTTTACTTGTTCCAACATGCCCTGTAATTTTTCTTTTGAAAACTCTTCGTCTTTTCGACTCCCTAACAACCAGCAATAACAACTCCACCCGGCAGATTGTTTTAAGTCACCCTCACTTGCAATCCATCGATCCGCTACTTCTTCTGCGATAGTCGATTCGGAAAGAGTCACTGAAACCACCGCGTCTCCTAACATAAAATAATACGCTTCGTCTATCCAACGGTCATAATCTTCGACAGTCATTTTATTCGGGTCCGCAATAACGCCCGCAAAATACATCGCGTCGTAATTTCCAGTTGCGTATAATTCTTCGGCTAATGCATGATCGATATTAATTTGTTTCGATAGGGGCTTCATTTTACCCGTCGCGACGCCAAAAACTGGTTCCTTCGCACCCATCGAAAGGTAACGCTTCTTATTATAATCCGTCCCCAAATTTTCTAATTCTTCCATCACTTCCGTTAATTGCATCTCTTCCACCAACCTTTCAAATGTTTGTACTTAAATAATTTCTTTCACTCGTCCCACCGTTCCGTCTTCTAACATCACTTTGATCCCATGCGGATGTTTCGGCGAATTCGTCAAAATTTTACTGACGATGCCTTCTGTTAATTTCCCGGTACGCTGATCTTGTTTTTGGACCACCTGAACTTTTTGGCCAATCTGAATATTTGCGCGAATATTTCCGTCCATCATTTCACCTTCGTTCAATTCCATTTGTATTCATCCATCGTCAACTCTAAATTAAATAACTCATTTAAATAAACACCAATCCCATCTTCCAAATTACTCAACGTAATCGCATCCGCTATTTCTTTAATTTCTGGGACCGCATTTCCCATCGCAACGGCATGTCCCACAAATTGCATCAAGGTATAATCATTTTGCCCATCACCAAATGCCATCATGGATTCTTTGCTCACGCCCTGATTTTTCGCAAACCAATCTAAAGAGAATGCTTTGTCGACCCCTTGATTCGTAAACTCAATCGTTACCGGGCTTGTCATCAAGGCAATATATTCTCCTTCAAAGGCTGCGCGAATTTCTTCTTGATGTGCTAGAATATAATCAAAATTTCCACCCGTCAAAATTTTATACACAGGAAAATTAATCGCTTCCGTTAAATCTTCCACTCGTTGCAGCTGATAACCACCACTTTGCTCGCCTTCAATCACGTTGTAGATGCGATCGCCATTTTGAATATCCCCTTGCTGATGCGCCTCCACATAAACATGATCGTCATAATGAAACACCGGAATCAAATCATAGGCACGCAACTTGTTAATAATGTTGACTACATCTTCTGGATACAGCGGATTTTCAAAAACATATTCCCTTTTCTCACAATCATAAACAGTCGCTCCATTGTTCGAAATTAAATAACCCCCATATTGATCCATCTGTAACTCTTTCGCTAAGGGCTCCATAAAAGGAACCGGCCGACCTGAGGCAAGAACCAGTTTAATGTTTCGTTTTTCTTGTATTTCAATTAATACTTTTTTCGTATAGGGCAAAATATTTTTATGTTCTGCAAGCAATGTTCCATCCAAATCAATAATAATATGTGAATACATGTTTTGTTTCCTCTTTTCATTTTAATCGTCTTAGCCATTATACCTTGTTTCGGAGGAAACAGAAAACCGACAGCCAAAAATCAGGTGCCGGTCTTATTTTTATCAATCGATTTCTAATAAAATAGGCGTATGATCTTGACGAGTACCCGAATCAATCATTTCTGATTTCGTTACTTTGTCCGCAATCCGATCGCTGACTAACCAATAATCAATTCTCCAACCCGAATTATTTTGCTTACTTGTTCGTGCGCGTTGGTTCCACCAAGTATAAACCCCTTCCACATCACCATGAAGCATGCGGAAAGTATCGGTGAAGCCTTTGCTTAATAAATGCGTGAAGCCCGCTCGCTCTTCATCCGTAAATCCGGCTGAAAAGTGGTTGCGATCTGGATTCGCCAAATCAATTTCTTTATGCGCAACATTAAAATCGCCCGTCGCTAAGACTGGTTTGTTTTGATCAAGGTTTGCGAGATAGTCTGCATAGCGAACATCCCACTCTTGTCTTTCTTCTAAACGAACCAATTCAGATCCCGCATTTGGCGTATAAACTTGCGTCACATAAAAATCGTCAAACTCTAACGTAATCATGCGACCTTCTGCGTCCATTGTGCTCGGTGCACCTATTTCAGGATAGGTCACTTTTGGTGTTAAATGATTTTTGTATAAAAACATGGTGCCTGCGTAACTTTTTCTCGCTGGCTCTTTCGAAACATTCCAGACCACTTCATAATCAGGGAGATGTTCCTCTAAAATGGCAGAATGCTTTTTAGTTGGTCCTGTTCGAGGTAACTTTGTTTCTTGAATCGCGATGATGTCCGCATCCAGTGCAACAATTGTTTTTAGTACCTCTCGCGATAATAGTGCTCGTGCAGAATCGCTAGTCAGTGCAGCGTTTAATGAATCAATATTCCAGGAAATTAGTTTCAATGTCATGCTCCTCTTCAAATTTTCTTATCTAAATCATAACAAATTTTCGTGCGTTTTAAAAAGATTGCCTATTAAATCCTATCATTAATTTAAAAAAATGTGCTACTATTAGTGAGACAACGTACGATTTTTGGAGGGATGAAAGTGAAAATAAAAGAAGTAAACATTGGTTTTTTGGGATTTGGTAATATGGCTCAAGCCATCGCACAAGGATGGGTGCAATCAGATATTGTTCGTCCCACTCAACTATACGCAAGTGCTAGAAACCAAGAAAAGTTAGCACAGCTGACGAGCGAATTAGGAATCAAAGCGATTGCTTCAAACGAAGAACTCGTTCGTGAAGTGGACGTTGTGATTTTGGCTGTGAAGCCGTATCAAATCGTAGACGTTCTTCAGCCACTAAAAGAAATATTAGAAGATAAAATTTTAGTTTCGGTTGCGGTCAATTATTTAAATACGGATTTTAACAAACTGCTTGGCGAAAATGTCGAACACCTGAGCACTTTACCGAATACCCCAATTGGTATTGGCCATGGAATTATTTTATTTGAAGCCGACCATACACTAAGTGAGGATTCTTATCAATTGGTGACAAAACTTTTTGAAGCCATTAGTTTAGTCGAAGTTTTGCCGTCCGAACAGATGGGCATTGGTGGAGTCATTAGTGGGTCCGCTCCAGCTTTTGTCGATTTATTTATCGAAGCTTTAGGCGATGTTGGCGTCAAACACGGATTGAATCGGCAAACCGCTTATCGTCTTGCCAGCAAAATGATTAGCGGAACAGGCGAATTACAACTCGCAACCGGCAAACATCCCGGCGAATTAAAAGACGCGATCACTTCGCCAAACGGCACAACCATCAAAGGCATCGCATCGCTTGAAAAAAATGGTTTCCGCGGTACGATTATCGATGCAGTCGATGCCGTGTTGGAAGATTAAGGAATTAAATTAAAATAGTCGCCACTGGTAAGGATTTTTCTTCGTATCAGTGGCATTTTTGAATGCAAATGGTTAAAGTATGAATATAAATTTAGCTCGTTTACACTTTACTTACTTTCTTCTAAATGA
Organism: uncultured Carnobacteriaceae bacterium; assembly: GCA_964612765.1. Classification (GTDB taxonomy): domain Bacteria; phylum Bacillota; class Bacilli; order Lactobacillales; family Carnobacteriaceae_A; genus Atopostipes. The sequence goes on from CAZTEC010000003.1 coordinate 31,239, forward strand.
TTCTAAAAGTAAGCACGCAAAATCTGGTTCAGTTGAAATTGGCCTGCCAATTTCATCCTTCTTAAAGATCTTGATCTTTTTTTCGAAGCAATATGTCTAAATAAAATAGACAACGTTTACCAAATCCATTTTCATAAACGTTTTGACTTTATATTGTTTACCAACTTTAAGTATTTAAACGTCCTAACTTTGACTACGTTTACCAAATTCAATTTGAGAGACGTTTTACACTTAAAATGTTTACCAAATTTGCGTTCGTAAACATTTTGACAATTTTCTCGATTCTCGTATTAAGAAACGCTAATTTGTAATTATATAAAAACCTCATTCGGTCGAAATCGACGCGCCAATTTCTTCCTTCTTAAGTTTTAATCTTATTTAACCAGTTCCAAAATTAAAAGCCTACTCAAAAGAGTAAGCTTTTTTAGAATGTACGTTTAAATTATTTAAACAAATCAAACAGGCTGCCTAGCAAACCGTCATCATTTTTATTATCAGTTGAGTCTGTGAAACTATTCAGTAAATCGCCAAGTAAGCCACCACTATTCGTTTGATCCGACTTATTCAATTCTCTTGCTTGCATTGCAGCTTCACGCGTAATATTTTGCGTTTCTTGTTGGACCCCTTGCGCATCTAAATTCTGTTGTTGTTTTCTTTCGGCTAAGTACTTAATCGCAAGTGGCGCAAGAATGGCTAATGTTTTCTGGACCATTTCTGGACTCACACCCAAACGATCTGCAACTGAATGATTGACTGAATTTTTTTCTTCATTAAATACATGCCCCACAATTTTATCGCCATCCACCGGGTCGACATTTCTAGAAAATTGACTTAACGAATCATAATTATTTCTGGTTTGATGCTGATTCAGAGCTTGTGTAAAAGAATCCAGCCCACTTTGACTTTGATTGTTTCGATTCATTCCCTGTAAAATGAGCGGCAGTCCAATCGAAGCAATCTTCGCAAAATCATTCGTATCGACTCCCGCACGATTCGCTAATTGTTGACTCTCTTCATGTTGATTCGGTTGCATTAAAACTTCCATCAGACTTCCCATATTATTAAATAAAGACATATTATCCACTCCTCTTATATATTGTGTTATTCACCTTACTTTGAATTCTAAAGTTTTATTCCAATCTATTCAAATATAACGTTTTCACTAGAACAAAAAGAAAAAAGCACACAGATCTCTGCGTGCCTCAAACTTAAATTATTTATCTCACATTCGAATTTCGATTGCGGTTATTTGATTTTCGTCCACGATTATTTTTTCGTGAATGACTCGTAGAAGCATTCGATTGATTGCTTTTTCTGTTTCTACGATTTTTGTTTTTATTGTTACGGTTATTTTTATTTCCGTTTCGATTACCGCTTCTGCCACCATTATTTCTTTGCGAATTATTTTCGTTTGAGTAAGGTGACTTTCTCTTTCTTCTCGGCTTGTCTAATACAATATTCAAACGGAAAGGATAGTCCTCGTGTTCTGGAATATTTTTACCCGTTAATTTTTGAATCCCAATCAACATACCTTTTTCAGAATTATCACAAAATGAAAGAGCTACACCTTCATGACCTGAGCGACCTGTTCGCCCAATTCGGTGAACATAGGTTTCAGGCACTTCAGGCAAGTTGTAATTAATGACGTGAGACAATTCATTAATATCGATCCCTCGTGCAGCAATATCTGTCGCAACAAGAATATTCACTTCGCGGTTTTTAAATTTCTTCAACGCAATTTCTCGCGCTCTTTGCGTTTTATTACCATGAATAGCTTCAGATTTAAAACCATTGGCGTTCAAGGCGTTGACCATTTTATTCGCCCCATGTTTTGTTCGTGAAAAAATTAAGGCTGTTTCAATCCGTTCATCTTTCAAAATGTGGAACAAGAGGTTCATTTTATTCGAACGATCAACGAAAAATACTTCTTGCTTAATCGTATCTACGGTCGAAGAAACAGGTGTTACTTCAACATTGATAGGATTTTTCAACAATGTGCGTGTTAATTTTTCAATCGCTTTAGGCATTGTCGCAGAGAAAAACATCGTTTGTCTTTCTTGTGGCAAGAATTTAACAATTTTTTCAACTTCTTGCAGCATCCCCATGTCTAACATTAAGTCCGCTTCATCCAAAACAAAATGTTCAACTTCGCTAATGTTCACATGTTTTTGATTAATCAAATCAAGTAATCGACCTGGCGTAGCCACCAAAATATCTACCCCACGTTTTAAGCGTTTTGTTTGTGGAAATTGAGAAACCCCTCCATAAATGACAAGAGTTTTTAGCTTTAAGTTCTTACCATATACTTTGAAACTGTCGCCAATTTGATTCGCTAACTCTCTTGTTGGTGCAATGACGAGGGCTTTAATCTTTTTCTCTTTGTTTGGTTTGGGTTCTGCCTCCGATAACATTTGTAGAATCGGCAAAGCAAAAGCCGCTGTCTTTCCTGTACCCGTTTGAGCGGTACCTAATAAATCGTGTCCTTCAAGCAATACAGGTATCGCCTGTTCTTGGATCGCAGTTGGCTTCACATATCCTTCAGAGTTTAAAGCCGACAATATTTCTTTGTTTAAATTTAATGTTTCAATAACAATCACTATCTCCTATATCTTCAAATTAGCAACGTGATTGTTGATTATACCACAACTTATCTTAATTCCTAACACTATTTACTAAGTAAACGTTATCCTAAACATTTTCTGGAGAATATTCCCAGCCATCATCTCCGCTATAAATCATTAGCTTCGACATTCCACCATCGATAGTGATATTTTCTCCATTTATAAAACTATTTCTCTCGTCACATAAAAATAGGGCCGCACGAGCAATATCAGTTGGATGCCCTATTCTCTTCGAAGGATGTTGTTCAATATCCCCTTTCGAATAATTGGGCACAAACGGTTCATCATAATATTCTCCCGTTTCAATCCACCCTGGAGAAATGGCGTTCACACGAATTTTTCCAGCCAGACTAATTGATAAAGCATGTGTAAGTGATTTTATTCCACCTTTTGCAGCTGAGTAACTTTCTGTATTTGCTTGTGACATCTCTGCACGACTCGAACTTATATTAACAATTGCTGCACCTTCGTTAAAATAGGGCAAAAATAATTGCGTTAACATATAAGGAGCTAGGACACCGGTCTTCAAGACATAATTAAAATCTTCGTAAGTTGTTGGTGTATGAATCCCGCCTTTGCTAAACGCAGCGTTATTTACCAGATAATCAATCGTTCCGTATTTCTCAATCACTGCCTCTACAAAATTCTCTAAGGTTTCCTCACTCGAAAGATCTCCATGGAAAAAGTAACACTCTCCGCCAGCTTCTTCGATTATTCTTTTATTTTTTTCTCCTGCTATTTTGTTTACATCGATAAAAGCAATTTTCAACCCAACCTTAGAAAATTCCTGAGCTAAACAACGACCAATTCCCAAAGCCCCTCCAGTAATCACACAAACTTTATCTCTAAACATTTTAATCTCACTCCTTAAACAATTCGAATTAAAAAAACTTTTGGATGACTATTCATATCTCAATGAATGATACCCAAAAGTATTTTTACAATATGTATATTGCTAATTAATGAACGACTTCTTCTGGGCTATGCGAATAATTCCCATTCACAATTACATTCGCTTTTGTTACTTCTTTCATGACATCCGCATGAATCTGTGAATTGAAACTATTTAATTTGCCATAAACTTCCCCTTTAGCCGTCACAACATATTGCGGTGGTAATTGATTTAACGCAAGCGCCATCGTATCGTAAAAACATCTTCGACATTTACAAACGTTGTCTGTCCTTCCCCATAAATCTTTTATTCCATCTGCCACGAGTTCTTCTGTATAATTTTTAAATTGTAGATCGTCTTGCATTCGATGACCCCCTTCGTATTCTTAAACTTATAATAACATGAAAGCCATTATTTCAATAATGAAAACTGTTACAAAATTAATTTTATCTTTTTACTTATTCATTACGGTCACTAGATTTTTTAGTGCATTTTCCCAGACACGATCAAACCAACCTCTCGCTTCTTCCCATTCTTTCGAATGCCCCCAGCCTGTATGAATAAGATGAATCTCAGTTGCTTGTCCATCCACAGTGTCTGCAAAAAATACGGAAACATGTGTCAATGGATCCGCCTCATTCATCACTTCTGCAAATTCTTGCGGCCCTTTCCACTCGAAACATAATAATCTCTTGTGTTCGATGGCTGTAATTTTACAACCGATTGTACTATTCACTTCTCGATCCGCCAAATCCCAAAACAACTCAAATTTCCCGCCACGTTTTGGTTCAATCATAGCCTCTTTTGCTAACCACTGCTTCACTTTTTTATTCTCTGTAAACATTGAAAATGATTCTTCCAACTGACCATTTAATTGTACTTTTTTATAAATAATATTCTTCATAACAAAGCTCCTACTCAGTTCATTCTATTGCGTCAAAATTTTTTACAACAATTTTTCCGAGAACATGTCCCTCTTCCAAAGATTTCAATCCTTCTATCGTTTGGTCCAGGGGAATCACGCGATCAATAATCGGTTTAATCTTTCCATCCTGCCATAACTTGCCTAATTCGAATAAATCTTTTTGGTTATTTGTATCCAAATCTGCAGAGTTTATGCTTGTGTAAAGAATTTTAATGAGCGCATGATCTTTCTCCGCTTTTGGTTTTTGAATTTCCATAACACTCAAATCATTCGTAGAACCATACTTATTAAGAACAATCCCCTTCATTTTGCACCTCTTTTTTTTATTTTTAAAATTCTATTTTACCTACTATAAAGACTTTAATTTTTGAATCATCGTTATTAACCGTTCTAGCCCCTCTTCTAACAATTGAATATTTTCTTCGGCACGTTTCATTTTCTGATTCAAAAGCAACAGTAACTCTTCCCGATCCTGTTCGGGCATATGTTCAATTTCTTCTATTGAAGTATATTGTTCATCAAATGTGACCATTTGTTGAATCTCATTTAAAGAAAAATTTAACGCTTTTAATTGTTTGATGTGATCCAAGCGCTCCAAATCTTTTTCGCTATATTGACGGGCATAACTTTCGCGATTTGGTGACAAGATACCCAAGTCTTCATAATAACGCAACGTGTCTTTTGATACGCCGGTTAACTTCACCACTTCTTTTGTTTTCAAAAATTTTCACCTTCTTCTTGACATGGAGTTCGCTCCATCTAGTAAATTTATAGTATCAAATAGTAAGGAGTGAGCGAAATGATAGTACTCAGAATATTTATTTTTCTTTATGGTGCATTGACAGTCTTGGCGGTTGGTGAAGAATTAAGGGCAGATGGATTTAAATTTCCACATCTTTTCTATAATCTCTTTGGAGGAATTTTACTGTTTGTTGGTTTTCGTCCAGATAATTTGATACTTATGCTCATTGGAATGATTGGCTTGCTGTTGTTCATTATTATTTATAGTGCTCAAACCCAAACACTCAACCGAAAACATATCCTCGTGCGGACCATTGTGACAGCAGTTGTTATTTTCTTATGGCAAAATTTAGGTTACAATAAAAAAGCTCCAAGTCATTTAGGATTATTCATCCAGACTTGGAGCAATTTTCAATTTCTAAATCATTTCAATCAATGGTCGAATCGTACTTCGGTTTGAAAAATCAACCACATCACCATACGTTTCTAATAAGGCAACATCGTCTTCAGATAAATCTTCCGGCTTTTTCCGAGCTAACACATTTTTTAACATCCACATCATGGCGCGATGTTTCGTATTTAATTTGTTATAGTTAATGCCGCCTCTTAAATGGTAGAAAGAAATCGTGTCTTGCATTTCTTTTGAGAAGTTTTTGTCTAAGATAGGAACAAAAACTTCTGTACGGTTCGTTGATGCCACACCAACTGTAAAAACAATCAGATTTTTTTCTTTTAATTCGTCAAAATGTTGTGTCTCAAATTTTGCGCCTGAAATCCCACTCGCATATAAGGCACCACCAAAAATAATCGTATCATAAGAATTTAGTTGGTCAATCGTTACATTTTTTCCATCGATCACGTCTGCGTCCGTCTCTTCGCCTATCCATTTCGCATACTGCTCCGTTGTCCCATAATTTGTAAAATATATTACAGCTATCGAATTCATCAAATACACTCCTCACTTTAGTGAATATCCTCACAACCAGTTTAGCATATTCATGTAAAGTTTATGTGTAGATTTGAGAATGTTGAAGAAATTTTAGAGTGCTTTAACCATAATCAAACACGGATTCCACTCATCCCACATATCTGGAAAAACTTCCAGCTTGGAAAATCCTACTGACTGATAAAAGGCAATCGTTTGATCATATTCCGCATAATGGCCTTCATCTACCGTTTTCACCTGAATGAATTTATAATTTTCTTTCGAAAATGTTTCGAGCGCATGAAATAACTGTGTACCAATTCCTTTTCGATGGTACGATTTTTTAATCCCCATACAATGTAAATCACCCGTATCCGGACTACTTTCTCTCAAAGTAACGAAACCAAGAATGTCATTTTTATTGCGGGCAACCCACAAAGGAAGTTCTCTCGCTTCTTCCACATAAGATTTCGTACTTTCTGGCAGTCCAAACCACTCCGGCAAATCCGCTAAAACTTCAGAAACAATTTGGGCCTTCTTATCGGGATGTTCAATTCGGTCAATGATCATATTTTCGTTCATCAGTTTTCCAACTTTCTTATTCTTCATAAGCAATCCGAAAATAATCCAAGTACTCCTTAAACTGATCTTGCGCGGTAAGACAAGTATCGATTAAGTAACCTTGCTCTTCATCCCACTGACTAAGTCCGTGATAATAAAACATTTTTAACTCTTCACCAATGATGAATGGGACGATATTATTTTTTAAACATTCCTTGAAAAGAATTAGCCGACCCACTCGACCGTTGCCATCTTGAAAAGGATGAATAGATTCAAAGTGATAATGAAAATCCAACAGTTCAACGAATGTTTTATTTTTTGAAGTATTATAATTTTTCAAAAGGATTTGAATCTCCTCCGCTACTTCTTCAGGAGATGTCGCCTCTTTGCCGCCTACTTCATTTGGGAGCTTTTTATAATTTCCAACCACAAACCATTCTTTCCGAGAATCACTGGTTCCATTTTTCAAAGTACTGTGTAGTCTTTTGATGAATGTTTCGCTGAGTGGCTGATTGGCTTGATCAATAATCATATCAATACATTGAAAGTGATTCGCTGTTTCCACAACATCGTCCACATTCACTGTTTCGCCTGCGCCAATCGTATTTGTTTCAAAAATGTATCGCGTTTGATCATGGGTCAAGCGACTACCTTCAATGTGGTTAGAATTATAGGTCAGTTCAATTTGAACTTTATGGTAAATACCACCCGATATTTTCCCTGTTTTTTCTCGTTGAAGAATTTCAAGTAATGTCTCAGGTTCATTCTTTTGCTTGTTCTTACGACTTGGTCGTTTGGCATTTTCAGGAATATTCCATGCTCTACCTATTTGAAATGCTCCTGGTATCTTCCCATTCGCACAATAATTTCTTACTGTTCGTTCAGATAGTCCCCATTTTTTCGCTGTTTCTGCAACCGATAAATATTTCATAAGTCACCCCCGTATTGCTTTATTATAACATTTTATCGGCAAGAACTCTTTTTTTACTGTACTGATTTCCAATTAATCTTGCCGATGAAATTAACATCATCAATTATTTTTTATCCAATAAATTTCTTGTCATGTTTAAAATGATATAACCTAGCACGATTCCGACCATATTCAAAAGAATATCATCCACATCAAAGCTACCTAGTTTGGTTGCGAATTGAAAAAGTTCAATGCAAAAAACAGTTGCCAGACCAGTACCAAAAACTTTCCAAAACGTATTCATTTTCCGAAAAGCTAACGGCAATAAAAATCCAAACGGTAAAAAGGGGACAACATTTCCGAATAAATTAAAACGTGCCCATCCATCAGAAAAATTTTCTAGCTGCATACGAATACTTTCAAGAGGAATGACATTGTAATTCATGGTGCTAGATAGATTATTATATTCCATCCGATTGACGACTTCTCCAAGTGATCCGTAAAATTTTACAATAACGAATACAAAGAGCACCACAATATAAAGCCACCAGATTATTTTAAAGTCACTTTATTTTTTAATACCTTCAACATATTTTTAAATCCTCATAACTTCTTTTACAAACCGCGCCTAATTTTTTCATTCACTATTTAATTATCCGCGTATGTAAAGGATATCCACTAATGGTTATAAGATGAATCCCATTATTGTGGCGAGAACAACAATTAATGGTGCTGGAATTTTCTTTATGAATAACAATATTGTACTAACTATTGCAACTCCATATACCATAATATCAACAGGCAATGCCAACCATTGTGTTATAGCTGTCATTACGATTAAGCTGGCTGCAGTGACTGTAACACCTTTTAAAAAATATTTAAACAGGTTAATTTCACGCATGGATCGCCATAAAGGAAAAATAAAAAAGACGAATAGAATTCCTGGTAAAAATATACTAAGTCCACCAAGCAACCCAGCAAAAAAAGAAATACCAGTTCCAGCTAATACTCTGGAAGATATAAAAGCAGCAAAGCTAAACAACGGCCCAGGAATTGCTTGATCGATAGCATATCCAGACAGAAAATCTCTAAGTGAAATAAGAGATTGAGATTGCACCAGATCTTGTATCATCAATGGGATAACAATTTGCCCTCCTCCAATAACCGAATAACCATAGCGATAAAATGAGGTATAAATCGTCATCAATGAGGTTAGCATCCATCTACTCAACCCTTCATTCAACACAGCTATTCCAATCACTGAAAATAAAATGAGCCAATTCGGCTTATATGTTATTTTAGTATCCCTTTTTTCTTTTAAGTGAGGAATTAAGAAAATAAAGCCACCAAGGATCAGCAATATTGGGACTACCCACATTGAACGACCAACAAACAATAAGCTTAAAGCTAACATCGTCGCAAATAAAAACCAGTCCTTATTTTCCTTTAGGACTTTTTTAGATAAAGAGATCGCTGCATATACAATAAATGCTACTGCTGCAGCTGGTAAATAAGTAAGTACTGGTCGCCAACTATCATTTGAATCAATTTGAGTAAAAAAGACACCGATTAAACTCATAACAACAATGGCTGGAAATGCCCAAACTAAAAATGTTAATAACGCTAAAAGTGGTCCGCCAATGTAATACCCAATAGCAGTAATTGTTTGTGTACTAGATGGACCTGGAACTAAAGCAAAGAGCCCAATCATTTCAGTTAGTTCTTCTTCCGTTAGATATTTCTTTTTATGGATTAGAATCGACGAAAAAACGCCATAATGTGCTTCAGGTCCGCCATATGAACCTAAAGAGCAAAGAAAAACATCTTTAAGAAACGTACTCCATTTAACATTATTCACTTTTTATCCTCCTCATATATCTGTCCTGCATAGTTCCCATTATTTGATATCATGACTACCATTTTAATGTCTGCTATTCTATTTCAGTGTATCTTTCATGTTCTTCTTCCAATCTTTTTTTAGCTTTTAGATCACACCAGTTTTCTTTAAAACCGTGACACTTTCGATATGATGAGTCATCGGAAACATGTCCACCGGCTGAACTTTTTCGATCGTGTAATTGCCTTCGTGGAATAATTTTAAATCACGAGCAAGCGTGTTCGGATTACAACTCACGTAAACCATTTTTTCTGGTGCCATCTTTAAGACTGCGCGAACGAATTCAGGTGATAATCCTTTCCGCGGAGGATCAACCACCACCACCTCAACTTTGAAATCGTCTTTCACTTTATTGACAAGCCATTCACCGGCATCCGCTACTTCAAATTCAACATTGTCTATCTGATTGATTTGCGCATTTTCTTTTGCATTCTCAATGGCAGGCGTCACGATTTCAACACCATACACATATTTTGCTTTCTCAGCCAGCGCCAAAGTCATGGTCCCAATTCCAGAATAGGCATCAAGAATGGTTTCATTTCCATTCAATTCCGCAAAATCAACAGCTGTTTGATACAGTTTTTCCGTTTGGACACTGTTCACTTGATAGAACGACTGATGCGAAATATTAAATGTGTGCCCCAATAGATTATCCGTATAACTATCTTTTCCAAATAAAACCATCGATTGCTTGCCTAGTATGACATTCGTTTTATCCGTATTGATATTTTGAACAATACTTACGACTTCCGGCAACTGTTCGCAAATTTTTTCTACCATTTCTTTTGCATGTGGTAACGCAAAGCCATTTGTTACCAGAACAATCATCGTTTCACCAGTAAAATGCCCGCGTCGAACGACGAGATGTCGAATATCTCCGGTATGTGTTTCTTCATTATAAGGAGTAATCGAGTACTCGCGTAAAGTATTTCGTACAACTATAATCGCTTCATCAATCTTCGGATCTTGAATAATAAAATCTTCAATCGGAATCAAATCATGCGACCCTTTTTTATAAAAGCCAGTTGTCAACTGTCCACGAACTTCTCTTACAGGAATCTGCGCTTTATTTCTGTAACCCGTCGGATTCTCCATCCCAATCGTGTCCAAAACAGGCACATCACGCAAGCCGCCAACTTTCGCTAACAACTTTTCAACTTGATCACGTTTAAATTCTAGCTGTTTCGAATACTCCAAATGTTGTAAAGGCATCGTGCCATTTAGAGTATGCACTTCATCCGCAATTTCCACACGGTGCGGACTTTTCTCAAGAATTTCTACTGTTTTCCCGTGTCCCATGCGACGACCAGCATGTGTCACTTTTGCGCGCACTTTTTCGCCAATCAACGCATTCTCAATAAAAATCGGATACTTCTCGACATGAGCTACACCTAAACCTTCATGCGTTAAATCAACAATTTTCAATTCTAAATAATCATTTTCCAATACAGGCGGTTTTCTTTTTTTATTTTTAGGATTCAAAATGTTTCACCTCTAATTTTTCATTCTTTTCAGTCGTGCATTTCGCTATGCGAAATTTCTTTTATTTTGACTTCTAGTATAATACATCTCCACTTTCAGACGCTACCCTAAGGAGTTCTTGTAATAAATTGTTAAACTCCAGAGGAAAGAACAATTATCTAGGTAAGTTAACTCAATTATCCAACTCACTTTGTCAGATTATTCATTTTCAAATTTATTCAGCCAATGAATCATTCATATTCCAGTTCAAAATCAGAACCGAGTTGGAGCGGTTCGTCATTAGTCGCGTCAAAAGACGAAAAGCGAATTAGTCCTCGTTCATGCGCAGCAGGTTACGAGGACTTTGAGACTTGAGAGTTTTGAAATCCATTTTCAGTGCCTCGGCAATGAAAATTAGTTCAAAACGGTCTCGCGACTCTTTAATGACGAACAAAGCTCCAACGGAGTGACGGTTTTGAACTTGAACTTAATCTTTTGAACTTATATCATACACAAAAAGAAAAGGCACGATAGCTCGTACCTTCCTTCAAGTTTATTTTATTCAGATACATCAGTCACATCAGTTTCATCTAATGATACACTATTATGATTCATATATTGTTCTTCTAAAGCAGAAATCCCTTTAGTAAAGATTGATTTCATTTCTTCTCTTTCTTGTAGGGAAAGATCTTTAATCTCTATTTCCATCGGTGAAATATTCGCAATCACTTCAATATGGTGATTTAGATTTTCAAAGTGAACTGGCGCATCGCCACCATATTCCCCATCCAAGTTCACCATCAAACGCGAATCGTTCATTACATTAATATCAACAAAACTCGTTTGTTTATGAATTACGTGCGGACTATCTAGATGAGAACCATCCGTTAAGATTTTCGTCGCCAATTGCATAATTTCAATCGGGTTGGTCTTCTTCACAATAATCAGTGAGAAGTTTCCATCGCCCAATACTTTATCCGGAACAATATTATTAAATCCACCCACTGTACTCGATAAAGCAACAAAAATTAAAGTAGCTTCACCAGTGAAACGTCCACCTTCGTAATCAATATTGACTGGAACAGATTGTACCCTTGGCAATAATTCCGCACCCTTTACCACATAAGAGAGATAACCAAAGATGGTTTTTAATTGTGGTGTCACTTCAAATGTAATTTCTGCTAGATTCCCTAAAGCGCCAATATTTACGAAATAGCTCGTCATTTTATTATCGATAACTTTCCCAATATCCATAAAAATCGATTTTTCTTTTTCAATTAACTTCGCTGCTTCGACTAAATTATTTCTTGGAATTTGCAAAGCTCGGGCGTAATCGTTGGTTGTCCCCGCTGGGATAATCGCTAATGTTGGACGATATTCTTTCTCGGCGATTCCGTTCACCACTTCATGAATCGTACCATCTCCACCAGCAGCAATAATCAAATCAAATCCAGCATCACAACAACGTGCTGCTTCTTTTTGTGCCGATAATGGCTCAGCCGTAGTCTCAAAAGTACTCGTTTCATAACCCGCATTTTCGTAAACGGCTAAAATATCTGGCAGCACTCTTTTGACTACTTCACGTCCTGAGCTTGGATTGTAGATTAATCGCGCTCGTTTCATCATTTCTATGACTCCTTACACTTCTTCACATTTCAAAAGAAGCTTTATCTTTTTTGTAGCTCTTCATTTAGGAGTTTATTCACGACTCCAGGGTTGGCTTGACCACGTGTTTCTTTCATAATTTGCCCCACTAAGAATCCTTGAGCTTGTTTTTTCCCATTCTTAAAGTCTTCAACAGACTGTTCATTATTATCTAATACATTAGTGATAATTGGAAGCAATTGTTCTGGGTTACTTAATTGCGCCCAGCCTTTTTCTTCAACCAATTGACGAACATCCGCGACTTTCGCTTTTGTCAATTCGGTAAAGACGCGCTTCGCAATTTTCGAAGAAATCGTTTCATCTGCAATGAGTGCAATCATTTGAGCAAGTGCACTTGGCGTAATCGTCGTTTGATCAATCGTTTTTTGTTCACTATTCAAGTAAGCAGATACTTCACCCATTAACCAGTTCGAAGCTTGTTTTGGATCCGCACCTTCGTCAACCGTTGCGTCAAAGAAATCAGACATTTGTACCGTATCTGTTAAAACAACGGCATCATATTCAGGAATCCCTAATTCACGAACATAGCGCTCGCGTCTTGCTTCAGGCATCTCAGGTAATTCTGTACGCAATTCTTCGATACGTTCTTTTGAAATCGTGAACGGTAAAATATCCGGTTCAGGGAAGTAACGATAATCGTCGGCCCCTTCTTTCACACGCATCAAAACAGTAGCGCGATTTGCATCATCATAGCGGCGTGTTTCTTGTTGCGGTTGTCCACCTGATAAAAGCAAGCGTTCTTGACGACCTTGTTCATAAATTAAACCACGACGCACATTATTAAATGAGTTTAAGTTTTTAAGTTCTGTCTTCACACCAAAGGCTTCTTGGCCATATGGACGAAGCGAAATATTCGCATCCGCACGCATTGATCCTTCTTCCATTCGAACATCAGAAACACGTGTAAATTGAATAATTTGTTTTAATGCTTCGAGATAAGCATATGCTTCTTCTGGCGAACGCATATCCGCTTCAGAAACAATTTCCAATAACGGTGTGCCTTGGCGGTTCAAGTCAACATAAGAATGACCCGCATCTCCATGCGTATTTTTTCCTGCATCTTCTTCTAAGTGGACACGTTCAATACGGATTTTTTTCTTCTCACCGTCAACTTCAATTTCGATGAAGCCATTTTTTCCGATTGGTTGTTTATCCTGTGTCACTTGGAAAGCTTTTGGATTATCTGGATAAATATAATTTTTACGATCAAATTTTGTTTCTTCATTAATTTCACAGTTCAAAGCTAAAGCTGCTTTGATTGCCAATTCGATTCCTTTTTTATTTGGCGAAGGTAAGACACCTGGGTAACCCCAGTCAATCGCGTTTGTATTTGAGTTCGGCTCCGCACCAAAACCAACTGGTGAAGGTGAGAACATTTTTGAATTTGTTTTTAATTCGACGTGCACTTCTAAACCAATAACTGTTTCAAAATTCATTAATTCGCGCCTCCTTCAATCGTTGGAAATTGTTTGTGATGATCGGTTGCTTGTTCATAGGCATAAGCAATTTGATATAAGGTTGCTTCATCAAAATAATTCCCGATTAACTGCATTCCAACTGGCATGCCATCCGCAAAACCGACTGGAACACTTAAACCTGGAACTCCCGTTAAGTTGACCGTCACGGTTAAAATGTCAGACAGATATTCTTCTGTGGGATCCTTTTCATCTGTTGAATCCATTTTCGGTGCTGTACGAGTGGTTGTTGGTCCTAAAATAACATCCACTTCTTCTAAAGCATTTCTTAATTCATTTTTCAAAACGGTACGAACTTTTGTCGCTTGGCCATACAGTTCGTCGTAATAGTCCACGCCCAACGACAGACTACCAATAATAATGCGGCGTTTCACTTCTTCACCGAATCCTTCTGAACGAGATCTCACATAAAGTTCTTCTAAACTTTTTGCATCTTCTGCAGAATGCCCATAACGAATGCCATCAAATCGTTGAAGATTACTTGAAGCTTCCGCTGAAGCAATCGCATAATAAGTGGGCACGCTATATTTAAAGTTTGGAATACTGACTTCAACAATTTCTGCGCCTAATTTTTCTAATTTAGCGATAGCTTCTTGAACTTTATCCAAGACGTCTGCGCTTAGACCATCTGCATTAAAAAATTCTTTCGGTAAGCCAATGCGTAACCCTTTAATGTCTTGGCCAATTTTTTCTGTGTAATCAATATTTTTATCTGCTGAAGTGCCATCTTTTTCATCCAGACCACTTAGTAAATTCAGCATCATAGCATTTTCTTTTACCGTACGCGTCATTGGACCGACTTGGTCTAAACTTGAAGCAAAGGCAATGACACCATAACGAGAAATCGTTCCGTAAGTTGGTTTGATCCCCACTAAATTGGAATATGCAGCCGGTTGACGGACAGATCCACCTGTATCTGTTCCTAAAGCAACGGGCACCATACCAGAAGCAACAGCTGAAGCAGAACCGCCAGAAGATCCACCCGGTACTTTTGTGGCATCCCAAGCATTAACTGTTTTTTGAAGTTTCGATGTTTCGGTTGTTCCACCCATCGCAAACTCATCTAAGTTTGATTTACCTACAATAATCATGCCGGCTTCTTTTATTTTTTCAACAACCGTTGCATCAAAAACAGACGTAAAGTCTTCTAACATTTTTGAAGCTGCTGTCGTTTTTCCTTCTCTTGTTACAATGTTATCTTTTACTGCCACTGGAATACCGTCGAAAACATTGTCTGCATCGACGCCACGAGCATCAATAGCTTTCGCTTCTTCTAACGCTCGTGCTTTATCTAAAGAAATAAATGCCCCCACATTTGGTTCGACGGCTTCGATATGAGCAAAAGTCGCTTCAATCAATTCGACGACCGTTAATTCTTTCGTGACAAGTAGTTCGTGTAATTCTTCGATTGTTTTTGTATGTACGCGCATTAAGCTCCACCCTCTCCATCTTCTAAAATTGCCGGTACTCGAATATGTGTTTCTTCATGGTCCGTTGCATTTTCGAGTAGTTGTGCGACTTCTTCTGGATTGCGAACCGGCTCATCTGCTCTAAAGCGAGCCTCGCCTTCAACTGAACCGTAAAAAGTTCCTTCTATGCCATCTGTATCGACTTCCGACAAAGTAGCCAACATGGATAAGGTGTTATTAATATCTTCAACTAAAGTAACTTGCTCTTCTTCTGTAAAAGCAAGCTTCATAATTGAAGCCATTTCTGAAATTATATTTGCATTTACTTTCATTTCGATTATTTCCTCCTTGAGTCTACATCCATTTATTTTAATTCTAATTAATCAAAGACATACGAAAAATACTCGGTATCCGTTCGATCTCTTTTCAAATAAGCTTCCACACTGCTCGGTGATTCGACGATAATTTCGATGTCGATTTCATTTGGCAAGAAAGTGGCTGCACTTTGCTTAAGGTATTGTGTGTAAGCAATCATTTCAGCTTCCCCGTAAAATTGGGTCATAATATCAATCGTCAAACTGTTCAAACGATCCCCCACATAATGAGCACGTCCAGTAATTCCACTAATATTCGGGAAAAAAGATTCGACCTCCGACTTGAAGTTTGCAAACGCGTTTCCTTCAGCAGAGTCGCCGCCTTCTAATGGGAAAATCATCCGCTCTTCGTTAATATTTTCCCAACTATCAATTCCGTTGGAGTTGCGATTGCTTTCACCCACTGCAATAAAGGCACCACCTGCAATATCATCTTGCGCCGCTTGTTCATACAAACCAATGGTGATCGGAATATTTTCTAATCCTTCCACATCTCGGATGCGTGGAATGAGTTTTTCAGCAATTGCCTGACCTTCTTGTAAGACTTCCTCTGCTGGAATTTCTTGCGTAAAAGTTGGACCAAAGGCTTCTCTTTGGTAATAGTCAACCGAATTTAAAGCCAAACCAATACTGAGTCCAGATAATTGCAAACTGTCATTCGACTCGCTTAAAAAATCAAATTCTAAAATCGAATTCAGATAGCGTGGTACACGATCATCACCCGAACCGGATTCTACCGGATTCAGTCCGGTTGGATTATCTTCCGACTCGCGGCCTAACCAACCATTCACGAGATCTTTTGATAAATATTGTCCCTCTTGGATATAATATTCATCGGTTGGAAACATCTCTTGTGATAGACGAATTAAATCTTTTTCAAACAAACTAATATTGATGCCTGAATTTAGATTAAGTGTAATTCCACGATTTTGGCTCGTTAAATAGCGTCCCTCTTCATCAAGCGCTGGCCGATAATATTCTTCCCCCAGCTGATTCATCGTGACAACATTCGAACCATTTTGTGTTTCCTCGGTACTTTCTTGATTTTCATTTTCAGTCTCTGAAGGCTCTTCGGTAAACATTGTACATCCGCTTAGCAATAATATCCCTGCCGCAAAGAGTGCGGATAAATTCTTTCTTTTCATTTTCGCCTCAGTCTCCTAATTCATATTTAAGCGGCTCATTAGTTGAGCCTCATCCCAAATTTCAATCTCTAACTCTTGCGCTTTCGTTAATTTACTACCGGCACTCTCGCCTGCAATCAGTAAATCCGTATTTTTTGAAACACTGCCTGTCACTTTCGCGCCAAGTAATTCAAGCTGCGTCTTCAAGTCATTCCGACTAAAGTGTTCTAACTTTCCAGTTAACACAATCGTCTTGCCTGCAAAATCTTTTGACGCTTCTGCATTCACTGTTTCTTCCGCTTGTAAATAAGTCAGGTTCAATTGACGCTCTTTCAGTTGATGAATCAACGATTGCGCTTCTTCATTATCAAAGAATGATACCACACTTTCTGCGATAATCGTACCAATTCCATCAATCTGCACAATTTCTTCATATTCTGCAGCCATCAGCCCATCAATCGTCTGAAATGCTTGAACCAATAATCTTGCGGTATTGGAACCTACATGACGAATCCCCAGTCCAAAAATGACGCGCTCCAAAGAATTTTCTTTCGATTCTTCAATCGCATCCACCAATTTCTGCGAAGATTTTTCACCCATTCGTTCTAAGTCCACCAACTCATCGACCGTCAGATCATATAAATCGACAACATTTTGAATGAGTCCTGCTTCAAATAATTGTCGGACTCTTTGTTCACCAAGCCCATCAATATTCATCGCATTACGCGAAGCAAAATGAATCACGCGCTCAGATGCCTGAGCCGGACAAGCTGGATTAATACAACGCAATGCCACCTCATCTTCCAAATGAGTCAGCTCACTTCCGCAAGCCGGACAAGCCGTTGGAATTTGATAGGGCTCACTATCTTCCGGTCGCTCTTCGAGAATGACACGGAGAACCTCGGGAATAATATCGCCTGCTTTATGAATAACCACTGTGTCCCCAAGGCGAACATCTCTTTCCTTGATTAAATCGACATTATGCAAACTAGCTCGCTGAACCGTTGACCCTGCTACAAACACCGGATCCATAATTGCGGTCGGTGTGACTACCCCTGTCCGACCAACTGTCCATTCGATTTCATTTAAAACGGTTTGCGCTTCTTCCGCTTTAAATTTATATGCTGTTGCCCAACGAGGTGCTTTCGCAGTCATCCCAATCATTTCTTGAATCGCAAACTCGTTCACTTTTAAGACGACGCCATCAATATCGTAAGGTAATTCTTGGCGTTTACTATCGATGTCTTCAATGGTTGACCAGATTTCTTCGATATGTTCAAACCGATTGTAGTCTGGATTGATGCGCAGTCCCCATAAACTGATTTTCTGTAAAGCCTCTTCTTGAGTAGTTACCTCAAAATTTTCCGGCTGAACCAATGTATAAAAGAAAGCATTCAGATTTCTTGAAGCCGTAATTTTTGGATCAAGATTTCGTAACGTACCTGCTGCTGCATTTCGCGGATTCGCAAAAATTGCTTGCCCTTCATTTTCACGATCGTTATTTAATTGGACAAAGCTCGCTTTTGGCATGTACACTTCCCCACGAACTTCACACGTCACATTTTCTCTTAAACGGACCGGAATCGCTGAGATGGCTCGAATATTTGCGGTCACATCTTCACCGACTAACCCATCGCCTCGAGTAGCTGCTTGAACAAGAACGCCGTCTTCATAACGAATCGCAATCGCCAATCCATCAATTTTTTGTTCCACAAAATACGAATACGGTTGAGTCGTTAACCCTTTGATTCGTTGATCGAAGGCTTGTAGCTCTTCCAAACTAAATGAATTATCCAAAGAAAGCATTTGACTTGAATGCTCTACTTTCTCAAAACCTTCGATTAAAGCATCGCCAACCCTCTGTGTAGGGGAGTCTTGCTTAATTAATTCGGGAAACATTTCTTCTAACTGTTTTAATTCGTGATACAGCTGATCATATTGCGCATCCGAAATCGTTGGCGCATCCAACACATAATATTCGTGACTGTATTGATTTAAGGTAGAAACTAATGTCTTTACTCTCTTTTGAGCTTCTAGAAATTTTGCTTCGTTACTCATATTCTCTCCTCAACTTCTAACCAATATTTATTCGTCAGCAACTTTTTCAATCGGCGCAAAGGATGCCAGCAAATGCTTAATTCCTTCATTTGGAAAAGCGATGTCTAATTGCATATCGTCTTTCTCGCCTTTTATCTGGACCACCGTACCAATCCCCCATTTTTTATGGGTTACCTTATCGCCAACTACCCAGTCCACTTTTTCGGCTCCGACACCCGCTGATTTTTCTCGTTTACTAGTAACCGTTGCTTTCGTCGCAAATGATTTTTTCTTATCTGTTAACGACATCGTTTTACGATTCGTAAAGGTATCCGAATAATCTCCAGTCATATAACTGGGCAATCCGTCTTGACGATCCACTTCAATCACAGATTCATCTAATTCTTCGATGAAGGGAGAATTTGGATTGTATTGGCGACGACCATAAAGTAATCGCGAAGAAGCATTTGAAAGATACAATTTTTTCTCGGCTCTGGTAATCCCTACATAAGCCAAGCGTCGCTCTTCTTCCATATCATCTTCATTACTATCTTGACGAATCAATGGGAAAATATTTTTCTCCACTCCAATAATAAAGACAATAGGAAACTCTAACCCTTTCGCCGAGTGCAGAGTCATCAACGTAATTTCTGTACTTTCTTCTTCAATTTCATCCGTTGGTGCAATTAAAGATAAATCCGTTAAGAAAGCCAGTAGCGAATGGTCATCCGTTTCTTGGTTGTCAAAATTCTGAGTGATCGAAAAGAATTCCTCTAAGTTTTCGATACGCGTTTCAGCTTCTAAAGTATTTTCTTTACGCAATAGATCAATGTAGCCAATGCGTTCAAGTACCTTTTCAACTAAATCCGAAACCGTCACAAATTCCGTCATTTTCCTAAAATCTTGAATCATTAGTGCAAATTCTTCCAGATTATTCGCGGCACGTTTCGACAAATTGGTATTCTGCACATTTAAAGCCGCTTCGTATAATGACGTTCCATTCATCTCCGCAATCGCGGCTAATTTGTCGACCGTTGCATTTCCAATCCCGCGTTTTGGCTCATTGACAATGCGACGGAAGCTTAAATTATCGGCCGGATTAACAATCAATGTTAAATAAGCCATTAAATCTAGAATTTCTTTTCGTTCATAATAACCCGTCCCACCCACAATTTGGAAAGGTAAACGGCGTTTGATTAATGTTTCTTCCATTACTCGCGACATTGCATTCGTTCGGTAAAGAATCGCAAAATCATCGTAAGATAACGAAGGGTCCTCTCTTTTTAATTCCGCAATTTTATCTGCGACATATTCGGTCTCCGCATATTCATTACTTGCGAAATGTACCGTGATTTTTTCACCGGCATGGTTATCCGTCCACAGATTTTTTTCTTTCCGGTTTGTATTATTTTTAATAACCGTATTCGCTGCAGTTAAAATATTTTTCGTTGAACGGTAATTCTGCTCCAACATAATTGATTTTGCGTTAGGATAATCTTTTTCAAAATCTAAAATATTTTGCATATCTGCCCCACGCCAACCATAAATACTTTGATCCGCATCCCCCACCACACAAACATTATTAAATCGCTTGCCTAATAATTGGACGAGACGATATTGTGCGTGGTTCGTATCTTGGTATTCATCAACATGAATATATTGAAATTTATTTTGATAAAATGACAATACCTGCGGATGCTCTTCAAATAAACGAACTGTCAACATAATTAAATCATCAAAGTCTAATGTCTGTGAGCGACGTAATTCTTTTTGATATTCGTTGTAACAATCGGAAACAATTCGTTGCCGATAACCACTAGCTTGGCGTTCATAATCTTTTTCACTCATCAAATCGTTCTTCGCTTGACTGATTTCACCTAAGATAGAGCGAGGTGGAAAATTTTTCGTATCTAAATTTAATTTCTTCAAAACACGTTTCATTAACGTATTCTGTTCGCTCGAACCTGCAATCGTAAAGCTGCGATCATAACCAATCTGGTCAATTTCTCTTCGTAAAATTCGAACACACATCGAGTGGAATGTAGAGACCCAAACATCGTCTCCGCCCTCTTTGACTAAATCACTGACACGTATTTTCATTTCGCTTGCTGCTTTATTGGTAAACGTAATCGCTAGAATATTCCAGGGATTGACTCGTTTTTCTTGAATTAAGTAAGCAATGCGGTGGGTAAGGACTCGCGTTTTTCCTGAGCCTGCTCCGGCCATAATTAACAACGGACCTTCCGTCGTAATGACTGCTTCTTTTTGCATTTTATTTAATCCGTCTGTAATACTTTTCGGGTGATTCACTTGCAACAATTCCTTTCGATTTCACATTCAGCGCCTATTTAGTATACCTAAAAATAGCGCCCTATTCTACTAATTATCTTGGTTGAAATGGTCGTTTTTCGTTCAAGAAATCCTAGCAGCATAACAAAATAAAAAGTTATGCTTGTTTGCAACATGCGGTTTAGATTTCCACATTTACAGCATAACTTTCTACTTATCTAAATTGTCATTCCATGTTCGATCACATTTAACTTTAACTTGTTAAATAATATTCGAATTTCTCTCCGTGCATTTGGATAGTCCATCTCAACTAAATGGTTAGTTAATTCAGAGAAATGGCTCTGTTTCATTTCACGGCTTTGATGCTGAATAGTAAGCCACGGTCCATCATCAAATAAAACCGTACGAATTGCTTTTAGAATACTTTCAATCATATAAAGATTATCATTTGCCGATACGAGAATATACCAATAATCCATTTCACTATATTCAAACGCATCATCTTCTAAATGTATACTATCTGCCATTTCGTTTAGATGTTTCCCCAAAACATCGGACTGAAGTTGCTTTTCATTTTTTTCTAAGTCGAACAAGTAGTGGTTGATTAATCTCTCCACATAATCCACTCGATCCGTAATACCTTTCGCATCGAGTTCTTGTTTTTTTACGCGCACACCGACATTTTCAATATTCTCTAAATAATTATCGCAGACTAATCGGTCAAATGCTTTTCGCACCGGTGTCCGACTAATATCTAAACTGTCCGCAATCATTTGCTCGGTGATATGCTCGCGCTCAAGTAACTGTCCATTTTGGATTAATTTGACTACATGTTCATATGCTTTTTGATCTAATTTTTTATTTGTCATCCAATGATTTCTCCCCTGTATCATTGATTGTATTGCTTCCTTTAGTAATCTATAGATTATACTCTCTTAAAATTTCGGTTGTCTTTTTAAAATCTTCCGTCTGTATAATTAAGTGCCCAATCACTTCGTCATCCAAAGTTCGTTCACTTTTTGTGATCGGATAAAGTGTAAAATGCCAATCTGGTCGAACAAGAATTAAGTCATTTACGAGATCAATTTGATGTGCATATAATGGTACAAATAAATAAGTCGCTTCTGATTTTACTGTTTCTGGAATGGGTAGTGCACTTACCGCCCTTAAATGCAATTCATTCGCTGACATCGTTAAGTGACTTTCCGTAAAACGAGCATACAAATTCGGAAACGGATAAATATCTCCTGTATATAATGCTTGTGCTGGAGAAACCGTAAAGTTCACAGTCATAACTCCTTGAAAATCAATATTTTTTGCAATTAATTTCCCGACTCGAACCATCTCTTCTTGTAATTCAGGATCGATGTCGACATTTGCTTGCAACGAACTTAAACGATCTTTTCGATAGGATTTTTGAACCACAGAATAATTTTGAATAAAGCCTGAAGAAGTTTTCACTAAAGTAAGTGCGTACTCACTTTCAGGTGTGATCCAAGATTCTAACACACATGTCCCATATTTTAAAAGCGCACCTGCCTCTTCAATATCATTTTCCTCATAAATAAAATAAGCACGACCCTCATCCGCTTCGATTAAATTCGTTTTAAGAACAGCTGGATAACCGATACTGCGCAAAGCCTCTTTAATATTTTCTTTATTTACAATGGTTGAGTAAGGTGCAATATTAATACTCAATGATTCTTTAAATGCATGTTGTAAGACTCGGTCTCTCGCAATCGACAATAAATCATCTTTTTGTGGAACGAAAGCCGATTTTCTAGCCTCATCGATTTGCCTTGATGTTAAAGAATAATCATAATAAACCAACAAATCACTTTGCATTAAGAATTCCTGCCGAATCGTATCGTCATCAAAATGGCCTGTCAGTTTTTTATCTGCACCTGACCAAAGTTCTTTTTCTTCATCGGATGAAAACAGTTGGATGGTCGTAAATCCCAAACGATTTGCCGCTAACACAAAAGCCTGCGCATCCGGATTTGCGCCGATTACTCCGATGGTTTTCTGATGATTGAAATTCTTATTCATTTCTCTTCACCTTTTCTAAAATCTGTTGATGCTCTCTATCCATTTCATATAATTCATATTTTTCGATAATACCAATCAATTTTTCAGCATAATTTGGATCCGTTGCATACCCCGCGTTTGAAACGGCATATGCTGCATCTCGATAATTTTCCGCTTCTAACACGCCGTGATACAATACTGGATTCCAAGAAGTACCCTCATTTAACAATTGGGCATAGTCCTCGATGGAAGCTTTTAATGAAGGATACACCTTAAAGTTCGCGCGGATCGTTTCCCATCCGGCATCTGTATATTCGTTTGTTGTGTATTTTTCGCCATTCGCATCTTTCATACCAAAGTAATTGTTCGATTCTTTGGACAAAGTGCTGTTACCCCAATTGGATTCAAGCGCAGCCTGAGCAATTAACACACTCGGTCGAACCTGATGCGTCCGTTCAACTTCCTTCGCAACCGGTGTGACCATCGCAATAAATTCTTCTTCACTTAATTGGTATTCACTCGTATCGAATGCCACCGTGCTAGAAAATAATTGGTCAATGATTCTCGTTGGCTTTGTCATTGAAAATAAAACAACAAAAAATATTCCCACCACAATGATCGTCATCTTGACGAGCACACGGAAAAAATGATGGAGTTTCTTCATCTTTTTTCTCGTTCTTAATTTCAATTTTCGAAATTTCTGTTGCATATTTTCTCACTTCTTTAATTGACGTATATTATTCTGTCGATAGTTGATCTCTAAGTGTGAATAATTCTAGATATTCTTCTAAAACAAGTTGATGCTCAATCATAAATTGTGCATTCTCTACGCCGACATAACGAAAATGCCAAGATTCATATAGGATACCTGTGAGTTCTTCTTTCCCTTTAGGATAACGAAGGATGAACCCATAATCTCCCATATTTTCAACTAACCAATGTTGTGAAGCTTGCGTGTCGTACTCAGGATCTAAACCATTCCCAGCCACAATCCATTCCTCATCCACAATATCTAATGCCAAACCTGTATGATGTTCACTATGACCAGGCTCCGTTAAATATTCCTTCGCTTTTTCGCGGGCCTCTTCTTCAGATAACCCTTCATCCATATGTCCTTGCATCGTCCGGTTAAAATTATTCTCTTGTCGTTCATAAGAACGATAACCAGAAGCGAAAAATAAGTTGTGTCCTGCTGCTAAGGCATCTTGATACATGGCATCCCAAGCTTCTTCTACACGATGATCAATTTGTTGGTCATTTTGAACAGCGATTAATTCTGGATGATATCCTTCTGGTAAAGGTTCCCAAGGATTCACTAAAATTAAATTCCAATCCGTTAGCGAAGCTGAAGCCGGAAGTTGTAAAGCCAATTCTTCTTCAGGACTCAATTCTTCTATCGCTTCTTCTGTTGAGTCTGTCTGTGAATCTGTCTTCGGATCTGAATTTGAATCTTCTGGTTTTTCAACCTGTGATGGCTCTGAAACTTCTGGTTGATCGGTTGTTCCATCTGCTGCACCATCCTCAGATACCGAACAGCCAGCTAATAATAAAATCGTTGCTAAATATACATGTAATTTTCTCATTTTATCCCTCCAAGAACGGTTCCGCAACGCCTATTCTAACATATTATACTGAAATTATAAATGTTTATGTAAACATTCGTTTGCATTTGTTGATTCTTTTTCCTTTGTTCAAATTTTTGGTAAACTATTTGAAAGAGACTTAAAGGGAGAGTGAAGAAACCATGACAAAAAATGTAAAATGGGGCATCCTTGGCTTGGGTGACATAGCGAATGAATTTGCTGCTGCGTTTCAAACAGAAGTTGCTGAAATTGTCGCCGTCGGTTCTCGATCCATCGATAAAGCAAAAAAATTTGCCGAACGCTATCAAATAGAAAAAGCTTATGGCAGTTATCAAGAATTACTAGCCGACGAAGAAATTGACATCATCTATTTAGCGACCCCAAATAGTTATCATGCTACCCACATGAATGACATTTTAAACGCAAATAAACATGTGCTTTGCGAAAAAGCAATCACCCTAACTCAAAAAGAATTAGAAGATATACTGACTTTGGCCGAAGAGAAAAAGTTAATTGTTGCTGAGGCAATGACAATTTACCATATGCCGATTTACCGAAAAATAAAAGAACGCATAGAAACCAGCGAATTCGGTCCACTCAAAATGGCTACCGCCTATTTTGGTAGCTTGAAAGAAGCTGATCCAACCAATCGATTCTTTAATCCTGACTTAGGCGGCGGTGCCTTGTATGATATTGGCGTGTATGCTTTGTCTTTTGTTCAATATTTTTTAGAAGCAGACCCTACAGATTACACCACCTTAGTTCAAAAATTTGAAACAGGCGTCGATGAAATGAGCACCATTTCTTTCACGACAGACGAAGGAACAATGGGAAGTGTGACGTTATCTTTCAGGGGAAAATTACCCAAACAAGGTGTCGTCGTTTGTGAGAATGCCTTTATTACTTTTAATAATTATCCACGAGCTGACGAAGCGATAATTACTTATCCAGATGGACAAACGGAAATCGTTACAGCTGGAGAAACTGAAAAAGCTCTAAGCTACGAAGCCGAAAATTTATCTCAAATGATTCTAACGGATGTTGACCATTCTGAAATGACAACAACCAAACGAGTCATGCAATTAATGGATCGAAGCGCAAAAGAATGGCAGATGGATTGGGTGTTTAAACATGAAAAATAAATTATTGCTTAGTTTTGGTGCTTCATTATTTTTTAGTGTATTATTTTATGCTATTCCTTTCGAAGTTGGCGGGAACGTCGTGCGTTGGACCACGATTTTACTCAGTGCACTTTGTTTGATTCACGCATTATTTACGGCACGTAAGCAAGTAAAACAAAAACATTTGTTTAGCCTAGTCGTGTTATTATTAAATATCATTGCCGGCTTACACTTAGTGTTAATTTTTGCAATGTTAGTTTTAGATTTGGGTTACGCGGTGATAGCTGTAATAGGCACCATCCTGATTATTTTTTCGCTACGTTTTGTTGGGAATCGGTATAATTAAAAATCAAAACTAAATCGTAAATATTGTTCACTTAAATTAAAAAGCTCTATAATCGACAATTTCTTGTCGACTATAGAGCCTTTCTTTTTATTCTTCCAACATGATATTCGAATTTTCTGTTGGTGCTACATTTGATTCAGTTTCATCATCTTCAGAAAGTTGATTTTCTTCTAACTCCGGCGCATTTGTTTCATACAAATCAATCGTCGTCTCAACGCCTAATTGGTTTTCCAAGCTCGTCTCTGATTTCGGATGATTGGCTAGATTTTGCATCTGATCTTTATACTGATAATCATTCAGTTGCCAATCTTTTAAAGTAATCGGTTGGTAGAAACGAAGTAAGTCTAACGATAATAAATTATCTGAATTCGTTAATTTTAATCGGCCTTGAGTAGCCGGCTCGTTCAACACTTCAAGTTCTTCTTCCGACAAGGTCTCTACAATATTCTCACCCGTTGCCGTATCATAAATATTTGAACCGATGTAATAGTGACTTGGTGTCAGTACATTCCCATTTCTTAAAGGAACGATTTGCTCATTTTCAGGAGAGAGTAAATCTTGTCCCATAAAGAGATAAGAACTAGTGTCTACACCTAACAAGTGAAGCATTGTCGGTAAGAAATCCACTTGACCGCCGTAAGTTTCAACGGTTTCGCCACCTTCATATCCAGGAATATGGAACATGAGAGGTACACGTTGCATTTCTGTATTCTCAAATTCACCCCACTCTTCGCTGTCATAGCCAAGTAATTCACCTAAATGTGGGTTTCTCATATTTGACGTGCCGTAATGATCGCCGTAAATCACGATCATCGAATTTTCATATAAGCCCGTAGCTTTCAACCAGTTGAAGAATTCTTCTACTGCCTCATCGGTATATCTCACCGTTTGGAAATAAGAGTTTACCGTATCATCATCCGTATTTGCCTTAGGAATACTTGCGTTTTCCTCTTCTAAAGGATATGGGAAATGATTCGTTAATGTAATAAATTTTGAATAGAACGGTTGTGGTAACTGTTCAATATATTCCGTTGAGTCTCTAAAGAATAATTTATCTTTCAAACCATAATCAAGCGTACGGTCAGAAGACATATCATAATAATTTGAGTCAAAGAAATAATCATACCCAAAGTTTTGATACGTGCCTGTTCGGTTCCAAAATGTTCCTGTATTTCCGTGGAACGCGGCTGTTGTGTACCCTTCTTCTTCACCCAAAATTTTTGGCGCAGCATGGAAGACATTATCCGAGCCTAGCGTTTGGAATGCACTACCTTCTGGCAAACCAAACAAAGAATTCTCTGCAAGCACTTCTGCATCCGATGATTTTCCTTGACCCGTTTGGTGGAAGAAATTATTAAATCGAATGGTTGAATCATCATGATAAATACTATTCATAAAAGGAGTCACTTCGTGTAAGTTTCCTTCTTCATCTTCTAGATGATAGTCAATTACAAACTGTTGCGTACTTTCTACAACTAAGGCAATCACATTTCGACCTTCAGCTAAACCAAAGTATTCCTCATTTGAAACAGCATAATTATTTTGCGCATAATTATATACTTCCGTTAAATCCCCTTCATCCGCTTGCGCACGAATGCGATTGTTGCGAATGGTAAGTGTTGCATCGTATCCTGTATAGAAATTAATGCCTAAATACTTAACAATATAATTTCGGTCAAACGTTCGAGTCAATAATTGTGGTCGATCCGTTTCAGCTAACATCAAATTTCCAAATAATGCAGCAATTCCCACGAGCGTTGTTGCCACGGCATACCGTTTATAAAATGGCGTTTGCTTAACTGGCGTTTGAACGTTATGTTGACGAATGCGCGAAATAATTACCCATGCCAGAAAAATAAAGTCTATCCAATAGAAGATATCCCAAATTCTTAACATCACAAAAAATGAAGCAATCAGACCAAAACTAATATTCGATCCGCTCTCTAACCCAATATTTCCAACGATGGTTGATAATGTCATAAAGTCAGCAAATTCTCGATAGTATAAAATGTTCGCATACAACAAGACACTCAACAGGAAATAGAGAATCAACATGGTGTAACCTGATTTCTTTCGGTCTTTAAAATATAACGACAACGAAAGAATAATTGAGCTCGTCGCAAATGGGTTAATCCATAAGATCAACGTTTGCATCGCACCAGTTACGCCCAATTCAAATTCTGTATAATAGGCGATTAGTGTTTTTGCCCAGAATAAAAGAATGGCCAGTATAAAAAGGCTCATCTTATTTGTATTTAATATTTTATTTTTTATTTTATCCATTATAAAAAAACCTCCTGCCAAAGGTTGCATTGCAATTTACAATGTCTAACTTTAGCTAACGTTAATTTTACAATAAATTAACAATTAACGCAATCTTTACATGGATAATCAGTCTATAGACCTAGTTCATAAATGTAACGATTACAATAGGAGATTTTATCATTTATTTTTTTTCGTTTAATTGTTTTAATCGAGGGAAACGCAATAAAATTTTAGTGCCTACATCGAGCTCGCTTTCCACGGTAACTTCACCATCATGCAATTCCATTAGCTGCTTGACAATCGGCAATCCTAATCCCGATTCACCATGTTTCGTATTCTTGCGGGAAGGATCTGCTTTATAATAACGATCCCAAATATTTGTCAACTGTTCCTCATTCATGCCTATTCCATTATCTTCCACCATAATTTCTGTATGTGTTTTTGATTCTTTGGCTGTGATTGTGACTGTTCCATTCGTCGTAAACTGCAACGCATTTTTTACAAGGTTCACAATAATTTGTTTGAAACGATCAAAATCTGCATAGACATAAATGTCAT
Source organism: uncultured Carnobacteriaceae bacterium (assembly GCA_964612765.1). Lineage (GTDB taxonomy): Bacteria > Bacillota > Bacilli > Lactobacillales > Carnobacteriaceae_A > Atopostipes. The sequence goes on from CAZTEC010000003.1 coordinate 60,446, forward strand.
TCGAGGTTTCCTCAACTACAATTTCGTTATTCGAATCTTTCGCGATTGTCGCCAGTTGTTCACTAATTTCAGTAACTACTTCATCTAATGGGAAAGATTGTTTATGCAAAATAATACGATTGGACTGAATATTTTCATAATCTAAATTCTCATTCACTAAGCGAATTAAACGCTTCGTCTCTTTGCTCATGAGTTTTATACTTCGCATTTCCTGTTCTTCATCAAACACATTATATTCTAACCCTTCCAACAAGCCATTAATTGTCGTCAAAGGCGTTCGCATCTCATGAGCCACATCTTGCATAAATGTTTTTCGCCGCTCTTCCAAATGACGCACTTCTTTCCGCCATTCACTTAAAGATTTTGTCATCACATTAAAGTCAGCAGATAATCGGTCAATCTCATCTCGATTACTATGATCTATATAAATATCATAATCGCCACTTGCCACTCGTTGAGTCGCCTTACTCAAACGATTCACACGTTTAACTAGAAAATATGAAAATAACACACTCATAATCACTGTAGCAATCGTTGCATAGAAGAAAGCATGAAATACAGTATTCCTTAATTCATTAATATTCTCCTCGATATAACTTACTGGCCGACCAATTCCGATAAATCCTCGGTATTCATTTTGATTCGAAAAAATCGGAACATAAATCGTCGCCAATTTTTTATTGCTATTTCGTAGATTATTTCCTTCTGTCCGCAGCAAAAGCATTTCGCCAGATGCAAGTAGTCCATGTTCTTCGTCTGTCAATTCCACTTGAATTTGTTCTGATCGATTAGGAAATGCCAGCACACCATTTTCCGTATAAATCCCGTACTCAATATCTTGGTTTCGAAGAATCGAATGGTATATTTCTAACTGACGCTCGTCGTATCTCGTTTCTTCGATTAACGTCACATAATTCAAGAAAGTTTCTTCCACATCACTCACAATTTGCTGACGCCCAAAGTGAAAAATTGCTCCCGATGTGATCGCCATCAACGTCAAAATAATTAGTAGAAATACCGTCATCAGTTGGTAAAAATACGGAAACCTCATTTTCATTCAAACTCACCCGTATCATCAAATTTGTACCCTACACCCCAAACCGTTTGAATTATTTGTGGGCCATTTTTCAATAATTTTTGTCTGAGTTTTTTAATGTGCGCATCCACTGTTCGCTCATCTCCGAAATATTCATAATCCCATACAAGTTGCAATAATTGTTCTCTGGAGAAGACTCTTCGTGGACTTTTTGCCATCGTGTACAATAAATCAAATTCTTTAGGCGTCAAATCATCTAACGGTTGACCATACAATATAATTTCACGCGTCGTTTTATTAATTTTTAATTTATCCGTTTCTAAATCATATTCAGACTCATTGCCATTAATCAATGTGTTCATTCTTCGAGCAGTAGACTTCACTCGAGCTACTAAGGTTAACGGACTAAACGGCTTCGTCACATAATCATCCGCACCAATTTCTAGACCGATGACTTCATCACTTTCAGAATTTTTCGCCGTCAACATCAAGATTGGAACTTGTTTATCAAATTTTCTAACTTCTTTACAAATTGTAATCCCATCCATTGTCGGCAACATAATGTCTAAAATTAAAAAGTCATATTGATCCGCATGTTCATTATACTCGTTAAAGCCTTCTAACCCATCATGGATTGCGGTAAGTTCCCAGCCCTCTTTATCAAAAAACATTTCCAGCATTTCGGAAACTGATTCATTATCTTCTATCATAAGAATATGCATAACTATCCCTCATTACTTTAATTTTATCTCTCTACCAATTATACCGAGCAAATGTGAAGATTTCATTATCAATTCTTGATAAACATACGATAATCTATCCTATTTTGATTTTTTTTGCGCTTTTTAAATAAAAATACTGCCCCATATTCTTTCAGGACAGCATTTTTTCTCAAGTACAACTTGAATTAATTGTTACTGACTAACTTTTTCAGTGACCGTTGCTTTCTCTTCATCGGACAATTCCTTAATATGTTCAAATGTACTTTCGTCTATCTTTTCTTCACTTTCTTGTTTCTTTCTCACTCGAGCCGCTCTTCTTCTAGGTTGTAAAAAATGAACCGTCTCGACAACCATTTCAACAACATAAATCTTTTGTTTGTCTTCATTCTCATAATTTCTTGATTGAAATCTACCGTCTAAGCCAATTAAGTCTCCTTTATTTGTATACTCTTCGATTAATTCTGCTCGTTTTCCCCAAGCCACAAAGTTTATAAAATCCGCTTCCGGCCCATTTTCTGTCTTAAAATTCCGCGGAACGGCTATTGTATTATTCATAACCACTCGACCATCTCCCACTTCCCTAATTTCCACATCTCGAACAATTCTTCCCACTACTGTCAATCGATTCATACGATTCCTCCTATATATTTTTTAGGGCAATGATTTTTTCAATTTACCCCACACTATATATATATGCGAAAAATCTCGATTTCCGCGAAACTATTTTTAAAAAGTGCAAATTTCTTCAAATTTCCCTCATTTTATCGGTTTTTCCTGAAAAATGACCAATTCCTACAAACAGAGAATTTTGCGAACGCGAAATTTCCTTTTGATCTTTCCAAGGTCGTCCATTTTTGCCTGAAGCAAAAAAGTTCATTTTAAAAAGAAGAACTACTTTTATCCTACCAAGTTGGGGACTGAATTTGTAAAACTGAGTAGGGTAACGGCGCTATACTACCCAGTTTTTAATTTTTTTACAAAACTAGGTAGGATAGCTCAGTTATTATGACAAAAAATTAATAATCTATAGAAGTTGAGTTAATTTTTGTGCTCACTTTGTCAGATTATTGATTTTCAAGTTCTAAACCAGAACGGAGTTGGAGCGGTTCGTGTCTAGTTCCCAAGTCTTGACCAAATGAAAAAAAGATAAATGTG
>CAZTEC010000004.1:0-2574 GCA_964612765.1 uncultured Carnobacteriaceae bacterium
GCATGTATGGAATATGGCGTTGCATTAGAAGCTGGACCTCTAAAACACGGTGTTTCTCAAGCACAATGTATGTATATTATTGAGCCAGGCGGAAACCGTATCGAATTATTCGGTGACTCAGGTTACCTAATCTTCGATCCAGACTGGGAGCCAGTTATCTGGGGTGAAGAAGATACAGAAACAGCAATCATCTGGTATGGTGGCGAATTACCTGAAACTTACTTCCGTTATGGTACACCAAGAATTGAAGATGAAACAGAAGAGTTAAACTGCTACTTCAACCCAATCAAGAACTCTCTTGCAGAGTCTGATCAATTGATTGACGTTAGTGAGAAAAATGCGAAAGAAATGTATCGCGTGAAAAACTTCTCGATTGAAGCATAACGCTTAATATGTGCACGACCCTAAATAAGTTATCTTAATTCTCCAAAATGAGATAAAAATTACGAGCTCGCTGGTGTTTTCCGTCAAGACACCAGCGAAATCGTGATGTAGAGGCTTTGGAGAAGGAGACATAATTAATCAATCCCATATAATGAAACAATTAACCGCTATTATTAGAATAACTGACGAAATATCCCGTTATATGAAATTTCGGGGAGAATGAAAACTGTTTCTTCTATATAATAGTGTTGTTGAACAGTACAGGGAAAATTTATAAGGAGGATTTTTAATGAGCAGACCAGAAATTGGAAAAAGTATTCAGACAGGTAATTTCACGACGAACTATTTAGAAGTTGGTGAAGACCATACAGGTACGCCGTTACTATTTATTCACGGATCAGGACCAGGAGTTTCAGCTTATGCAAACTGGCGCCTAATTTTACCATTAGTTGCAGATACGGTTCACGCTTACGCAATGGACATGGTTGGTTTTGGTTATTCAGATAAACCAACAGGTGAAGAAGTTGACTATGGGATTGACTTATGGACGGCTCAAATCTTGGACTTCATTGATGCGATTGGTGAAGAAAAAGTCATCTTAGTCGGAAACTCATTTGGTGGATCATTGGCTTTCTCAGTGGCATTAAGAGCGCCTGAAAAAGTAGAGAAAATTATTACGATGGGTGCCATGGGTGTTGAGGACGATCTTCCTTACGGTTTAGACCAAGTTTGGGGCTACAAAGGAACAGAAGAACATATGGGCGAATTGATCGACTTGTTCACTTACAACAAAGAATTCGCAAGTCCTGAATTAACAAAAACACGTTATGAAGCAAGTTTAGAGCCAGGCTTCCACGAAGCATTCAGCTCAATGTTCCCTCATCCGCGCCAATCATCAATGGATGATTTGACATTCCCAGATGAGAAATTCAAAGAGATCGAACACAAAACGTTATTAGTTCACGGACGTGACGATAGAGTCGTTCCTCTTAATAACTCAATGCGCTTAGTCAAATTGTTACCTGACGCAGACCTCCATGTATTCGCAGGTTGCGGCCACTGGGTACAAATTGAAAAATCGAACGAATTCGCAACACTAGTTAAAAACTTCATTCAAGAAGACTAATTACTCCCTCCATCCGATAATTAGTCCTCACGTAAGAACAAATGGAGAGGAGAAGTCGAACCTTCTCCTCTTTTTGTCTATATTCATATAAAAAAGAAGGTGACTACATGAAAAATAAGCTAAAAGAAAAAATAGCCAATGGCGAAAATACGATCGGAACCTTTCAAGTTTTGGGGGATGCGTCCATCGCGGAGATCATTGGTTACGCGGGTTTCGATTATGTTCTGATTGACACAGAACACGGCCCGTACGATGTGCAAGAAGCCCAAGAATATGTCCGCGCCTCGAAGTTATCCGGCACCACGCCCCTTGTTCGGGTAAAGGATCACTCGCGCAATTCGATCCTCAAAATGTTAGACATTGGGGCCATGGGCCTGGTGATTCCACACTTGCATGAAGTGGATGAAATTAAACGTGTCGTCGAATATGGAAAATATTATCCGATTGGTGAACGCGGTTTTGGAGCGACAAGTGGGAACACATTTTTAACAGCCGACTACACGAAAAATGGAATCGATGAATTATTCCGCATTCACAACGAAGAGTCGCTTATCATTCCACAATGCGAAACAAAAGAATCGCTGGAAAATATCGAAGAAATTGTCAAAATCGATGGCGTCGACGGCATTTTTATTGGCCCATACGATTTATCCGTTTCGCTCGGTATCCCTGGACAAACCGAAAGTCCAGAAATCATCGCCGCCGTCAAACGTATCGTTGCAGCCTGTCAAGCAGAAGGCAAATTTTCGATTATCTATACCGATAAAGTCGCAAGCATCCAGAAAAATTACGATCTCGGCGTCGATTCTGTGACCTTTAGTAGCGACGCCTCAATCCTGTCACAAATGCTGACGAATATTATAGACCAAGTCAAATAAATAGAGTAAAAACAGCCAATGGATTTCTTTACTACAAATCCACAGGCTGTTTTTGTGTTTTGGCGTCGAATCTTCACTGAAACGCGTAAAATTTGAGCTTTCAGTTAAGATGACCTGCGAATCTTCACTCAAATCTAAGAAATTTACTTTTTAAGTGAGGATTCAGCTGTATCTTTACAAGTCGCC
>CAZTEC010000004.1:2674-40027 GCA_964612765.1 uncultured Carnobacteriaceae bacterium
AATCTAAGAAATTTACTTTTTAAGTGAGGATTCAGCTGTATCTTTACAAGTCGCCTTCGATTTCGCCTCAACTTGTCAAGGTAGGAGCTGTATCTTTACAAGTCGCCCTCATTTTCTGCCCAACTTGTTAGGGTAGCACCAATATCTTAACGAAAGCCTCTAACAACCTCATTTCACCAGCCCAAAAACAAACACAAACCCCATTCGGTCGAAATTGGCGTGCCAATTTCTTCCTTCTTAAAGATCTTGTACGTGCATTCTAATAAAAATTGACTATAAAATACATTGATTCTACTGACTTCGGTCTTTAAGGTCGTTCATTTTTGCCGGAAGCAAAAATGTTCCTCAAATAAAAAAACACCGAAACTTATTCGGCGTCCTCAACTATTCTTTAAAAATCTCTTGTAAAGCTTATGTGGTCTAGCTTTTACTCAAATAATCCCCAGTAAAATATCTCTCAAGAAAACGATATTATTGGCAGTCTCGCTTTGAATAATCTTGACATTAAAATGCAGTTCAGATAGAATCAAGGATATTGAATGAACAAAAATGACAATCTGTTCATTCGAATAAACAAATAAACAGAAATGTTCATCGAAGAGGCTGTTCCATTCTACCACGTGTAGACGGACGACTCAATACGGTAAAGAAGGAAGAAGTCAATGAGCAAAATTATTGCTACAGGTTCATACTTGCCACAACAAGTACTAACCAATAACGATCTGATCGCACAAACGGGAATTGATTCTAGTGACGAGTGGATTACACAACGCACCGGAATTAAGCAACGCTATTTTGCCCGTGAAGATGAGACTGTTAGTGATCTCGCGACGAAAGCAGCAAAAGATGTTTTCGAGCGAATCTCTCCTGAAATCATTCAAGACATTCAGTTGATTGTTGTAGCGACGATGTCATCGAGGACACCTACTCCGTCTGTCGCAAGTCAAGTCCAACGAGCTTTAGGCATCGAAAAAGCATTTGCTTTCGATGTAAATGGCGCGTGTTCAGGCTTTGTGATGGCGTTAGAAATCGCTGAAAAATTAAGCAAGGATCAAACAAGTGGTTATACACTTGTTATCGGTGCTGAAAAAATGAGCAATATTCTTAACTTTGACGACCGCGGAACATCGATTTTATTTGGTGATGGTGCAGGTGCACTCTTAATCGAAAATGACGGAGAAGGCTTAACTGGTTTCAAAAGTGAACTTGTTAGTTTACCCGATCCGGAAAATTCCATTCACGTCCCAGCAGAAGATTCGACGAAGAATTACATGTCGATGAACGGGCGGGAAGTGTTTAACTTTGTCTTGCGCCAAGTGATTCCGTCTTTAGCGGAATTCATCCAAAGGGAAGTTGGTTCCTTTGATTATTTAATTAGTCATCAAGCCAACTATCGCTTTTTAGAGATTATTGCTAAGAAATTAAAGGTAAGTCTCGATCACATTCCAGCGAATATCGCCAATGTCGCGAACACTTCGGCTGGAAGCATCCCCATTCTCCTAGACGAATTAGTGAAAAAGGGCCAGATTCATTTAGACGGTAGTCAAAAAATTGTGCTGGTTGGCTATGGTGCTGGGTTGGCTTGGGGACAAATCAGTGTACAACTATAAAAAACAAAAAACAAATTTGGAGGACAAACAAAATGAAAGAAAAAGTTATCGAAATTATTGCAGATCAATTAGACGTGGACGCAGCTAAAATTACTGGAGACACAAACTTTATGGAAGATTTAGACGCAGATAGTTTAGATATTTTCCAAGTATTAAGTGAAATCGAAGACGAATTAGACATCGTTATCGAAACAGACGAAAATGTTCAAACAGTGGACCAATTAGTTGCACATATCGAAAAAGCTCAAAACTAAATTCGTATTCCATACGAATGGTAAAGGAAGTCATGCATGAAAACGCCAATTACTGAATTATTAAATATAGAATACCCGATTATCCAAGGGGCTATGGCTTGGGTCGCAGATGCCGATTTAGCCAGTGCCGTTTCCAATGCGGGTGGCTTGGGTGTTGTAGGGACGGGTCATGATCCAGTGGACATGGTTCGCGAAAAAGTAGAAACGATGAAACAAAAGACAGACAAACCTTTCGCAGTCAATGCGATGTTTTTAAGTCAGCATGTGGATGACGTTGTCGATTATTTAATTGAGGAATCCGGAGTCAAAATTATTACCACCGGTGCCGGAAATCCAAGCAAGTATATGGAGCGTTTCAAAAATGCAGGCATTAAAGTCATTCCCGTCGTTGCTTCTGTCGCCGTTGCCAAACGAATGGAACGAATGGGTGCGGATGCGATTATCGTTGAAGGAATGGAAGCCGGCGGACACATTGGTCGGTTGACGACCTTGGCGCTATTGCCTCAAGTGGTGGATGCCGTGGATATTCCCGTCGTTGCCGCAGGTGGATTTGGGGATGGCCGATCCTTAGCAGCGGGCTTAATGCTTGGTGCAGCAGGGATTCAAGTCGGAACTCGATTTGTCGTCGCGAAAGAATCCAACGCCCATCAAAATTTCAAAGACCAAATTCTAGGAGCCAAAGATATTTCGACCGTAGTAACGGGTGAAATTACTGGGCATCCTGTTCGAGTCTTGAAAAACCAATTAACCAAAGAATATTTAGCCGTTCAAAAATCCATCACAAGTGACGAAACACCTGACTTTTCGGAGTTGGAACGTTTGGGAGCAGGCGCATTATACCGTGCTGTTGTCGAAGGTGACACGAAATCAGGTTCCATGATGGCCGGTCAAATTGCTGGGTTAATTAATTCAGAAGGCACCGTCGAAGAAATTATTTTGGATTACGTGGATGAAGCGAAGCGTGTCTACCAAGACCGCAGCCGTTACTTTGAATAAGAAGGAGAAAACATGTCTTTAGCGATTATATTTAATGGACAAGGGGCGCACTACGAAGGAATGGGGCAAGATTTTGCGCAAACTTTCGCAGAAGCAGCAGCGGTCTATAAACTTGCAGAAGAAATAACCGAATACCCCGTTCGTCAATGGATAACCAAAGACTTGGACACTCTTCAACAAACGCGCTATGCCCAAGTCGCGATTACCGCAACAAGTTTAGCCATTTTTGACAGCATAAAACATCAACTGCCAGCCGTTTCCTATATGGCTGGCTTAAGTTTAGGCGAATATTCAGCACTAATAGCCAGCGGCATGTTAGACCAAGCAGAAGGTTTTCGTCTGATTAAAACGCGGGGTGCCTTGATGACAATTCATTGCGAATCCCTTCGTGAAACTTCTGATGTTGTGATGGAAGCCGTCTTGAAAATGCCTTTAACGGAAATTAAGCGCTTGTTGGAGGAAGTGAATCAAGAAGAAACGCAAGTCTACTTAGCGAATTTAAATTCATCGACACAAGTCACGATTGCCGGCACAACAGCCGGAGTTGATGCCTTTAAGGCACTTGCCCGCGAAGAAGGATTTAAAAAAATGATGCCCTTAAAAGTGGAAGGTCCATTCCACACACCCTATATGGCGGAAGTTCAAGAACCTTTTGTGGAAGCCTTAGCGGAAGTTCAATTCCAAACAGGTTCTGTGCCAGTCATTAGTAACACGACTTTAGCGACGCATACGCCAGAAAAGGTCAAAGATTTGCTGGTTCGTCATTTAGTGGAACCGGTCCGTTGGCAAGAAACGATTGATTTTTTCGTGGACAATGGGGTCACAAAAATCATTCAAATTGGACCAGGTAAGACATTAGCGAATTTATTGAAACGTGAAGCCAATGCGCCAGCAACTTTGGTCATTGATTCCGTGGCAGATATCGAAAAAATCGAAGACTTTATAGGAGGTTAATCCGTGACAGAAGTAGCATTAATTACTGGAAGTTCAAGAGGAATTGGTCTAGAAATTGCGAAACATTTAGCAAAAGCTGGTTACCAAGTCATTTTGAATGGACGAAGTGAAATTAAAGAAGACGTTTTGGTGGAATTCAAAGACGCTCCCGTACCTGTTGCTCAGGTAACCGGTGATGTGAGTGACTTTGATGGTGCGAAAGCGATTGTCGATGAAGTGATCGAAAGATTCGGGCAAATTGATGTCTTAATCAATAATGCCGGCATTACGCGCGATGGGTTAATTATGCGCATGAAGGAAGAAGATTATGATGCCGTACTTGCGACGAATTTAAAAGGGACCTTTAATATGTGTCGCCACGTCACCCAGCCGATGTTGAAAAAACGCGCAGGTACCATTATTAATATGTCGAGTGTCGTCGGTGTTATGGGGAATGCAGGTCAAACCAATTATGCGGCAAGTAAAGCAGGAATTATTGGCTTAACCAAAGCCTTGGCACGTGAATTAGCCAGTCGAAAAATTACGGTCAACGCCATTGCCCCAGGGTATATCGAAACGGAAATGACCGAAGTTCTCAGCGACAAAATCAAAGACGCGATGATGGATCAAATTCCATTAAAACGATTTGGACAAGTCGACGAAATCGCAAAAACAGTCGAATTCTTAATCGCCAACCGTTATATGACCGGTCAAGTCCTAGAAGTCAACGGCGGCTTAAACATGTAAGCTCCATTTTCGTTGGCTGAATTCAAAGGAGGAAATTATGCAACGAGTAGTTATAACAGGAATAGGGACCATTTCCCCTATCGGTAATGATGTAGAAACATTTTGGAACACGATTAAAGCGAATCAATCAGGGATTGCGCCATTAGAAATCTTCGATGAAGACTTTGACTCCGACGTAAAAGTTGCGGCACAAGTGAAAGACTTCAATCCAAAAGATACGATGAGTCGTAAAGAATATTCACGAATGGATCGCTATTCGCAATTTGGCGTAGCTGCAAGTGTGGAAGCTCTAGAAAATAGTGGGTATGACATTGAAGCGAATGCGGAACGAGTAGGTGTGATCGTTGGTTCGGGAATCGGTGGCTTATTGGCGATTCAAGACGGAATTTTCCGTATGAAAGATAAGGGCGCAAAACGTGTGCAACCTTTATTTGTGCCGATGACCATTGGAAACATGGGCGCAGCGAACATTTCGATTAAAACCGGTGCACGTGGAACGAGTTTAGATATTGTCACCGCTTGTGCCAGTGCGACAAACTCGATCGGTGAAGCTTTCCTGAAAATTCAAAATGGCTCGTTGGATGCTTGTCTTGCGGGTGGAGCGGAAGCAACCATTAACGAAATTGGCATCGCTGGTTTTGAAGTCTTGACCGCTTTATCCACCAATGCGGATCCAAAAACGGCTTCTCGTCCTTTTGACAAAAATCGCGATGGTTTTGTCATGGGAGAAGGTGCCGGTATTTTATTCATGGAATCGTTAGAGTCAGCAACAGCTCGTGGAGCAAATATTCTCGCAGAAGTCGTGGGTTATAGCTCGAATTCGGATGCTTTCCACATGACAGCGCCACGCCCAGATGGAAGTGGGGCCGGTGAAGCCATCAAAGAAGCTATCAATATGGCAGGCATCGAAGCGACAGCTATTGATTACATCAATGCCCACGGAACAAGTACGCCAACTAATGACTCGGCCGAAACCGCGTCAATCAAATATGCACTTGGCGAGCACGCCTATAATGTACCGATCTCCAGTTCCAAAGGATTCTTCGGGCATTTATTAGGGGCTGCAGGTGGTGTCGAAGCCGTTGCGATTGTCAAAGCCCTACAAGATGGCTTTGTACCAGCAACTCTAGGTCTTGAAGAAACAGACGAAGACTGTGATTTAGATTACGTTCCTGGCGCAGGCCGCGAACAAGAAATTCAATATGCACTATCCAATTCCTTAGGGTTTGGTGGGCACAACGCAGTCTTACTCTTTAAACGTTGGGATGGGAAGTAAATATGAACTATCAAGAATTAGTCGCATTAATTGACCATTTAGACCAATCATCTATTGCCTTTTTAGATTATCAAGCGGAGGGCACACGTCTTGTACTCTCAAAAGAAGTGCCTCATGTCACATCAACCCCTGACGCTTCGCCAATGACGCAAACACCGGTCACTCAAGAAGCCGTTTCAGTGGAAGAAAGTCCAGCACTTGCGACAGTAGAAGGGTCGGTTCCTTCTGAGCCAGCAGCAGCCGAAGAAGTTGCGGGTGAAGTGGTGGAGTCGCCGATGGTAGGTGTGGTTTATTTACAACCGAATCCGGATGAGGACCAATATGTCAAAGTCGGTGACCGAGTAGAACAAGGTCAAGTCATTTGTATTATTGAAGCGATGAAGTTAATGAACGAAATCCAAGCGCCACAAGCAGGCGTGGTAACGGAAATTTTAGTCGAAAACGAAGCGGTTGTTGAATTTAAACAACCTTTAATTCGTATTGACGCAACCATTTAGGAGGACGACATGTCAGAAAGAAAAAAACCAGTAATGACGGCACAAGAAGTAATGGATGTAATCCCGAATCGTTATCCGATGTTTTTTGTGGATCGTGTAGACGAATTAGAATTGGAAACACGCATTGTAGCGACCAAAAACGTGGCAGCAAATGAATCGTATTTCCAAGGACATTTCCCAGGGAATCCCATTATGCCAGGTGTCTTACAAATTGAAACAATGGCACAAGTTGGATCAATTCCATTATTAATGAGCCCGAACTTCGAAGGGAAAATAGCCTTCCTAGCAGCTGTTGATAAAGTGAAATTCCGTAAAAACGTAGAGCCAGGCGATGTTTTGACGATCACAGTGGAAATTGTGAAGTTAAAATCCGTGATGGGAATTGGCCAAGGCACAATCACGAATCAATATGGGGAAAAAGTGTCAGAAGCAAAGATGACCTTTATTATTAGTGATTTAGAACAATTATAGGTGGGACGCTATGTTTCAGAAGGTATTAGTGGCGAACCGTGGCGAAATCGCGGTGCGCATTATTCGAGCATTAAGAGAATTGAATATTACATCGGTCGCTGTTTTTAGTGAAGCGGATCGGTATGCCTTGCATACAGAATTGGCCGATGAAGCGATTTGTATTGGGCCAGCTAAGGGCATTGATTCGTATGCCAATCCGGTGGCTGTATTGAGTGCGGCCAGTGTGACCGGTGCGGATGCGATTCATCCAGGCTACGGTTTCTTATCGGAACGCAGTGATTTTGCGGCTTTGTGTGAGGAGATGGGGATTAAATTTATTGGTCCTAAAAGTCAAATCATCAAAGACATGGGCAATAAACAAAACGCAAGAACCACAATGCGCGAAGCAGGTGTGCCTGTCATTCCAGGAGGAAAAGAGCTAGTCCAATCGTTAGCAGAAGCCGAAGTGATCGCGGAAGAGACGGGTTTTCCGTTAATGATTAAAGCCGCAGATGGCGGTGGTGGAAAAGGGATGCGTCTAGCGAATACGCCGGCGGATTTGGAGCCGATGTTTAAGCAAGCGCAGGCCGAAACGCAAAGTATTTATGGCAATCAGCATCTCTATATCGAAAAAACCCTTTATCCAGCGAAACATATTGAAGTTCAACTGTTAGCGGATGAACATGGGAATGTCGTGCATTTAGGGGAGCGAGATTGCTCGTTGCAAAGAAACAATCAAAAAGTGATTGAGTTTGCACCGTCGCCAACGCTAGCGCCGGAAACTAGAGAAAAATTAGCGCAAGCGGCTGTCGATGCAGCAAAAGCAATAGGCTATACCAATGCCGGAACGATTGAGTTTTTAGTAGATGAAGATGAGAATTTCTATTTTATGGAAATGAACACGCGTCTGCAAGTTGAACATCCGATTACTGAAATGATTACGGGAATTGATATTGTCAAAGCCCAAATTGAAATTGCGGCCGGTAAACCATTGCGGTTTAAGCAGGACGATATTGTATTTAATGGCTTTGCGATTGAGTGTCGCTTGAATGCGGAAGATCCGTACAATAATTTTCAGCCGTCGAGTGGGTATATTGACCGATTATTTTTACCAAATGGGGGCATAGGTCTCCGTGTTGAGACGACGTTATATTCCAATTATATCTTGCCGCCTTTTTACGATTCGATGGTCGCAAAAATTATTACGCACCAACCGACAAGTGAAGCGGCTTTTAACTTGATGGAACGCGCCCTTTATGAGGTGAACGTCGAAGGTTTGAACACGAATATTGAATTGTTGGAAGCTTTGATCCGTCATCCAGAAGTCAAAGCGGATCGCGTCCATTCCAAATGGCTGGAAGAAATTTTTATGCCAGAATGGTTGGCTGCTGCAGAAGCGGAAGCCGAAATGGAACCCAATGAAAGGTAAAGGAGGAGTAAGAGATGGCGTTATTTCGTAAGAAAAAGAAATATGTGGAAATTAATCCGCGAAGAACGGATGAATTACGGGAACGACGTGCACAAATTCCTGATGGATTAGTCGAGCGTTGCCCCAATTGTCAGACGATTATTTTTCAAAGCGCGATTGGCGAAAGTTATCTTTGTCCCAAATGTGGCCATCATCTCCAATTTCCTGCAATGGACCGAATTGACTGGTTAGTTGACGAAGGAACGTTTGAAGAATGGGACACCGAATTAACGGTGCAAGATCCCTTAGATTTTCCAGATTATCAAACAAAATTAAAACGAAGTCAATCATTGACCGGTTTGAAAGAAGCGGTCGTAACTGGGGAAGCAAAACTTTCGGGGAACGCTTTTGCTTTAGGCGTGATGGACAGCCGATTTGTGATGGCGAGTATGGGGACCGTCGTTGGCGAAAAAATTACGCGTTTGTTTGAGCAAGCGATTGAGAAAAATCTCCCGGTCGTTTTATATATTGCCTCAGGAGGTGCGCGCATGCAGGAAGGGATTTTATCCTTGATGCAGATGGCGAAAATTTCGCAGGCGATTGCGCGACATAGCCAAGCAGGTTTATTTTATGCGACGGTTTTAACGCATCCGACAACAGGTGGGGTAACCGCCAGTTTTGCCATGCAAGGCGATGTGACTTTAGCTGAACCGAGTGCAGTCGTTGGTTTCGCTGGGAAACGAGTCATCGAACAGACGATTGGTTCGAATTTACCGCCAGATTTCCAAGCGGCAGAAACAGTATTGGAGTATGGTTTTATCGACCGTATTGTTTCGCGCGAAGAACAGCATCAAGTGTTAAATTTGTTACTGACGGTGCATCGAACAGAAAGACCAGGTGATTAGATGAAGGCTTATGAGGTTGTTCAAAAAGCCAGAGATGTCAATCGATTATCGACGATTGAATTGATTCATGTGTTGTGTTCTGAATTTATCGAATTACATGGCGACCGCCGAATGAAAGACGATAAAGCCGTCGTTGGTGGTGTCGGTTTAATGGACGACGACAAACCGATTACGATTATTGGGATTCAAAAAGGACGCAACACCGAAGAAAATATTCAAAGAAACTTTGGTTCGAGTGGACCAGCAGGTTATCGAAAAGCCGAACGCTTGATGAAACAAGCGGATAAATTTAATCGCCCTGTTTTGACGTTAATTAATACAGCCGGAGCATACGCGGCGCCTGAGTCGGAAGAAAATGGAATTGGTGAAGCCATCGCCAGCATTTTATTGACGATGAGTGAATTGACCGTTCCAACTTTGGCGATTATATTAGGGGAAGGTGGAAGTGGTGGAGCTATTGCACTCGCCTTAAGTGACCAGGTGTGGATGTTAGAGAATAGTATTTATTCGATTCTTTCACCAGAAGGCTTTGCTTCGATTCTATGGAAAGATGCTCGACTAGCTGAGGATGCCGCTGAAATCATGAAGTTAACGGCTTCCGAACTATTGGAGCTTGAAGTGATTGACCGCATCATTGCTGAGGGGAACGAACAAGGGGAATATTCGATCGAAGAATTAGCGGAGCGTTTAGTTCCACAAATTAAAGAAACCTTAGCCGAATTGGAAAAAATTCCAGCGGATGAACGAATGGAAGCACGATATGCGCGGTTTCGGAAATTTTAATGGAGGCAGATGGCAATGATTGCAGGCACAGGAATTGATATAGTTGAACTCGATCATATGGCCTCAGTTTGTTTAAAGCAACCCACTATTTTCAAGAAAATTTTGACGACAGAAGAGCAAGCTTATTATTCACAATTGAGCAAAAAACGTCAGTTAGCATTTTTATGTGGTCGCTATGCGGCTAAAGAAGCCTTCAGTAAAGCGATGGGGACGGGGATTGGTAAGACAGTCACTTTTCAAAATGTCTCCATTTTGAATAACGACAAGGGCAAACCGGTCATTACGGCAAGTCCGCATCTGGGTGAGAGTATGGTTTCAATTAGCCATACAAAAAAAGTTGCCGTCGCTCAAGTTATTTTGACGGAAAATTAGAAGAAATGCTTTAAGTAAGCAATTTGTTAAGGTAAAATGAAAGAATTCTCATTTTACTGTTGACATTCGTTTGGCGAAGGAGTATTGTATTAACAACATCAAATTCAAATGCTATTTATAGGAGTGGGACACATGCTATTACAACCGCAAAAAACCACACAATTAAATAACTTTTACTTTAGCTACTTTAGATAGTGTTTGTAGACACAGAAATTCGTGGATGCAAACAACAGTCATAAAAACTGGTTTGTATCTATGATGGCTAAAGAAATTTGAGTTGCACATTTAGACCACATAGATGAAGAAATAATCTAAGTGGTTAATATACTTTCAGACTTTTTGAGGAACCCATTTAGATTATCTATCTAGATGGGTTTTTAATTTTCTTTGATCAAATCACAAACCGATCGAAGAAAAGCACAGATTCATACAATCAAAAGGAGATGGAAGCAATGGGAAAAAATTGGATAAAGAAATTAGCAGGATTGGTAGCAGTGAGTACATTAGGATTAATTTTAGCCGCATGTGGCAATGATGAGGGTACCACAGGAGACAATGGTTCTGGGGAAGAAGTCGTGAAGATTGGTATTTTACAATTTATGGAACACGATTCCCTAAGTGCTGCGCGTGAAGGTTTTGTTAGTGAATTAGCGGATAACGGATATGTAGAAGGCGAAAATCTGGAACTCGATGTGATGAATGCACAAGGGGACCAGTCGAATTTACAAAGTATGAGTGAACAATTAGCCTCAAATAATGACGTAATGTTGGCGATTGCTACACCGGCCGCACAATCTCTCGCCACGGCGGAACAAGACAAACCGATTTTATTTACAGCCGTTACAGATGCGGTGGATGCAGGATTGGTTGAAAGCAATGAAGCACCGGGTATGAATTTAACCGGAACAAGTGATATGGTCCCAATTGACGAACAAGTTGCGTTACTCTTGTCGATAGTTCCAGATGCGCAAACGATTGGAATTATCTACAACTCAAGTGAACCAAACTCCGAAATTCAAGCAAACTTAGCGCAAGCAGCTTTGGAAGCAGCGGGAGTTGAGGTACAGGTTTCGACTGTTACAACAACAAATGATGTACAACAAGTCCTAACAAGTTTAGTGCAAGATGTTCAAGGACTATACATTCCAACAGATAACACATTAGCCAGTACAGCCGCCACAGTTGGTGAAATTGCGAAAGAATACAGCATTCCAGTGGTAGCCGGATCGACAGAACAAGTGGAGACGGGTGGATTAGCGACTTATGGTCTTTCTTACGAATTGCTCGGTCGTCAAACTGCACAAATGGCCTTGAAAATTTTAAATGAAGGTGCCGACCCAAGTACATTGGCCGTAGAAACATCAAATGACTTATCGGTTGTTGTCAACGAAGAAATGGCAGAAGCTTTAGGCATTGATCCAGCAAGCATCTCCCTTTCCGGAAATTAAGGAGGAAATCCAGTGGACTTATTGTTATCGAGTATATCCCAAGGTTTGTTGTGGTCTATTATGGCCATCGGGGTTTACTTAACCTATCGCATTTTAAATCTGGCCGATTTAACGGCGGAGGGAAGTTTCCCGCTTGGTGCCGCAGTATGTACGCGTTTAATTATCGGTGGAGTTGAACCATGGATGGCGACAATCGCCGCTTTAGTGGCCGGCATGCTGGCTGGTTTCATTTCTGGTTTCTTGCACGCCAAGTTGAAGATTCCCGCTTTACTCGCAGGGATCATTACCATGACAGGGTTATATTCCATCAACTTACGCATCATGGGTCAAGCGAATGTCAGTTTACTTGGGCAAAGCACCCTCATGCGTCAGGTCGAAAGTTTTGGCATCGGTCGTACAAATGCTGTTCTGATTGTCGGCATTATCGCTATTCTCGTCGTCATTTTGACTTTGCACGTATTTTTTCGGACAGAATTAGGCTTAGCCATTCGTTCAACTGGAGATAACGCCGCCATGAGTGAAGCCAATGGCATTCGCGTTAACACGATGAAAATCATCGGCTTCATGCTGGGGAACGGACTCATTTCACTATCGGGCGCACTACTCGCGCAAAATAATGGGTGGGCAGATATCAGCATGGGCATCGGTACCATTGTGATCGGTTTAGCATCGATCATCATCGGCGAAGTCTTTTTCGGTCATTTAACCCTGGCGAAACGTTTGATTACAGTCGTTCTAGGTTCCGTCATTTACCGACTTTTGTACTTGCTCGTTCTCGAAATGAACGCAGACCCACAAGATTTAAAGCTGTACTCAGCCATTCTTTTAGCGGTCGCTCTAGGGTTACCCACTATTCGGTCGAAGTTCCCTAGACGAAACAACCAAGCGAAGAATCCGAAAAACAAAGGGGGCCAACTCTCATGAACACAGCGGTACAGTTAAAAAATATTCATAAATCCTTTGAAATCGATACACCAAATGAAAACCATGTCTTAAAGGGGATTGATTTGACGATTGAGAAAGAAGATTTTATTACCGTCATCGGAGGAAATGGCGCCGGAAAATCAACCTTGCTGAATAGTATTGCCGGTAGTTTTGCCATCGATGAAGGGCAAATTTTACTCGGCGAAGAAGACATTACGAAAAAGCCAGCGTATCAGCGGGCCCAACATATCAGTCGCGTTTTTCAAGATGCGAAAATGGGAACAGCGACGCGGTTGACCATTGAGGAAAATTTAGCGGTTGCGTGGAAACGAGGCGGTAAGCGAGGTTTCAAGTGGGGCATTCGTGAAGATCAGCGTGAAATGTTCAAAGAAGAACTGAAACTTTTGGACTTAGGCTTGGAAAATCGGTTGAAACTAGAAGTTGGTTTGCTTTCCGGAGGGCAAAGACAAGCGTTGACCTTGTTGATGGCGACATTAGTGACACCCAAATTATTGTTGCTTGACGAACATACCGCTGCTTTGGACCCAAAGACCAGCCAAATGGTTTTGGATTTAACCGATCATTTAGTGCAAGAAAAGAAATTAACGACATTAATGATTACGCACAATATGGAACAAGCGATTAAATACGGCAATCGATTAATTATGATGAGCAACGGAAATATCGTCGTCGATGTTTCCGGCGAAGAAAGACAACAATTAACCGTGCCCGACCTACTCGACTTATTCAAACAGAGAAGCGGCAGCACCGTATCAGAAGACGCCATGTTGTTAAGCTAAAAATAAAGCATCCCATTTTAATCAGTGGGGCGCTTTTTATTTTACAGTCATTTTAAACCACAACAAAATTTGATAATATCGAGTTCGTGTTCTTAAACCATTCCTCCGCTGGAGCTTTGTTCGGCTGCAAATAGTCACGAGACCGTTTTGAACTAATTCTCATTGCCTTCCGGCACTGAGAATGGATTTCCAAACTCTCAAGCTTCAAAGACCCTGTAACACTCTGCGAGTGAACGAGGTCTAATTCACATTTCATCTTTGGCGTGACTACAGCCGAACCGCTCCAGCTCCGAAATGGTCCAGAATAGAGTGCATCAGACAGAGTGTAGCCAAAATTTGTCTTCACTTCTCTTGATAAAGACTTTATCAGCGCAAGTGAGCAAAAAAATACGGTTCACTTACCCTGATAGTGGCTGTATCAGCGCAAGTGAGCAAAAAAATATGGTTCACTTACCCTGATAGTGGCTGTATCAGCGCAAGTGAGCAAAAAAATAAGGCCCACTTACCCTGATAGTGACTGTATCAGATTAATTGCATTTATAATCAGCCGATTTGCTATTTGCTATAATAAATAATTCTACCCTTAACCAAACTTGAGAGAAAATGGATTTGGTTAAGGGTAACGAGTTTTAACTCGTCAAAAGACTAGTAGGTTGAAATGGCTGAGAGAAAAAGTTTTTTCACTTTATTGTCGATCGATTTGTTATTTATTGGAATATACGTCTTATACATTATTCTCAGTATTCACTGGGCTATTATCCAATTGGAATTATATCTATCGTTTTGCTAGCGGTTTGTTTATGGGCATTGGTACTTTTTGTAAAAAATAATGTGTTGCATAAGAAGGTTACGTTAAAAAGTATTTTACTTCTTCTTCTATATTTGTTGTCGATAGGTACCATTGCAATCAGTCTTTATGTTTGGTTTGCTTTTTCGCCATTGAACTCAGGAATCATTGGAATGAAATAGACCATAACCAGTAATTCTACTGATATCTATTAATTCGGTAAGGGGTTAACTTGAAATTTCGAAGCAATTCGACTAGACTATTTGTAGATAAATGATCCATTCAAAGACAGCTAAGTTATGGAAGTTTGGTTGAATTCCAACACGGTCCCGCCACTGTAATCGTGCGAAGCACGGAGTCAGATCTTTACTTAGTTTGCTAATCAGCACATGCACTTTTTCGAGGTAGAAGAGTGGCGTGAACCAGTCTATGTATGGCACATAGGCTGATTTTTTTACTCTACTGTGTTTGCTTTGGCAAATGAACGGCATTTATCGAATAATGGTTAGAAGATAAATGGAGGAAGAAAAAATGGAAAAAGGCTATTTGCGTAAATTATTGTTATTAATGGCGACAGGTTTTGTATTAGTGGGTTGTTCGACTCAAGCACCTGAAGAAACGGAAGTGGATGAGCCGGAAACAGCGGATGTTGAAACTGATGATTCTGAAAATACAGACGAAACGGCTGTCGATGCTGAAGCGGGTGAAGTGACAGCGACAATTGACCTTCTAATTGATGGCGAAGTGCTTGCTGATTTATCTCAAGAAATTACAGTTGAAGAAGGAACGTATTTACTCGACGTGATGAAAGAAAGCTATGACGTCGTTGAAGACGGTGGCTTTGTTTCTGCGATTGAAGGTCACGAGCAAGACTTAGATGCACAGCGTTACTGGATGTATTACACAAATGGTGAAATGCCTTCAGTTGGTGCAGCAGATTATGAAATTCAAGATGGCGATGAAATTGAGTGGAGATTAGAGGACAGTGAATAATCGTCCGACTTATTTTACTGTTAAACGGATTGCGCTCCTTTCGGTGATGACCGCTCTTGTAACTGTAGGCCGGCTCGTTTTCGCTTTGCCTTTTTTACCGAATATTCAACCGATGACCGCTTTACTTATTATCATCGCGTTAAATATTGGTGTAATCGATGGCTTAATCGTTTCAGTCTTATCCTTACTGTTGACGAATTTATTTTTAGGGATGGGCCCTTGGACAGGCATGCAGATGCTTTCTTTTGCGCTTGTCATTTTACTGACGGCTTTACTGAAATATTTCTATCACTTCGGTAAAATGAGTAACCGAATTCTGTTTTCGATTTGGGCATTACTCAGTGGATTTATTTATGGTTTTGTTATTTCGATCATGAGTTTTCGTTTATATGGCATGAATAATTTTTTAATCTACTATATAAACGGGTTACCATTTGACACCTTGCATGCCGTGGGAAATTTTGGTTTCTTCTTTATTCTGGAACCCATCTTAGTACCAATCATTCGTCGAAAATTTGATGAGGTCGTCTACTAAAAGTTCTTAACAAATTTGTAATATATCTTTAGAACTCCCTGACACCAACTGCTGAGGGAGTTTTTTTGGCGAGAAGAGAGAAGATTTAGGTTGAATTCGATTGCACCTAACCACACTTTGTTGTATACTAGTTTCTAGTTAATCACAACATATAGTATCTCGAATTAGAAAAGATATCTATATGTTGTGAAAAATAGAACGAAAGTAAGGTGCGTTTACAATGGAAACAATCTCGATACAAGGTCTAAATATTGATATTGATAAGTTAAATAGAGACATTGAAAATTTCCCGCATGTATACCCAATCACAGAGGATATGCATATTACACACAAAGGCGTTTCAAGAATGGTTATGATCGATCGCTATTCATTCAAGGATACGAAGAAAGAAACGTTATCGGAAGGGGATTTGGTCGTTTTAACGGTCAAATCGGATCCGAAATATCCTGCACGTGGAATTGGTTATATCCAAGAAATTGACTGGGACCGAAATGAGGCAGTCATTTTACTGGAAGAAGAATACAGAGGTTCATTAGAAGATGAAAAAGAATTAAATACAGGGTTGATCACGCGCAATATTGACGCGATCGAAAAACCACTGGAAATCTATTACGAACAAATTGTTAAACGTAACGCACGAGGTTTGGCTGAAGCGGAAGCTGATCCAGCCAAAGTAGAAACTTCGTTTGAACGTTTCTACAACCAATTAAGAAAAGGGAACTTTGTACCAGCAGGACGCGTTTTATATGGTGCAGGTTCGGGTACAGAAGTGACTTACTTTAACTGTTACGTGATGCCTTTTGTTCCTGATTCAAGAGAAGGCATTTCGGATCACCGAAAAGAAGTGATGGAAATCATGTCACGTGGTGGGGGAGTTGGAACGAACGGTTCAACTTTACGTCCGCGAAATACGTTAGCACGTGGGGTGAACGGAAAATCAAGTGGCTCCGTTTCTTGGTTAGATGATATCGCTCAATTGACTCATCTTGTCGAACAAGGAGGCTCTCGTCGCGGGGCGCAAATGATTATGCTGGCGGATTGGCATCCAGACATTTTAGAATTTATTATTTCTAAAATGCAAAACCCAAGAATTTTACGTTACTTAATCGAAAATTCAACGGATAAAGAAATTATTCAATTAGCTAAAGAAAATCTAAAATTCACACCTTTTTCAGGTGCGGAAACAGAAATGTATGACACGATTGCGAAGCACGAGAATTCACCAGGACATGGTGGATTCTCAGCGGATGTCATCCAAAATGCGAAAGCCAAACTCAGAGATGGTGGAACATACTCGGTTCAAAATCCGGAATTCCTGACAGGGGCAAACATATCAGTGACGCTAACGGATGATTTCATGGAAGCCGTCGAAAATGACGAAGACTGGGCGTTACGTTTCCCAGATACTGAAAATTATTCGGAAGATGAAATGGCTGCTTATAATGCAGAGTGGCATGACGTTGGAGATGTGCGCGAATGGGAAGAATTAGGTTATGGTGTTCGGACTTATCGCACAATTAAAGCCCGCGAATTGTGGAATTTGATTAATATTTGTGCGACTTATTCAGCAGAACCGGGAATTTTCTTCATTGACAATGCCAATAATGATACAAACGCTCGTGCGTATGGTCAAAAAGTTGTCGCAACGAATCCTTGTGGAGAGCAACCATTAGCTGCTTACTCTGTCTGTAACTTAGCTGCGATTAACTTAGCGGAAATGGCAGATCTTTCAACAAACACTGTAGATTATGAAAAGTTAAGCGAAACGGTAAAAGTTGGCGTACGTATGCAGGACAACGTTATCGATGCTACACCTTATTTCTTACAAGAGAATGAAAACCAAGCTTTAGGTGAACGACGAATTGGTTTAGGTGTGATGGGTCTTGCGGATTTATTAATTTACACGAAAAACCGTTATGGTTCAGCAGAAGGAAATGTCATTGTCGACAAAGTGTTTGAAACGATTGCTGTTTCAGCGTATGAAGAGTCGATTGAATTGGCAAAAGAAAAAGGCAGTTTCCCATTCTTAGTGGGGCAAACGGACGAAGAAACGAGAGAGTTACGCGAGAAATTTATTAACACAGGCTACATGAAACGTATGCCGGAACATGTCCGCGAAGATATTTTAGAATATGGTATTCGAAACTCACACTTATTAACGGTTGCTCCAACTGGAAGTACGGGAACAATGATGAATGTGTCGACTGGTTTAGAGCCTTACTTCGCCTTTAAATATTTCCGTAGTGGTCGTTTAGGTCGCTTTATCGAAGTGAATTCGGATATTGTACAAGAATATTTAGATGCTCATCCAGAAGCGGATGAAAATAATTTGCCAGAATATTTTGTGACTTCGATGGAATTAAAGCCGGAAGAACACGTGGATGTTCAAACAACGATCCAACGTTGGGTAGATTCTTCAATCTCTAAAACAGTGAATGCGCCAAAAGGTTACACGGTTTCGCAAGTGGCTAAAATTTACGAACGTCTATACAAAGGCGGCGCAAAAGGTGGAACAGTTTACGTGGATGGCTCACGTGATTCACAAGTTCTAACCCTTGAAGCGGAAGAGAACGATATTGAAAACATCGCATTATTTGAAGTAGAAGATGCGCGAGTTGTTGATGACAGCGAAGAGTTGCGTCAATTAGTAGAGAAAGCTGAACAAGAACACATTTTGCGTAAAGGTCATACTGATGATGTGGTTTATGGTTCAGACATTGGCGATACTTGTCCAATTTGTCGTCAAGGTGTTGTCGAAGATATTGGTGGCTGTAACACTTGTACCAATTGTAGTGCCCAATTACGTTGTGGCCTATAAGAACGAAAAGATTTCAATCCTCCAAATGACTTGACTCGCACAGTTGTTTGGAGGTTTTTAATGTTTAAAATTAGAAAGTTAATCTATAAGTTCAAGGTATACTTAATTTTTTAATCATAATAACTGAGCTATCCTACCTAGTTTTGTAAAAAAATTAAAAACTGTGTAGTATAGCGCCGTTACCCTACCTAGTTTCAGAAAAAAATTAAAAACTGAGTAGTATAGCGTCGTTACCCTACTCAGTTTCACAAATATTTTCCTAACTAGGTAGGATAAAAGCAGTTCTTCTTTTTAGAATGAACATTTTTGCTTCAAGCAAAAATGGACGACCTTAAAAAGATTAACAGGAAATTTCGCGCTCGCGAAATTAATTACATTTAACAAATTGAAACGAAAACTAATTGCGTTTCAAATGTCTACTATTACTATGCTATTTTAAAGAAAAGAAAGATCAAGAGCTTAAAAAGGAAGAAATTGTTTCCCAATTTCGACTGGTTTAATCTTTTGAAATGAATAAAGAGGTGGGATTCGATGCAAATTTATACAAGAGTTGGTGACAAAGGGCAAACGAAAATTAATGGAAATTATACGGTGAACAAAGATTCTGTTCGTGTGGAAGCTTATGGGACAGTGGATGAATTAAATAGTTTTGTCGGATTGGCGGCGAGTTCGAATGAAGCGTGGCCTGAATTAACCGAAGAGCTTCAGCAAATTCAGCAGTTTTTATTTGATTGTGGTAATGACCTTGCGACGTCGAATACAAAAAAATATGACTATCGCATGACGAGTGAGCCAACAAAGTGGGTGGAGCAATTAATCGATGGCTATGCCAGTGAACCAAAGCCGCTGGAATCTTTTATTTTACCTGGTGGCACGCGCTTGGCTAGTGAATTGCATGTCTGTCGCACAATTACAAGACGGGCCGAACGAGAAATTGTTGCGTTTAATCGTTATCTCGAATTAAGCAAAGAGAAAGAAGATTTTGAAACAAAGCGAGTAGAATCGGAAGCGAATCCGTACGTTCAAATGTTTATTAATCGTTTATCCGATTATTTCTTCGCGATCGCTCGAGTCACAAATCACCGCGCAAAAGTAGAAGATGTCTTATACGATCGCAGCGGAAAAGTGTTTCATTTAGACGTAACCAAAGAAGGCTATGGTGAATTAGAAGAATAGATTTTATATATTAACAAGTGGTGTTGATGGATGCTGAAGCATTTGTCGATACCATTTTTATTTGTCGAAAATTTCGGAAGGACTGGTGCAAGCTATAACCCTATCATTAGGATGGCCATCACAAAAATTAGATTGCGTTTAGCGATGGAAACGGATTTATAAGTTGTGCTATGATTAACGTGAATAATTGAATGAAAGAAGGAAAATATATGAGTTTAGCAGTATTTGATTGGGGTGGCACTTCGGTAAAGTATGGCATCTATCATGAAAACGAACTACAGGACAAAGGCAGCTTCGAAACGCCAGGGACCTTAGACCAATTACTCGATGAAATGGAACAAACCCTGACAGGAAAGAATGGCATCGAAGGCATTGCGATAAGTGCGCCTGGATCAGTGAATCAGAAGAAACGTGTGATTGAAGGAATAAGCGCAATTCCGTATATTCATTTTGTACCGATTTATGACAGGATTGAAGAACGATTTGGAGTTCCAGTCACCATCGAAAATGACGCAAACTGTGCGGGTTTGTGTGAAGTGGGCATGGGTGCTGCAAAAGAGGCGACGAATATTGCGTTTTTCATTTTGGGAACAGGCATGGGCGGTTCGGTATTTATTAATCGAGAATTACATACCGGCAGTCATCAATATGGTGGAGAGTTTGGCATGACTTTGAACTCAAATGGTCACACAGGTAGCGAAAATGGCACATTAGTCGCTGTATCCAATCGCTACAACGAAAAAATGGGGACAAAAATAGATGGTATTGAACTACTTAAACGTTATGACGAAGGCGAAAAAGAAGCCACATATGCTATTAATTCAATGTATGATTATATTGCAGAAGTCATTTATAACGTTCAAGTTATTGTCGATCCAGATATCGTCGTTTTAGGTGGCGGAATTTCGAATCGCGAAACCCTCCCAATGGAATTATCAAAACGTCTCGATGTTTTATTGGAACGGTTAGATATTATGGGGGCTAAACCGAAAATTGTGAATGCTGAATTTCGTAATGATGCTAACTTATTAGGAGCTGTCGTAAATTACAATAAACAATTCGTCAAATAATTGGATTGTAGAAATGAAATAATCGAAACTTTTAATCATTTAAAGGATTTAACTGAAAAAGCAAGACAAAAGGAAAATAATTTGGTAAGATTAAAAAGGTTAGACAAATATATTAAAAGTATAGACATTTAGTTAAACAAATAAAAAGGAGTTGGTTATTCATGGAATACAAATTTCCAGCAGATTTTTGGTGGGGGACTGCTTCAAGTGGCCCACAAACTGAGGGGACATATGAAGGCGACAATAAAGGGGATAATATTTGGGACTATTGGTATGCACAAGAACCAGAAAAATTCTTCAACCAAGTAGGTCCGGATGAAGCTTCTGCTTTCTATAATAATTATAAAGAAGATATCCAATTAATGAAACAAACGGGACACAACTCATTCCGTACTTCTATCCAGTGGAGTCGTTTAATTCCAAATGGTGTAGGTGAAGTGAATCAAACAGCGGTTGATTTTTATAACGATGTAATCGATGAACTGATCGCAAATGACATCGAACCCTTTATGAACTTATTCCACTTTGATATGCCAATGGCACTTCAAGAAAACGGTGGCTGGGAAAAACGTGAAACTGTAGAAGCGTATGTTGAGTTTGCAAAAACAAGTTTTGAACTATTCGGCGACCGCGTGAAAAAATGGTTTACACATAACGAACCAATTGTTCCAGTTGAAGGTGGCTACTTGTACCAATTCCACTATCCTAATGTTGTCGACATGAAGCGTGCAGCTCAAGTGGGTTACCATATTGCCTTATCAAGTGCTAAAGCAATTGAAGCGTACCATGCAATGGATCAAGGTGGCGAGATCGGAATTATTTTAAATCTGACACCAAGTTACCCACGCGATGAAAATAATCCTGAAGACATTAAAGCGGCACAAATAGCGGATGCATTCTTCAACCGTTCATTCTTAGATTCATCGGTTAAAGGAGAATTCCCAAGCGAGTTAGTCGAAATATTAACAGATATTGACTATTTACCTGTGATTGAAGAGGGTGATTTAGACATTATCAAAAATAATACGGTTGATATTTTAGGTGTAAACTATTACCAACCACGCCGTATCAAAGCCAAAGAATCTGAAAAAGTCGAAGGCAATGGTGTGATGCCAGATGATTACTTCGATAATTATGAAATGCCAAACCGTAAAATGAACCCTTACAGAGGTTGGGAAATTTACGAAAAAGGTATTTATGATCTCTTAGTAAACCTCCGCGAAAATTACGGCAATATCCGCTGCTTCATCTCAGAAAATGGCATGGGTGTTGAAGGAGAAGAACGTTATATTAACGAAGACGGACAAATCGAAGACGATTACCGTATTGAATTCTTAAAAGATCACTTAAAATATGTGAGCCAAGCGATTGACGAAGGAAGTAATGTTCTTGGGTATCACATGTGGACTTGTATGGACAACTGGTCATGGTTAAATGCCTATAAAAACCGTTACGGCTTTATTTCTGTCGACTTAGACAATAACCACAAACGTACTATCAAGAAAAGTGGTCACTGGTTCAATGAAATGACGAAAAACAATGGTTTTAATGCTTAATTAAATAAGTCGAGCAAGCACTCATCTTAACTGGTGGGTGCTTTTTGATATGTAAAAATAAAGTATTTACAAATATAAAGAAAAGACTAGACATTTACAAATAAAGTGGTATACTTTATTTGTAAACGTTTTATGGACGGAATATACAAAAAAGAAAAGGAGTTCAGATCATGAACAATTTTATTGATAAGTTAAGTGAAAAGTTAATTCCGATTGCTTCTAAATTAGGACAAAACAAATATTTACTTGTTCTAAGAGATGCTTTCATGTTATCTTTTCCAATCACGATGTTTGGGTCAATTATCGTCGTACTAAATAACCTACCGTTTTTTAGCGATGAGATGAAAGGTACATTAGGTACGCTGTTTGGTAACGGTCAAAATGCAACGATGTCTATTTTAACTATTTTTGTCACATTTGGTATCGGCTATTATTTATCAAAAACTAATGAAATCGAAGCAGTATTTGGTGGGGCGGTTTCACTAGCCGCTTATTTAATCCTAACCCCATTTGAAATGATGACTGCAAATGGCGAATTGGTTACAGGTGTTTTATCACTTGATCGATTAGGTGCAAAAGGAATGTTCATAGGAATGTTAGCCGCATTTGCAGCAGCAGAACTATATTTTTATTTAACGAAAAAAGGATTCGTTATTACAATGCCAGAAGGAGTACCAGAAGCGGTCTCTCGATCATTCTCAGCGATGATCCCTGCTATTGGAACATTAACAGTCTTTACTTTACTAAATGCATTAGTAAATGTTGGTTTAAGTACAAACTTACATGATTTAATTTATGATACGATTCAAGCGCCATTAACTGGTTTAGGTAGTGGACTACCGGCCACTTTAATCGCAATTTTCTTAGTCCAATTATTATGGTTCTTTGGTCTTCATGGTCAAATTATCGTAAACTCAGTGATGGATCCAATTTGGAACACAACGATGTTAGACAACTTAGCCGCTTATGAAGCAGGCGAACCTCTACCACACATTGTGACAAAACCATTTATCGAAATGTATACAGTAGGTATGGGTGGGTCTGGTAGTACTTTAGTTGTTGTTCTTTTAATGGCATTCATTATGAAGAGTCGTCAATTAAAAGAAGTTGGTAAGTTAGCATTAGCTCCAGGAATTTTCAACGTAAATGAACCTGTCATCTTTGGTATGCCGATTGTTTTAAATGCATCCATCTTTATTCCATGGGTGATCGCACCATTAATCGCAACAACATTTAACTATATCGTAATGGACATGGGGCTATTCCCAATTCCAACAGGAGTTTCAGTTCCTTGGACAGTTCCAGTATTTGCTAATGGTATGTTAGCAACAAACTCAATCATGGGTGGGGTTCTACAATTAATCGATATGGCGATTATTGGAGCCATCTGGTATCCATTCTTAAAAATTGTGGACCGTCAAAACTTACAAAATCAAGCGCCAGATATGTCTGTAGCTGAATAAATTAAATATCTTCCTATTATATTTAACTATTCACAGGAGCAGCCTTCATTTTGAGGGTTGCTTTTTATTTGTTTAGCGTTTTAAGAGATTTGTCTATATGTATAAGAAATATAGTCTTTTCATTTGAAATTTGTTAATATAGTAAAGACGAGTAGAGAAATGAAGGTGAACTTGGAATGACGAAGTATGAAATGATTGCAGATAAAATACGTCAACGTATTCGAGAAGGTGTATATCCTGTGGGATCACTGATTCCAGATCAAGTGTCATTGGCTGAAGAGTTTAACGTTAGTCGAATGACTGTGAAAAAAGGAATGGATATGTTAGAACTCGAAGGGCTCATTTTACGAAAAAGAGGTTCAGGCACAACAGTAAAGAAAACGGCATTGAGTGATGGGCTAACTGTCAGCGTGATGGAATATGAGGGGTTAACAAAACAATTAGCTTCTCATGATTTGAAGAGTGAGATTATTGAATTTTCGCTTGATTTCCCGGATGAATTCTTACAAGAAAAATTGATGATTGAAAAACATGTGCCCATTTATAAAATTGTTCGTTTGCGAATTGTTGATGGAGAGCCTTATATTTTAGAACATACGGTGATGAATGCGCAGTTAATTCCGGGTATTAACGATGAAGTTATGCATCAATCCATTTACAGCTACATTAAAGAAAAATTGGGTTTGGTATTTAGCGGTGCTCATCGAATTATTCATGCGGATAAATCTTCAGAATATGATCAAAAATATTTAAATTGTGCCAAAGATGATCCGGTTTTAGAAATTGAGCAGGTCGTTTATCTGGAGGATGGTACACCTTTTGAATATTCAAGAAGTAGAAATCGATACGATATCCGAAGCTACAACGTTGTAGATATGAATGCGTAAAATTTCCACAGAGGAAGATGTATATGTTTTATTTTGAATTTCCGCAAAATGTGATGGGATATTTGGCCTTTAAGTATTACACACGCACCAAGCGAAACGCGTATTATAAATATAAAGATGCCTGCGTCACACATGTTCGAGGGCGATGGGGGGCTATTTCTTTGAGCAGGTATATTTTTGCGGACGATCGTTATTTTCGATCAGACATCATCAAACATGAATATGGACATACGCTGCAATCGAAAAAGTTATTGCTTTTATACTTGCCAGTGATTGGTTTTCCTTCCTTGGTGTGGAATCGCTTGTTCAAGGAATACCGCTTACGGAATCAAAAAAGTTACTATTCTTTTTACACGGAGTCTTGGGCGAATAAACTCGGTGGTTATGAAGAGAAATAATGTTTATATTTTAACAAAAAAATACAGATAGAGAGCGGAAAAAGATAATGGATTTACTCAAAAAATATATTGTTGGCTTGGTCCATTTATATGGGGTAGTGACCGTGGAAGAAATATCAAGAATTTATAAAATGCATAATAATGAAAATGCTCCAGTACAAGTCCTTAAAAAATGGTTGGAAGAACCGCCAGCAGAGTTGAAGAAAAACTTTGTCTATACAGAAAAAGAAGGCTTCGTTCATGAAACGATGTACGAATTTACTGAAACAACAATCGAAGATTTATTCGAACAACATCAACATATGCCTATCTATATTCCGGATAAAGAAGAACTGCTTCTTCATTCGGATCCTTACTATATCGATAAAAATGAATACTATAAAAAAGTTCATGCTTACATAAAGGCAGAAATTTTTAGTGATGATTCATTTAGAGTACAGGGACTGGCAGAAGAGATTGAAGGAATTTTGGCTATAGGTGAAAAGGATTTATCTTGGGTAATTGATGAACATTTCGCTAAGGCGGGAATTTCTTTTGGATATGAAACTCAAAGGGAAAGATTACTTGAGTTGGTAGAAGAATACAGAATGAATATACGCACTTGGCAAAATAATGGCTTCACGTCAAATGAATTAAAAAATCTAAACAACCGAAAAACTGAGAATTCAGGTGATAACACTGGTCGCAATGCACCTTGTCATTGTGGCAGTGGGAAAAAATATAAAGAGTGCTGCCTGAAGAAAGATCGCTTAGCACAATTGAATGCGTCAATTAATTAAATAGAAAGAAACCCTAAAGAGTATTGGTTTTAAAATCGGCCAAATACTTTTTAGGGTTTTTATATTCTGAATGTGTATTCTATCCTAACAAGTCGAGTCAAAAAATCAATCAACTCATTAGGATAGATACTAAAAAAATATAAATCCAAAATTCGGTTATTATATAGGAAGAAACTATTTAACCGACCTATATTCTTCTCTTGAAAGCAATAGAATCTCGCATTTTCGAGTGCAAAGGTTGACAACAAAAAATATACGTGTTATTATTATCTCGAATTAGAGATAATTTAATTTTAAAAGCAAAAAGCAGAAAGCAAAGCAAAGTAAACATGACAATTGACGCGATAAAAAGAATAAAAGAAAGAGGATGGCTAATAATGGCAAACACAGATCTTTTAGGGATTCACCACGTTACAGCGATGACAGATGATGTTCAAAGAAACTACGACTTTATTACAGGTATTTTGGGTATGCGTTTAGTGAAGAAAACAGTTAACCAAGATGATATCCAAACGTATCACACGTTTTATGCGGACGACATGGGAAATGCTGGAACTGATTTAACGTTCTTTGATTTTCCAAATACACCGAACTTTGTGCCAGGAACAAACTCGATTTCTCGTACTGGCCTACGTGTTCCAAATGATGCAGCACTAGAATATTATCTAGACCGTTTTGAAGAACATGGCATTGAAAATGACGGGATCCAAGAATTATTTGGTCGTAAAGTATTACCGTTCCAAGAAGCAGATGGCCAACGTTACCAATTATTTTCAGATGAAAATGATGAAGGTGTAGAGCCAGGAACACCTTGGAAAAATGGTCCGGTTCCAGAAGACAAAGCCATTTATGGATTAGGTCCAGTTGAAATTACAGTCAGTTACTTTAATGATTTCAAACAAATTTTACAACAAATTTTTGGTTTTACATTGAAACATGATGATGAAGATGTAGCTGTTTTAGAAGTAGGTAAAGGTGGAAATGGCGGACAAGTCATTTTACGTCGAGATGAAACGTCTAACATTGAAAGACAAGGAAATGGAACAGTTCACCACGTTTCATTCCGCGTAGCTGACCACGAAGCAATTAAAGCTTGGGAAGAAAAATATAACGCCTTAGAAATGGGCCATTCTGGCTTAGTTGACCGCTTCTACTTTGAAGCATTATATACACGAGTCGGTCACATCTTAATCGAGCTTTCAACAGATGGACCAGGTTTCATTACAGAAACAGATACGTACGAGGAATTGGGAACAATCTTAGATTTACCACCATTCTTGGAGCCAAACCGTGAATATATTGAAGAAACGATACGTCCATTCGACACTTCAGATACAAATACGAAATATTTATAAGAAAGTAGGGTTTAGATGATTCATTTCAGTCCAGAAGAGCTTGAAGAAAGAGACAACTATAAATTTTTGATCGGGTCGATTATTCCACGACCTATTGCTCTAATCACGAGCCTTTCTCGAAATGAACAATTGAATATCGCGCCATTTAGTTATTTCAATATTGTCACATCAAACCCACCGATTGTTTCTGTTGCTTTTCAACGAAAAGACGGAGAGTTAAAAGATACGGCAAGAAATATTCTCGAAAATGAAGAAGCGGTGATTCATATCGTTGATTGGGAGAATGTCGACGACACCAACGAAACAGCTGCCAACTTACCAGCAGACGAAAGTGAATTGGACGTCACGAATTTTACAACCGTTTCTTCAGAAACTGTTCGCGTACCCGGCTTAAACGAATCGAAAATTCGATTCGAGGTGGAATTAGAAAAGCACGTGCCTCTAGAAAATAATGGAATTCCATCTGTCGATTTAATCCTACTGAAAATTAAACAATACCATATCGATGAAACGATTTATGAAAATGGTCGGATTGACCCAAGAGGGCTAGGCGCAATTAGTCGTCTGGCTGGGCATGACTATGCTGATATTGGAGAAATATTTACAAGAGTGCGACCACAATAAAAGGAGCGTAAAGAATGTACGAATATATTTATAACGAAGGGCAAGCTGGCCAGCCTGTATTTATCGTATTACACGGAACAGGTGGCGATGAAAGAAATTTACTGCCAGTCGTGCAAGCCTTGAATCCAGCTGCAACGGTTTTAAGTATACGAGGAAATGTATCTGAAAACGGGATGAACCGATACTTCAAACGCCATGCAGAAGGGCAATATGATGTTGAAGATTTGATGCAGCGTGGGCAAGATTTGTATCAATTTATTGAAACAAAAGCAGCAGAGTATAATTTCGCATTAGAAGAAGCCATTTATCTAGGTTTTTCCAATGGTTCAAACATTGCAATCAACATGCTGTTGTTAGACGATTCGAAAATAAATAAAGCCATGCTTTATGCGCCAATGTATCCAGTTGATGTTGAAGGCGCGCAAAAATTAGCGGGTGCAAAAATCTTCTTATCTATGGGCACGAACGACCCAATTGTACCTAGAGAAGAAAGTGACCGTGTCATTCAAATCTTTACCGATTTAGATGCCGAGGTTACAGAATTCTGGGTCAATTCCCACGAACTAAACGGTGACAATCTGCTTGCAGGAAAACAATGGTTAGAAGCATTAGCATAAAACAGAAAACCAGCGAGTAACGAAGACATACCCATCTTTGTTACTTGCTGGTTTTTATGTGACATTAGGGATTATAAGTCAGCACTCATTGTCTAGCTCCCAAGTCCTGACCGCCTTTCCTATTTTACTTCCGTCTATTTTTTAAATTTCGGATCTTTTCTCGTTTGGCAGCGGTTTTCTTATGTGCTAAAGACTCTGAAATTTCGATAATGTTTTGGAAAAAATCCTCTTTATTATTTACGGATACAATAGTCAGTCCGATTAAAGTTGTCTCTTCAACATCGCCGTTACGATTGACAACAGTGACGAAATCA
The DNA here is from genome assembly GCA_964612765.1 of uncultured Carnobacteriaceae bacterium. Taxonomy (GTDB): domain Bacteria; phylum Bacillota; class Bacilli; order Lactobacillales; family Carnobacteriaceae_A; genus Atopostipes. The sequence continues at coordinate 31,450 of CAZTEC010000004.1, forward strand.
TTAGCGATATCTTCTTCCGAATAATAATTTAAGACGGCCGTCTCAAAAATCGCTTTGACCTCATCTAATAAATCCAAGTTGTCGATGGTATTAAAGATAACCACAAAATCATCACCGCCAATATGGCCTACAAATTGATGGCTAGGGATATATTCATTCAAAATATCTGCAAGTAATTTGATAATAGCGTCACCTTTTTCAAAACCGTATGTGTCATTATAAGCTTTGAAGTGATCAATATCTAAATAAGCAATACAAAATTCCTCTTCATGGTCAATCGTTTGACTCATTTGTTGTTGAATTAATGTATTTCCAGGTAAACCTGTTAATGGATTTTGTTGTTGTGCCGTCATAACTCTCATTTCGAGCGCTTTTTGGAACATACTTTTAATCGTAACAGTCCCTAAAAATTTCCCTTTTTCAGTGACTACAATAAAATCGTACAACCGTTCTTGCGGTCGTTCCATCGCAATCGTTGAGACAATATTAATCGGCGCATCACTCTCGAAAGACAGGAAGTGTCGATCCATTAATATTTTAATGGGCTTATCTTGATACAAAGTAAAACCATAACGACCACTCAGCTTTAAGGCGAGCTTTTCTTTTGTGACCACTCCAAGTGGTGTGCCATTTTCGACAACTGTTAACCCATAAGAATTTGGATTCTTATTCATTAAGTCGTAAGCATCACTGACAGATGTGTAAGGGCTAATGGTTAGAGTCGTTTGGCTCAATTGTTTAAAATTATATTAAAAAATAAATTTTTTATTAAATTAATTTTTATTGACTTGAGCTATCTTAATCGCATCGAGCGTACTCTTACTAATATCGACAAGAGTAGATGCCGGTCTTTGGATAAAGAAACCTTGCGCATAATGGACACCGAGATGAATCAAAGCTTCTAATTCCTCAAACGTCTCGACACCCTCGGCAATAATTCGGGCACTGGAAATATTTGAAAATTCCACCATGCTGCGCACCATCGCAGATTTAATATAATCCGTATCAACATTTCGAATCAAACGCATGTCGAGTTTAATATAATTAGGTTTCAAATCAGAAATCAAATTCAAACCGGAATATCCTGCACCCACATCATCAATCGCAATTGAAAAGTGTTGATGTTTATAGTGTTCCACCATACTACTGAATGATTCAGAATTTACGATTTGCTCTCTTTCCGTAATTTCAAAAGCGACGGCTTCATGAGGCAAGTCACGTTGGTCTAAAAACGTCGCCGTATAGTTCGATTCTTTCACTTCATCTTGTAGCATACTAGGACTCACATTAATAAAAAGTTTTAGTTCCTTGGGAGGTGACATAAAACCAAGGCTATATGCAGCTTCTAGCGCATTACTGCGACACAATAACTCAAGGGCCCATTCTTTTTTATGCCTTTTAGCGATCTTAAATAAATCGAGAGGCTGAATCATTTCTTCTTCATACCAAAATCGGCTCAATGCTTCATAGCCCATCACTTGCCCATCTTTGAGGGAAATAATTGGCTGGAACACCGTTTGAATTTGTCGGTTATTAATAATCGTTTCTAAAATTTCTTTCTTCATAGATGCTCTCATACCCCTTTGATACCTTCGATAAAATGGAGGTTAGATATTGCCAACTTTTATTATAATACAAATATGAATCAAAGATAATTAAATCTATGTAAATTCAAAACAAAATTGTATATTTTGAGATCTGTGTTCAAAACAACCTATAGAAACAGCATCATAGCAGGCACTGTGAGAATGGATAAGATCGTCGTCACGAATACTACCTTCGAAGCCAAATCTTCATCCAAGTCGTATTGAGCTGCAAGCAAAGCAGTTGTCGTTCCGGCAGGCATAGCAGACATAATCGTTAAGACCCCTGTCAATGTTTCGTCCAAATGCAGTGCTTTTGAAACAGTTAAGACTAAAAATGGAATTAACAGTAATCGAATGATGGCGTAGCGCCAGACACCCTTTTCGTTAAGTGAACGCCAATCAATCGCTGCAATAATTGAACCAATCATAATCGCAGCCAGAGGAGAAACAGTCGACCCCATCGTTGCAATCGCTCGATCTAAAAATCCAGGAAGAGGAATTTCGAACAGCCCTCGAATTAAACCTAAAACAACTGCGATGATCGATGGATTCCGTAATAATTTATAAAGAGCTGAACGACTTTCTTGTTTCTTACTATCTAAAATCGTAATACCTAACGTCCACATAAAAATACGGTGTGGAACGAGATAAATAGAAGAAAACAAAGCGCCTAATTCCCCATACATCGAATAAGACAAAGGCTGACCACCTAATCCAGCATTATTTACCAACGTCGCATAATGTAAAATCCGTTGCTTTCGATCTGGAAGATCTCTAAATGCCAGCAAACCAACGAAATAAGTGATTGTATAAATAATGGTCGACCCTAGCAAAGCCCAAAATCCAAGTGTCAAGATTTCTATCGTTAATTGTTTAAATGAATTAAACACCAACATCGGCATTAACAAACTAAGAATTAAATGAATAAACTGTGAGCGATTCTCTTCCGTTATGATTTTTGTTTTATAGGCAAACACACCAATCAGTAAATAAACGAGTACAGAAAGTTGTAAATCAAGCATCTGGAAAAATTGGTCCATAAAAATCCTCTCTTTACTAAAAGTTGCCTTTAGAATACCAGACTCTGCGTCTAGCTCCAAGTCCTGATAGAATGAAAAATCGTTCTTTTGTACTGTAATTTAGATGAAAACGATATCCAATAATGCTATAATACATTATAGAATTAGACTTAATATTGGAGGATGATCATGAGTAAATTAATTATTAACTCGGACGATTTTGGCTATGGTAGAGCAATCAATTACGCAATTATCGACACACATCAAGAAGGTATTTTAACATCGGCAACTTTAATGACCAACACACCAGGCTTTGAACATGCGGTAAAATTAGCAAAAGAAAATCCAACGCTAGGGGTTGGTGTTCACTTGGTCTTAACTTTTTTAAAACCACTTCGTGACGATGTGCCGTCATTAGTAGATGAAGAGGGGAATTTTTATCGACCAGATGCCCACCGTGCAGGCTACGCAGTGGTAGACCCAGAGGAATTATTCAAAGAGTGGGACACACAAATCCAAAAAGTTTTAGATGCGGGAATTGAGCCGACGCATTTAGATAGCCATCACCATTCCCATACATTTAATGAAGTACATTATGATGTATTTACACGTTTGTCTGAAAAATATGATTTGCCAATTCGTGGAAATGGCGAATTCGACATTTCTCGACCAACGACGACCTATTTTGAACCCGCATTTGATGGGGTTGGTCTGTTAGAAGAGAAAGAACAAGAAACATATCTGGATGATTTATTTAACAAAGTAAAAGAAAATGACTCCACAGAAATTATGTGCCATACAGGTTACATTGATGAATTCTTATTCAATAGCTCATCCTTTACAGAGCCAAGAATTTATCAAATCGACATCTTATCCAACTCTGCATTCGCTGAGCGAATTCGTGCAGACAAAGATATTGAGTTAGTTACATTTGCTGATTTATAATTCATCACTCAATGTGAATCAAACAAAGACATCTTTTCGGAGGTGTCTTTTTGTATATTATGATATTCCAACTAATAAGACAACCGTTCGATTCTTTATAAATAATCAGTGGATAAGATTGAATTTACAAAGGATTTCTAGTAAAGTTATACTATCTCTGTGAAACAATTTTAAGCTGTTTCACAATTGGTTCAAAAGGAGAAATAAAATATGAATCCAGAAGATTTCAAACAGCTTTTATTAGAAGAAAATTATCCAATCGACACCAAAAAAATGGCGCAATACCATCGTTATTTAGAGTTACTTCAAGAATGGAATACCAAAGTCAATTTGACTGCCATTACGGAAGAGGAAGAAGTGTACTTAAAACATTTCTACGATTCGATTACGCTCGCTCGTTTTGTTGATTTTACAAAATCGAATCTAACGCTTTGCGATGTGGGGGCAGGAGCAGGGTTTCCAAGTATTCCGTTAAAGATACTATTTCCAGAAATTGAAATAACAATCGTGGATTCGTTGAAGAAACGAATTAACTTTTTAGAATTACTCGTTGATGAATTAAGCTTAGAAAATGTGCACTTACATCACGCACGTGCGGAAGACTTTGGGCAAGACGATCAATTCCGTAATCACTATTCGGTTGTAACGGCACGGGCAGTTGCGCGATTAAGTGTACTAGCTGAATTTTGTTTGCCGATTACCAAAGTGGGTGGAACTTTTGCGGCCATGAAAGGGTCACAAGGGGAAGAGGAATTAGAAGATTCGAGAAAGGCGCTTAAAGTTCTAGGTGGTCGCTTGAATCGGTTAGAAACGTTTGAGTTACCAGAGGATGCAGGAGAGAGAAGCATCGTCTTAGTTGATAAAATAAAGAACACACCAAAAAAATATCCAAGACAAGCCGGCATGCCAAACAAGAAACCATTATAAAAAGATAGACTTAAACTAATAGATAACATTCGTTGCTATAACACAAGTACGATGGAGGAATAAAATGGGTAGAATTATAGCAGTAGCAAATCAAAAAGGTGGCGTTGGTAAAACAACGACAACGGTAAACCTAGGCGCATCACTCGCCTATGAAGGAAAGAAAATTTTGCTCGTTGATAGTGATGCACAAGGGAATGCTACAAGTGGATTAGGCATTCGTAAAGGCGAAGTCAACGCAGATATTTATGATATTTTAATTAACGAAGTACCAATCGAAGAAGTTATATTACCTTCTAGTCGTGAAAATATGGACGTGATTCCAGCGTCGATTCAATTAGCAGGCGCAGAAGTCGAATTATCCAACTTAGATCAAAGAGAAACGCGTTTAAAAAAGGCGCTCTATGAAGTAAGAGATCAATACGATTATATTTTAATCGATTGTCCACCTTCTCTTGGACATCTTACAATTAATGCGTTCACAGCTAGCGACTCGGTTTTAATACCCGTTCAGTGTGAATATTACGCTTTAGAAGGACTCAGCCAATTATTAAATACTGTTCGTTTAGTGCAAAAACATTTCAACAATGACTTGAAAATTGAAGGTGTTTTATTAACGATGCATGATCGCAGAACAAACTTAGGTTATGAAGTCATCGAAGAAGTGAAGAAATATTTCCACGAAAAAGTCTATGATACGATCATTCCGCGAAATATTCGCTTATCCGAAGCGCCAAGTTATGGTCAATCAATTATTGATTATGACCTTCACTCTGTGGGAGCCGAAAGTTATCAAAACTTAGCAAAGGAAGTGTTAGTCAACAATGAGCGCTAAGAAAAGAAAAGGTTTAGGTCAAGGCATTAATGCCTTATTTCCAGAGGCTTCTCTGATGGATATTGAAACGGTAGAAGGAGAAGAAAAAGTCGAACTAATTCCTATTGATGAAATTCGTTCGAACCCTTATCAACCGCGTAAACATTTTGAACAAGAGGCGCTGGAAGAATTAGCAGATTCCATTCGTCAAAATGGCATTCTTCAGCCAATTATCGTTCGTCGTTCTACAGTAAAAGGATATGAATTGGTTGCTGGAGAACGTCGTCACAAAGCCTCAGGTATGGCTGGTCTGGACCGTATTCCAGCAATTATCCGAGAGCTTGATGAAGAATTTATGATTAAATATGCGATTCTTGAAAACTTACAACGTGAAGATTTGACAGCTTTAGAAGAAGCGGATGCGTATCAATTAATGATGGATAAATTATCCTTAACACAAGAGCGTGTCGCTGATGCATTAGGAAAAAGTCGTTCACATGTCGCAAACTACCTCAGATTACGTTCGTTACCTGAAGAGGTTAAGAAATTATTGACGGAGAAGAAATTGTCTATGGGACAAGCGAGAACATTGCGCGCCTTAGATGATGACCAGACGATGATTTTATTGGCAAGAAGAGCAGTCAAAGAAAATCTAACGGTTCGTCAATTGGAAAAAATTGTCTCTGATTTGAAAAAAGAGAAAGAGCCTAAACAGCCAAAAGAAGTTAAACGAAAATCGCCGTTCGTGCGGGAGTATGAAAGCAAATTAATGGATAAATTTGGAACCGACGTTATTATTAATGAACAAGGGGACAAAGGGAAGATTCAAATTGAATATACTTCGCAAAGTGATTTGAATCGTATTTTAATCGATGTATTAAATATTGATTTAGAAGACTAAACCCTTTAAAATAGAGGGCATGTCATTTGAGTGAAACGATATAAGGAGGTGCGAGAATGGCTAACCCATCGTATGATTTACATTCTGTTGTCGAAATGAAAAAGCAACATGCTTGTGGTGAAAACAAGTGGGAGATTATTCGTCTCGGAGCAGATATCCGAATTAAATGTCTAGGTTGTGGGCAATTAGTCTTAATGCCGCGCCGTGAATTTAATCGTAAAGTCAAAAAAGTAATTGAAATGAAAGAAAATTAAACAAACCAAAGCACGTAAGTGACATTTGGGAAAGGTGATTATGAAAATATGGCTTTAACAGCAGGTATTGTTGGTTTACCGAATGTAGGGAAATCGACTTTATTTAACGCAATAACAAAAGCAAGTGTAGAAGCAGCGAACTATCCGTTTGCGACAATCGATCCTAACGTAGGGGTTGTCGAAGTACCGGATGATCGATTACAACGTTTAGCTGAAATTGTTGATCCGAAAAGAATTTTACCTACGACTTTTGAATTCACGGACATTGCCGGAATTGTCAAAGGGGCAAGTGAAGGTGAAGGCTTGGGAAATAAATTTTTAGCGAATATCCGTGAAGTGGATGCGATCGTCCATGTCGTTCGTGCTTTTGATGATGACAATGTCACACATGTGGCGAACAAAGTGAGCCCAGCGGATGATATCGAAACAATTAACTTAGAATTGACGCTAGCAGATTTAGAATCTGTGACCAAACGTTATGACCGTGTCAGCAAACAAGCCCGTTCTGGGGATAAAGAAGCGACAGAAGAATTTGCGGTTCTTGAGAAAATTAAACCCGCATTAGAAGATGGTGTTCCAGTTCGTGCATTGGAATTTGATAAAGATGAGCAGAAAATTGTTCGTAGCTTATTCTTATTAACAAGTAAGCCTGTCCTCTATGTGGCCAATGTTTCGGAAGATGATATGGCAGATCCAACCGCAAATGCGCATTACCAAACGATTTTAGAAATTGCTGAAAATGAAGGCTCAGAAGTGGTTGCGATTTCTGCATCAATTGAAGAAGAATTGTCTGCTTTAGAAGATGACGAACGTGACATGTTCTTAGAAGATCTTGGTGTTAGCGAACCTGGACTGAATAAATTGATTCGTAAATCTTATGAACTATTAAATCTGGGTACATTCTTTACTGCAGGTGTTCAAGAAGTTCGTGCCTGGACTTTCGTTAATGGGATGAAAGCCCCTCAAGCTGCAGGAGTTATCCATACGGACTTTGAGCGTGGATTCATTCGAGCAGAAACCATTGCTTACGAAGATTACGATCAATACAATGGTGAAAAAGGCGCAAAAGAAGCGGGTAAAATGCGCCAAGAAGGTAAAGATTATGTGGTGCAAGATGGCGATGTCATGTTGTTCCGCTTTAACGTTTAATTGTAGGGAGGACCACAAAAGTGGCAAAAAAGAACCAAGAAACAGAAGTGAAATCTGTCAATCAAATTAAAGTGCACAACGAAGAGCTTTATCAAGAATTGACGAATAAAAATGAACAATATATTTTCCAACTGAGTGCCCGTCTAGATGAAATGGGTTATGACAAAGTAGCTAAAGAGTATGTGTTAAATGAAATGCTACAAGAAATTGTCGAAGCACAAAAATCCCATATTACTGCCCGAAAAATTTACGGGACTGTCACGGCACAAGCGAATAATATCGCGGAAAAAGAGATTGACATTGCAGAAGCAGAGCAAGAAAAATCGCCACTATGGATGCTTTATTTAGATGGCGCCTTATTATTGGGTGGATTATTTACCATCGTAAATGGCTTTGCTGCTTATCGTGATTTATCAATGAACATTGGTTTATTCCAAATTGTCCTTAACTACCTTTTAGGTGGCTTGGCTGTTTTAGTATTAACGAAATATGCCCCACAAAGAGGTCAAATGAAAGGCATGTTCAAATATATCGCCGCAACCGTCTCTGTGATGTTGTTGTGGATTGTTGTGATGGCTTTCGTTTTGGCATTCTTGCCAAGTGCGATTAATCCAGTTATTCCACCAGCCATTATCATTGGTCTCGGCTTCGTATCGTTGCTTGCGAAATGGTATCTAAAGAAGGAATTAAATATTAAAGGGACATTAATTTAAAAAAACAAAAAACGACTTGTCGAACACAGGTCGTTTTCATTTTACATAATTTGTATAGTCGTTAAACAAAAGGAGATGGTTAAATGTTTGATGGATATCCTTTAAGAAAATATGGGTGGAAAGATTGGCTGACGATGATTATATCTTCTTCGCTGATTATGCAAGTCATTGTTGTCTTTTTTGCGACCAATCTTTTAGTGCTTGGCGTTCGCTTTTTGGCTGGCATCACACTTACAGAAGACTTGTTTTTTATGATTACATATTATGGAACCG
>CAZTEC010000004.1:40127-45356 GCA_964612765.1 uncultured Carnobacteriaceae bacterium
GCTGGCATCACACTTACAGAAGACTTGTTTTTTATGATTACATATTATGGAACCGTTTTGGGCGCAATTCTGAGTTTGCCACTAACTTTGTGGGTAGTTCACAAACGAAAAATCCCATTATTCAATCGAAAAGGTCTTTCAAAAGAAGAATCCTTAATTATAAGAGGTGTCACCAAAGAAGATTGGATTTTCTTAGCGCAATATATTCCAACTTCATATTTTGTTTATACCTTAACCAGCTCCATTTTGTCGATGATTTTAGGACCATCCGAACCAGTAAATCAAATTGCCGTCGAATCACTATTTGAATATATCCCTGTGTGGCTAATGTTTATCATGATTGTGATTGTCGCACCGATTACAGAAGAGTTACTTTTCCGTGGGCTACTTTTATTTCCAGGGGACCAGTTAGATACTGGTTGGATCCGTACTAGTATCAGTGCTGTTTTATTTGGTATCGTCCATACACCAACAGATTTTCTTTCGTTTTACACTTATGTAGGTATGGGCTTCATCTTTTCGTATGCTTCGAAAAGAACGCAAACCATCGAGGCAGCCATGATTTATCATTTCTTAAATAATTTATTTGGGTTCCTTGTGATTGCCGCCCTTCGGTAAAAGATTAAGCTAGAAAAATTTAAAAACTTCCTTTATTCTAGAAATATGAACATTCTAGGGTAAAGGAAGTTTGCTTATTTAAGGTCTTACTTCTTATTCCAATGAACGGCGTGTTCCAATTCGTGATTCAATAATGCAATTTTATTATCTAATCCGCCGCTATATCCAGTCAAAGCGCCATCCACCCCAACTACTCGGTGACAAGGATAAATAATCGACAACGGATTTTTACCGACAGCACCGCCAATGGCCCTTGCTGATTTGTGGTCACGGTCAATTGCGTGTGCCAGGTCTAAGTAACTAGCCGTCTGTCCGTATGGAATTTCTAACATCGCTCCCCAGACACTTTTTTGAAACTCCGTCCCTTGAAGATCAACAGACAAATCAAATGTATAACGTTCGCCTTCTAAATATTCCATGAATTGCTTTTTATAAGGAGCAACCTTCTCCACATTTGAAAGGAGTTTACTCTCTGGGAAATGTTTAACTTGCCACGCAATCACATCCGAAAGATTATCCGTGACATGACTCACATAGCATAAGCCTACGTCATTAATGACCAAAAATCCAGACCACACATCACTTACAACTTTATCAATATATAGAGTCGTCATCAATTTCACCTCGAGTTGTTTCCCTTATTTTATCACAAATAAAACGCTTTAGCAGAATAGGAAATTGGAATTCTTAAAGTTTAATTAATCGAACGCTTACACGAATCTTACATTCACCCTTTATAATTTAACTATTGAGATTAGAAGAGGTGAGACGAATGATAACGAGACGCGTTCCAGATGAAATACCTTGTCAATTATTTAATGACTATATCGAGCGAACGATTCATAGCGAAATGGAGAGCATCGAAATTGATGTCTATTCTTTTGGTTCGGATCGATTAGTGTCTTGCACAAACATTCGTGTCTTTGAAGAATTTGAAGTGGAAGATGAAATCATCGATTTAGAAAACTTATTGAAATATATGCATCGAGAAAATCCTGAACTAGAAATTGTCTTAAACTTAAAAGAGACCTACCTAGAGACACGCGCGAAAACACTCGTTGAAAAATTAGAGTTAAAACGAAATATTCGTTATTGTGGGAAAGTGAAGCCTGGCCATTTAACTCCTTGGGATCGAAGAGCGATTCAATACAATGTTGAAAATGCCTTACCAAATGTTTACCAATTGGAATATATTAAACGCACACATTTTGACGTGATTCATTACTTTTGTACGAAACATAAAGTGAAAACAATCCGCATTCGTGCCAATTATTGCTCAGAAGATGTGATGAATTGGGCAGAGTCCGCCGACTTACAAATCGTTGTGTGTGGTGTAGAAGACCAAGAACAAGCACAATTCTTCTTAGATGCGGGAGTCGAACGTGTTGTTATTACAGATTCCAAACAGGCTATTGGAACATTAAACAATTAAATGAAAAAGGAGACACCACCAGTGAAGAAGGGCAGTGTCTCTTTTTAAATCTTCTATTTCAATTTTTCTAACAAAGTTATAATATACAAAACACCTTCATAAAAATCAGCCAATCGAATATTTTCATTCGGCGCATGGATATCGGATTTTGCCCAACCGATACCCGTCCCCATCACGGGCACTTGAAGAAATTGACCGAAACCATACATTGGTCCACTCCCCGCCATGTTTGGTTCCAAGACAACATTTTCTTTTCCGTACACTTCCTCAGCTGCTTCAACCGCTAAGTCAACAAACGGATGATCTAAATCTGTTCGATAAGGCATCAATTCTGTCAGTAATTCAATCTGCACATCTTCAAATCCTTGTTTATCTAAATGCTTGCGCAATAATTCGGTCACCTGATCTGCTGAGTAACCTGGTACTAAACGAAAATCCAACTTAGCCTTTGCTGTACGAGGCAAAACAGTTTTTGTTCCTGGTCCGTTATAGCCAGATTCGATTCCACTAATTGTTAGAGTCGGATAAAGATTCAAGGCTTCTTGAGGTGAACACTCCAAATCCTCTGTAATCAGCGGATGCTTCAGACCATACACTTCTGACTCTTTATCCTCATCAAATCCTAATTGGGCCACCACTTCTTTTGTACGTGCGGAAGGTTCCTCCATCAAATCATAAAAACCTTCGATTACAATTTTATTATCAGGTGTTCGCAAACTTGCTAGTGCATGAACTAATCGCCAGGCCGCATTATTTACAATTGCTCCACGCGAAGAATGAATATCCGTATCTGCACTATCGACCCAAATATCATAATAAGCAATCCCTTTAAGTCCTCCAGTTAGAACAATATCCTCATCTGAATTTTTTCCGCCGCCTTCCCAGAAACAAACATCTGCCGCCAACAAATCCGCATATTCCTCCAAATACAAATCAATATTCGGGCTTCCGATTTCCTCTTCCCCTTCGACAATGAATTTAATATTGACCGGCAGACCGTCTTTTGTTTTACGCAACATGTCAATCGCATAAAGTCTAGCCATCAACTCACCCTTATCGTCCGAAATTCCTCGCCCGACTAAGCGATCATCTTCTGTCCGAGAAAGCGTAAAAGGTGGAGTCGTCCATAAATCTAGCGGATCTTCTGGTTGTACATCGTAATGATTATAGAAAAGAATCGTTTGTTCTTTATTTCCGCCAGGACCCGCTTCAAAGTAGCCATACACAAAAGGAAAACTATTATTTAACCCTTCTAGAATTTTGGCTTCACCCCCAAGATTCGTAAACATTTCCGCGACAAATTCTGCCGTTTCTTGAATGCCGCGTCCCTGGGTCGACACCGTTTCTAATGCAATAAAATCTTGGAGAGGTTTCTTGTTTTTTAATACAGCCTGTTCCACATCGTTAATGGTTATGCTATTTGCCATATCTGTTCCTACTTTCTCTGAAGTCATTTCTCAAAATAAATTAATGTAAATATACCTTGAATAAAATAACCTGTCAAAGAAAATGAGATTTTGATTAAAGGATGAAATGCTCTAAGGATTATTGAATTCCTGTTATAATTAAGAAAGAGAGTAAAATACTCACTGAACAGGAGGAGATTAATGTGTGTTTAGTTACCTTTATGAAGGATGTTCATCCAGATTATCCTTTAATTTTAATCGCAAATCGTGATGAATTATATCATCGACCAGCTGCTGCGCTCCATCGTTGGGTCGATGAACCAACAATTACTGCAGGATTAGACTTACAAGAAAAAGGGACGTGGTTAGGATATACCAATAACGGGAAATTTATTACCGTTTTAAATTATCCTTTTACCAATTGGGTGCCGACAGCTGAACCACCCAGATCAAGAGGTCAACTCTTAAGAAATTACTTAACGAATAATTTTACTATGGAAGAATTTAGTCAATATTTACGCGAACATCGCCATGAATATAATGGGTACCATTTGCTGTATGGCCATTTGAATGATTTAAAGTATTATTCAAATGTGGACGGCATGTTTCATACTTTTCGATCGGGGATTCATTGTTTGGCAAATACCAAAGATGATTTAAGTAACCATCGTCGCGATCGTTCGTCGGAACTTCTTGCGCAATATGTGGATGAGAAGACAGGCGCATTGAATTTAAATGAATTAATTGCCTTAATGACTGATAATGTTCCTTCAGAAAAATTAGAGAACATTCCAGAAGAAATCGATCAAGAAATGGCTAAAATAAACTCTTCTATTTTTATACAAGGGGAAGAATTTGGGACAGTCGCAACGACAGCTCTACTATTTGATCAAAAAGGAAAACTTTCTGTACGAGAAGTGAAGTATGATCAGGATGGAGTAACCGAAGTGACTTCGAAAGAACAGCAAATATTTTTAGAGTAAATGGAAGAGACAAACTGAAAGTAAAAAAAATAATATAAAGTTATTTAATTAAACCGATTAACAAAACTATTTTGCCTTAACGAATAGCTTAGGAATAGGATTGCTTCAAAACCATTGATATGTAAGGGAAATAAAAAGAAATTTATAGTGGACATTTTATTAAATTAACTATATAATATAAACACAACCAAGTGGTAACGGTTTCATAAAAGAAGAAATAATCAATTTGGTTAAAAAGAAAAACTTTTGGAGGATGGAATAAATGGCAGAAAAAACAATCATGTTAGTATGTGCGGCAGGTATGAGTACATCACTATTAGTATCAAAAATGAAAAAAGCAGCAGAAGCACAAGGTATCGATGCAGATATCTTCGCAAACTCAGCAAGTGAAGCAGATGACGTATTAGCTAAAAAGGACGTTGACGTATTATTATTAGGTCCTCAAGTTCGCTTTATGTTATCACAATTCCAAAACAAAGTAGCTGACAAAGGAATTCCAGTAGACACAATCAACATGCAAGACTACGGAATGGTTAACGGCGAAAAAGTTTTAGCAACTGCTTTAGAAATGATCGAAAACAAATAATCGACATTTCATCAATTAACGTATAATATCCATCGAAGAGGAGATAACTTAGTTATGTCCTCTTTGTTCTTTTTAAAAATTGAATCGATTTATTTTCTATTAGAGATAAAGAGACCAACGAAATATCAACAACAAGTATCAGGAGCACAAGCAAAAAACATTAATAGAAAGTTGTATATGAGGGTAGGGCGTTCTGGAAGTTAC
>CAZTEC010000004.1:45456-57811 GCA_964612765.1 uncultured Carnobacteriaceae bacterium
TTATTCTTACGATAATAGCGCTATATGATGAAATCACGATAACTCGAAATAAAGCGGTTAATAGAAATAAGTACCAATTGTTTATAGACCGTACTTTGTCCGTTGTTTTTGTTGTTATTTCGATAGACGTGTTAATCTCATTTTTTTACTAATGGAATTTCTATGTAATTTGAATTTCATTTAAGTATTTATCAGTCTGGGACAAAAGTTTCTAGAGTTTAAAATAATAAGGAGGACTTACAATTTCTAACAAGAAATTTGTAGGTTCTCCTATTTTATTGCTTTGAGTTTTGTATATTTCTTCAAAGTAGTATTCACGGGCAGATATCTTCAGACGTTCTGAGAATCTCTCTGTCGCTTTTTTTATGCCAAATTATATACGATTAAAAACACCTAGAAATTAATTCATTTCTAGGTGTTTATTATTACGAGGCTTTTGTCCCAGCCTCTTTTTTTGGTATCATTGAGTGACTAAGAAGAAATCGAACGGAGTGCAACTATGCGTATTTTACATACAGCAGATTGGCATTTGGGAAAAATCGTGAATGAATTTTCGATGCTGGATTTGCAAGAAGAATATTTGAATCAGTTATGTCATGACCTCGAACGATTAGAGGTTGATGTGTTAATTATGGCTGGGGATTTATATGATCGAGCTATCCCACCAAAAGAAGCGGTGGCGTTAGCGAATCGAATGTTTACGAAAATTACGCAGGAGTTGAATATTCCAATTCTTGCGATCGCTGGAAATCATGACAGTAATGAGCGAATTGAATACGGTTCGGAATTACTTTCAGCTGGGAATTTATTTATTGAAGGAACGACGAAGGAAGTCATTCGGAAAGTACAAATGAAAGGAACAAACTTTTATTTGCTTCCTTATGACGATCATCGGAGTGTCGCTCAAACTTTAAAGGATGATTCGATTCGAAATCCAGAAGATGCATTAAGAGCGCAGCTTGCTACATTGGAAGAGGATTGGGATCAGGAAGCTTTAAATGTGTTGCTTTATCATGGATTTGTGACGAACAGCGCAATGGGGACGGATTTGGAAGAATCAGAATCGGAGCGGCCGTTATCTATTGGGACGGTGGAATTTGTTCCGGTGGAGTTGGTTGAGCGATTTGATTATGTGGCATTAGGTCACTTACATAAAGCGCAACAAGTGAAACATGAACGAATTCGTTACAGTGGGTCGCCACTTAAATATTCGAAATCAGAAGCTCTGCATAAAAAGCAAAATATACTGATTGAACTTTCAAAAGACGGATTGAAAGTGGAGCCAATTGTCATCACCCCTTCTTTAGATTTACGTGTTGTTCGTGGGGAGTTTGAGGAATTATTAAACGACTCGTCTGAAGATTATATTTTCTTTGAATTAGAAGACGAAATATATGTGACCGATGGGATGAATCGTCTGCGCAGGAATTATCCGAATGCGATGGGCTTGGAATATGTGAACCACAAGCAACATGATTCTTTGGTTCATAGTCATACACGTGAAGATTTTCAAAAGAAAAGGTTGGATGTTTTATTTGGTGAGTTTTATGAGGAACATGTCGGCTCTCCATTAAATGATGAGCAAGCAAGTATAGTATTGGATTTATTTGAGACGATTCATCAAGAGGAGGAGAAATAATGAAGCCGATTCTTTTAGAAATGAATGCTTTTGGACCTTACAAGGACAAGGTGGAATTAGACTTTACGAAATTCGGCGCCTCTTCAATTTTTCTAATTTCTGGTCCCACTGGCGCGGGCAAGACAACTATTTTTGATGGGATTTCTTACGCATTGTTTAATCGGGCAAGTGGTGAAAATCGTGCGACGGATATGTTGAAGTCACAGTTCGCAACGGATGAAGACTTTTGTTATGTCGATTTTACTTTTGCGATTGGTGAAAGGAATTATCGGATTAAACGAAATCCAACGCAAATGGCCTTAGGGAGTCGTGGTCGACCGGTTAATCGTTCAGCGGATGTGGAATTTTATTTAGAGGATCAATTGATTGGTCAGGGCAGTAGGGACGTAGATCAAAAGATTGAAGATATCTTAGGCTTGTCTTATAAACAATTTCGACAAATAGTGTTACTTCCTCAGGGCGAATTTCGTGAATTACTCTTATCTTCCAGTTTGGAAAAGGAAGGAATCTTCCGAGATATCTTTGGTACAGAAGTCATTCAAACCTTTCAAGATCATTTGAAAAGTAAAGCAAAAGCGTATCGAAAAGCGTATGAAGAATATGGAACACGTTTAGACCAATCGTTAAAAAGTTTAGCGGCAGAAGATGATCTTGCTCTGGCTGAAGCGATTCAGCTTGAAAAGCACGATGAAATATTGGGGCATTTAAAGCAACATGTGCAAGAAAACAAGGAAGCACTCGAGCAATTAAAAAAAGAAATCAGCCAGTTAGCAATTGCTGAACGAAACAATGAGAGAGTCTTGGAATTATTGAAACAAGAACAAGACTTACTTGTACAACAGAAAGAGTTGGCGGAAAAAGAAGAGTGGGTGCGAGTAACTAAGCAGTCGGTAGAAAAAGACAAGCAAGCTCAAGAAGTGAAGGCTGAAGCAGATCGCTTAACTGAAATTGTTAAGGAAGGAAATGCTCTAGCTAAAACATCTCAAGAGACCAAAGAAAAATTAGTTGAGCTGCAAAAACAATTAGTCGCTGATCAAGAAAAGTTAAAAGTGGCAAAAGAAAAAGAAGCGACTATCGTAGAAATTGAGCAAGCGATCAAGTTAATGGAGAAAGAGTTGGAACGGTTTGATGACCTAGCCAAAAACGAAACGGAAGCTAAGTTTGTATTAAAAGAAAAAAATGATGCCCTCTTGCAAATGGAACAAGCGACAAAAGAAAGTGAGCGCATTGCTGAAACGATTCAAACATTGAAAGTAAATCTCGACCAGTTAACGGTCTGGACGAAAGAAGAAAAAGAGTTTAGAGAATTATTGAGTAAGGAACAAGAATCTTTGCGAGAACATACAGAAAAAATGTCGATTCTTCAAAAAATTATTGCTTGGACGAAGGAGCTAGCTGAAAACATTCAAAAAGAAAATACGCAGAACAAGCAAATGAAAAAATCTTTAGCTGCTTATGAAGATGCACGCCACATTTATTTTGGAAATTTAGCGGGAACTTTGGCGGTTGAGTTGGAAGATAATCAGCCTTGTCCCGTTTGTGGTTCCATTCACCACCCACATCCAGCGAGCTCAGGATCTGATACGATGACGAAAGAAGAACTCGCTGCATTGGAGTCTCAACATTCAAAAGACCAAGTGGCTTTTACGAAAATTAGCGAAGCGAACAATCATAAAGCGGCACAAATTGAGGAACAGGTCGCTTTACTTGGGGAGTCTGATGGCGAATATGCAGCAAGTTTAGTGAAAGTTGAACAGTCGAGTGCTGAGACGCGAGAAAAAATCGAAGAGGTTCAACATCAATTAGAAAAACTGGAAGAGAAACTTGCGAACGAAGAAGCATGGCGCAAAGCTTTAGCGGATGAAGAAGCGAATCATACGAAAACTCAACTACTCATGCAAGAACAAACGACGATTCATAAAAATACAGACAAAGTTTTATTAGAACTAGAAAAAGAAATCAAAGCACTCACTGAAACTTTAACGCATGAAACGGTTGAAGAAGTAACGAAGAATATTTCAGCTAAGCAAAAAGAAAAACAAGACATCTTAAATCAAGTAGAACAATTGAATCAAAAAGTTGTTCAGGCGGAAAAAGAGGAAACGCGCTATCAGACTGCCTTAGAAAGTTTAGAAACACAACAGACGACAAATAATCAGAAAACCACGAATCAAGCAGAGTTATTCGAAAAGTTGTTACTACAATATGATTTAGACGAAACGTATAAGGGATGGTTATTGGCAGATGCAGACAAGAAAGCATGGCAAAAAGAAATAGAAGCTTTTGATAAAGACCAGTCATATAATAAACGCGAACTAGAAAAGACTCGAAATTCTTTGGCGCAATTTGAAAGGGTTCCTACGATTGAAGAGTTAGAAAAAGAGCACGAGCAAATCCAAGGGGCTAAAGAAGAATTCGACACGAAGCAAACCAATTTAGTCGGTAAAATAAGTATCCTTGAAAATTCTTACAAAGAAATAAAAGGTACTATCGACCAAAGTAGGAAAGTTCTGGAACCGCTAAAAAATGTGGAGCATTTGTCAGAAATAGCGAATGGAACCTCTACTCGCACGAATAAAGTTTCTTTCGAGCGCTATGTTTTAAGTATTTACTTTTCGGAAATCATTCTAGCAGCAAATAAACGCTTTGAAAAAATGACGAATGGTCGTTTCGAATTAGTCAGAAATGAAGAAATTGCTCGTCATGGTGCAGCGGGGGGCTTAGAATTAAATGTATTTGACCGTCACTCGGGACAACAGCGAAGTGTAAAATCGTTATCCGGAGGCGAAACATTCAAAGCCTCGCTTGCTTTAGCTTTAGGGTTAAGTGATGTGATCCAGAGCCAACAAGGAGGAGTCCGTGTCGATACTTTATTTGTTGATGAAGGTTTTGGAACGTTGGATGCAGATTCTTTAGAAAATGCGATTGAAACGCTCATTGATTTGCAAGCTTCTGGTCGATATATTGGCATTATTTCACACGTGGATGAATTGAAAGGCCGAATTCCAGCACGAATTATCGTCGAAAATAAACAGCAAGGAAGTCATGCACGAATTGAAGTTGATCTGTAAAATGAGAACATTATTTACTATTCATGAAAATTTAATGTATAATGATTAAAACCTATGGACAGCTGTTTATTCGATCGATTTATTTTAACAAGTTTAAATGATAAAAATATAAATGTGGCCATTGCGCGATTCGCTGCTCGTTCAGGCCGCATTTCTTATTTTTAATTGGTATCATCAGACTTGTCCTCCTTTTGATAAAAAGAACTATTTGATTTGAACTCCAGAAGAAGTGAGAGGAAAAATATGAAGCAAGTAATCACTGAAACGCTAAAATATATGTGGCGAAGCGAAAAGAACCGCCTGTTTATGTTTATCACCACAGCGATGGTTCTACTCTATTCCCTGTTCGTCCTACCGAATATTTCGGGAGAAAACGAAGTAGATATAAAAATGTTGGAACGAGAATTCGCTGGAAATGTCGTTCAATATGAAGGTGCCTTGGATGAAGGAATGCTCATTCCTAGCATCATGACAGGGACGACCGCCTATGCCTCGCAACGACAAGAATCTGTCGCTCAAAGAGAATTATTATCGGCGTTAAATCAAGGAGATGTCAAACGCTACATTCAAATTCCCTACCGTCCCACCTCACAAAGTTCAGATGAATTAAGTGGAGCCTCCCAAATTGCCTTTCAATTATTTGGCTACGAGCTCGAGCAACCGTATCAATCGTTAAAAAATGCGACCTATTTAAACACCATCGATCAGCTTTCTTTTCACACGGTCCATGAGCGAACAAGTTTACAACAAGTACACTTATTCCTTGTAGGCTTCGGTCCAATTTTATTATTCATTGGATTAATATTTTTAATCAGCGATGTTCACATCAAAGATCGATTGCTAGAAACGCAAAAAATGGGTGTTCCCATGAGTTGGCATAAATATTCTTTTGTCCAAGCGTTAACTGCTTTAGCATTTGTCGGTATTTTCTATCTTTTTTTACTCGCTCTATTTTTTGTCATAAATGGAATACAATTTGGCTTTGGCTCATTCGATTTACCCATTGGATTCTATGAAGCCAACTTTGATTTCGGCTATTTGAACCATGACAATTATCAGGTACAGACCATTGGCTGGTTTATTTTACACGCACTTCCTTATTTAGTTCTGCTAGGCTATCTTTTTACACGTCTAAATACGTTATTTAGTTTATGGACAAAACAGTCGGTTGTTACCATGGTGCTTGGTATGTTCTTCTTACTTTTTCAATTTATTTATTATGGTAGCGACTCAGAAGAACTACTAGGGATGGACATCAGTTTGTTTCCGCAGACGTATTTTGACTTTGGAAAGTCGCTAACTGGAAGATTAGAACAACAAATTTTAGTTGAAATTCCTAATCTATTTAGTAGAGGATTGTTCGTATTAGTCGTGACGATACTAGTTGTTGAAGTTCTCATTTACTTTTCTTCAAAAGTTATCATGCGTCAAAAATTTGTACGATAAGGAGGAGCAAGATGAACAAAATAGCAAAATGGAATTGGTTACGAATTATTCGTGATTGGAAAACACGTATTCTTTTAGCGTTGTTTTTAGTTTTCTTTGGCTCCTTCTCACTCTTATATCGCCAACAAAATGTCACTTTTCCAGCCATTAAAATGAGTGAAGAGTACCAAGATGAACGACAAATTTATCGCTTAATTCCAAAAGCACACTTTGAAAGTGAATTAGGACAAGAAGTCCAAAAAGCCTTAGGGGGAAATTCTGTCGCCTTAGGTGTTAATCGATATATTTTAAATAAGCGCAGTGGAAATGAAATTCAAGGCGTTGAATATCTACCGGATTATATCGAAAATGGTCGAATTCTAGTAGAAAATAATTTGTTTTTATATGAAGCGACTGAATTTGAATCCTATGATTTATTAGTCGATGCTTATCTTCCACCAATAGCTGAAGTAGAAGAACAAGAACGTTTTTACGATGAACTAGAAGCAAGCAATTTGGATATTGAGTGGAATCCTTATTCTGCTAGCCAAATGTTGAAAGTTGAAGTTGAACTCCTTGCGGGCATGGGGCTATTTATCTTGATTGCGCTCTTAGCGTCCGAT
This sequence comes from uncultured Carnobacteriaceae bacterium, assembly GCA_964612765.1. Lineage (GTDB taxonomy): Bacteria > Bacillota > Bacilli > Lactobacillales > Carnobacteriaceae_A > Atopostipes. Next base: position 52,215 of record CAZTEC010000004.1, read on the forward strand.
CATTTCACCAAAGACCAATTGGAAAATTGGAGCGCAACACATGGATGGCCGATTCCTTGGAAAATACAATGGCGCTTGCGAAGTTCGTATTTGACAGGGTTGTTTTGGATCGTATTATTTATAGGGATGCTGATTAGTTATGTGATTAGTCTGAATATCGAAAGTAGTGGAAGCCTCTATTATCCAGCAGGCATATATCAAAATGGCGGCATCCATTATATTCCGCTCTGGCAGTATATATTGATTAGCCTAAGTTTATCCATTGCCCTATCTTACATTCTATTGCTATTAACGACAGGACTTAGCTGGATTTTCCGCAACTTTTATCTGACCATTTTGTTAGTCATTGGTTTGTTCTTGGTCCCTTCTATTTGGGAAGTGTTACCCGCATTTAGTTCATGGCAGCCCAGTTTATATTTAAATATATTGGGTGTGTTGGATGGTTCAACTGCTGCAAGTACAGGATTGACCGGCATTGTTTGGTGGAAGGGGTTCATCATTTATGGTGTGCTACTATTTATCGTGGAGCTTCTGTTTAGCAAAGTTTTCTCATATATTCCAACAGCGACCTCAGGATTACAAAGGAGAGAAAAAGCATGACATTAGAGATTAAAAACTTATCTGTTTCTTATGGGGATTTTGACGTCTTGAAAGGTATTTCATTTCACCTGGAAGATGGCCAATTAATTGGATTAGTCGCACCCAACGGAACAGGAAAAACGACGTTGTTTAATGCCGTTATGCGTTTTATTCAAGTGAAAGAAGGTCAAATTTTTGTCGATGGGAAGGAATATACTGCGAGCGATAAGGATGTCTTAGCTTTACATCAAAAGATTACATTTTTCCCTGACCAATCTGATTTATTTGAAAACTTTTCTGGGCGCGAACACATTGAAATGTATGCCGAAATTTGGTCAGGTCGAATAAAAGATGTTCAAGCCATTATCGAACGTCTTCAAATGGAAGGCTACGTTGACCGAAAAGTCCAAGAATATTCATTGGGAATGCGACAGCGTCTGTGTTTTGCGATGATGGTTGCAGCTGATACACCGATTATGTTTATGGATGAAGTGATGAATGGATTAGATCCTGAGAATGTTTCATTAGTATCGGATGTATTAATTGAACTCCGTCAACTAGGAAAAATTGTCATGATTGCTTCGCATTTGCTCGATAATTTAGATGAATATGCAGACAAAGTATTCTTCTTAAAGGATAAAGAATTGCATCGGGTAAATGATTTAAATGAGGAACGTTCTTTATTTTATAAGATTGTTCTTAGTGATGCACATGTCAAAACATTAGAACAAGAAAAGTATTTGACTGAAAAAACGATTCGTTTAAGCAACAACGTGCTTTGTATTCCGATTTCTGATTTAACCGATGAGGAGGACCAACGCCTTTACTCGAAACTACGTGCACTAAATGTTGAAAGTATTGAAATTGCACCTTTAGGCACATCTGAATATTATTCGTATTTGTATGGCTTACGTATCTTTTCTTTTGACAGGGGGCAAGAACACCATGAATAAGCGTAAATCGTTGTTTATCTTGGCCGTTGCATCACTGTTCATTATTTTGTTGACCGGATGCAGTGAGTTTAATGGCTTGCGTAAACCAATATACGATGGTGAAGCAGTGATCCCAGATGAAGACGCCATCGAAATTTACCGTATTTCAGGTGAAATCATTGGAGAAGATAAAGAAAACTATCTGCGTTACCCATTCAGCGAAGATATTCATTTGGATAGTTTATCTTACAAAGAGTATGAGCCTGAATTAATAACGGATGGCAAATATGTGATTGGTGAAGATGTTCCCGCAGGTCGTGTGAGTTTGCTCGGAAATGAGAGTAGTTTTTCGCAAGAGAGCTATGATGTTCAAGTGGGGAACTTGGTTATTTATGACGAGGCAGGGGATGTATATTTTGAAAACTTGTTTCACCCCCTTTATGGGCAATTAGTCGCGCAAGTCGATTTTATTGCAGGGCATACGATTGAAATCATTGGACAAGATGCGGAGATTACCGCATTTTACACCGAAGAATTCCCAGAAGATCCCTATGTATTAATGGATCCGCCACAAATTTTGGAGAATTTAGATCAGCTGAGAGTGTCAAATCCGACAGTTAAGGATGAAACCAATCAATCGGTTCAACTGACGGCCGGAATTTATGAAGTAGGTGTGCATTTAGAACCTGGAACTTATGCATACACTTTAATGCAAGCACCACACAATACAGAACTGTTTCTTTTCCGTGAAGGAGAAGAGGTTAGAGTGTTTGAGTTACTCTTGCTACCCCAATTGCTTTACACAGACGGAGAAGAACTTCCGGAAAATCGACAGAGTTCTAGTCAACAGATAGAACTTCAAGCAGGCGATAAAATTTACCCTAATTTAGTCAGGTTATTGGAAATCCAAAAAATGAAATAGAGAACTAAAAAGAAGATTTGTATTTTCAATTTACAAGGCTTACAATAAATAAAACCTAAGGAAGAGGAAGTGGAAATGTGCAACTTCTCATTCAACAATCGGTCCTGACAAATTTCAGACCGGTATTCACCATTATGTTGGTGATAGCGCTCGTGTTTTTTGTCCGATCGGTTATCCCACAAGGAAGAAATAGTCCAATTCATTTTGCGACTGTTCTAACCGTTTCGATTATTGAGGGATTCATCGCAATCGCATTATTCTACACCGAAAGTCAGTTAGTTGAGACATTCGATTTATCTGCCGATTCACTGACGATGTATCTGTTTTTTGGCATTATATTGTTCTCAGTTTTAAATCCAGTTGTCTTCAAATTGAGAAATCGCCAAACAAATCGTTACCGTTATCGCTAAGTAGAAAAGATGCTCAGGTCTGACAGTTAGACAATGAATGCAGACTTATATACCCATATTCTATAAAAAAACGTCCATCTCTTATTGCTTTGAATAAGGAGTGGGCGTTTTTGATTATTTCGTTGGTTTCTTTTTCATAAAGTGCCGAACGAGAAAGAGTAAAAGTCCAAAAACAATTAAACCAATTATCATTTTAAAGCTGTTTGAAGCAAAGAAACGTTGCTCTTCTTTATTGCCTTCAGGTTGTTCTTCAACAACTTCCTCTGCAATAATTAAATCAGGATCGACAAAACTAACGGTAGTCGTATAACGAGTCTTTAAGACAATTTGTCCATTCTCAATTTCTCGGTCAATTTCTTCCCATCGATCGTTCTCATTATCCCATCTCTGAGCCTGTAGAGCGATCACATTCTCAGCATTTAATGAATCAATATCATAACTTATCTGCATCCAACTTGGATAAGCATCTCGTCGAGTAGCCTCTTGGTAGATAGAAATTGTGCGCAAGCCAAAAGTTGCGTCTCTGTCATAGTTGACACCACTTGGGCTCCCTTTGTAGAATCGTAAGGTTGCCGAACCAGGTAACAAGTTTCCTGGTGGAATTGTCCATGCAGCTTTGTCCTTTGTTCTTAGTACAATTGAAAGATTCCGATGGCGGAATTGAGCTACTTGGTTTCTGGTTAAAAATAAGGAATTCATTTCGTTCATGTTAACTTCTAACGTTCCACCATTATCAACGTAATAAATTGCATCCGTTTCAATTGTACCCAGTGCAGCATTTTCAATAATATCCGTATAATTAAACTCAACTAAGTCTTCATCTTCAATCGGCGTATCCGCTTCACGAGAAGAAGCAGGTTTTCTAGCTTCTTCAGAAGGCATGTCAGGAATTTCTTGAGGTGTGACTTCTTGGGAACTTTCTTCAGTTGGTTCACCTTCAGGATTAATCGGTGCAAGGATATTGTTTTTATCTTCATCGTCAGAAACATATTGCAATAAACCATGCCCATAAAGACCTTGGTCACCGATACTGATGGATTGCTCTTGCATAATTTCTCGAATAGCTTCTCCATGTTTTCCATATTTCTCCATCAAAATGGCTGCTAACCCAGCTGCATGTGGAGCAGCTTGCGAAGAACCACTCATATAAATATAGGGATAACTATACGTACTATCTGGAATTGAAAGCCCACCGATATGAACTCCAGGCGCGCTAAAATCATTTTCTTGTCCATAAATAATATCCAGTGCAGGATTTAATTGATCATCTACTGCCGTCACTGCAATAACTTCAGAGTAACTCGCTGGATAATTGACGGAAGTTTGTCCATTTCCGGAAGCAGCTATAATCATTATATCTAAATCATGCGCAGTCTTAATGACATCATACAATTCAAGGTCGTGGTAACTTAACCCGGAACTAATGAGTATAATATCGACCTCTAACTCAATCGCTAACTCAATTCCTCGAATGACGCTTTGAACTGTAGTTGAAACACCGCCTTCATCGTCGACATCCTCTTCATGATAAATCTTGATGCCATAGACTTCTGCTCCAGGTGCTATTCCCTGAAACTGAGAACCTCTTTGGGCACTTATTATTCCTGCAATATGTGTACCATGTCCAGAATGGTCATTTGACCATGGATCATCTGCGAATACTGAGTCGCCAGCGACAATGTTGCTATCTGGATGTTGAATAAAAAATCCAGTATCTAGTACAGCAATTTTGACACCTTTACCTGTATATCCATCTGCCCAAGCTTGTCCAATATTCATCATATTATGGTTCCATTGTGGATGGCGATTGGAAGTATTTGGCGTAAATTCTTTTAACGGCTCAACTCCGTTGCTGATGCTTTCTGCCTGAACGGGTGTGAACAATGAAAAAGGATTGTTCTTCTGTACTTGCACTATGTGCTCATTTTTGAAAGGAGATTCGTTATTCGCTAAATTTTTTGTTTTATATACTCGAACGGGTAAAAAAAGCCCAAGTAAAATAAAAAATAGTATCAAATGATTAATTATCTTATTCTTTTGGTTAAACACTAAAATCCCCTCCTTTTGACTCCCTATTTTCTGAAAGCATCAAACAAATGTTACGAAATTTGTAACCTAATTGTAACATTATAGAAAAGTATTTGATAGTGTGTTGAATATTAATTTTTACTTATCTGTAATTATATTTTATCCTCGGTTAAAAATAAACGAAAAAAGCATTACTAAAATAAGTAAACAACAAGATATTCAAAGAATATTGATTAAATGTCAGTTATTACTTGAAAGGAATCGATTACATAGATTATGATAAGTAAGAACAGGTTAAAAATATTTAGGAGGAATGAACATGGGCAAAGATTCGTTGAAAATCGTTACAATTGGTGGAGGTTCAAGTTATACACCTGAACTAATCGAAGGGTATATCAAACGAAAAGACCGCTTACCAATCCGTGAGATTGTACTGGTGGACATCGAAGAAGGTAAACATAAGTTAGAAATCGTTGGTGAAATGGCTAAGCGTATGGTTAAAGCAGCAGGTTTAGACTGGAAAGTGACTTTAACTTTAGACCGTAAAGAAGCTTTAAAAGATGCAGATTACGTAACTACTCAATTCCGTGTTGGTTTATTAGACGCACGTGTTAAAGATGAGCGTATTCCGTTATCTCATGGTGTTTTAGGTCAAGAAACTAATGGTGCGGGCGGTATGTTCAAAGCATTCCGTACAATTCCAGTAATCCTAGACATTATCGAAGA
>CAZTEC010000005.1:0-55052 GCA_964612765.1 uncultured Carnobacteriaceae bacterium
GCGGTATGTTCAAAGCATTCCGTACAATTCCAGTAATCCTAGACATTATCGAAGATATGAAAGTTCAATGTCCAGATGCATGGTTAGTAAACTTTACAAACCCTGCAGGTATGGTAACTGAAGCTGCGATTAAACATGGTGGATGGGAAAGAACATTAGGTTTATGTAATGTGCCAATTGGACACGTTAAAGGTGCTACAGAAGTATTAAATACTCCTGAAGACGAATTATTCTTCCACTTTGCAGGAATTAACCACTTCCACTGGCATAAAGTTTATGACAAAGATGGAAACGAGCGTACTCAAGAAGTTATTGATGCTCTATATAACCCAGAAAGTCAAGCACGTGGAGACATGGAAAATATCCATGCAGCTAAATTCACTTATGAACAAGTAAAAGATTTAGACATGTTACCTTGTGGATACCACCGTTACTACTACATTGAAGATACAATGTTAGAGCACTCAATCGGTGAGTTCAAAGAAGGTAAAACTCGTGCACAAGTCGTTAAAGAAACTGAAAAACGTCTATTCGAATTATATAAAGATCCAGCATTAGACTACAAACCAGAAGAATTAACTCAACGTGGTGGTACTCACTACTCAGACGCAGCATGTGAAATCATTGCTTCAATTCAAAATGACTCACACACTGAAATGGTTGTTTCAACTAAAAACAACGGTACAATCACTGACTTACCTTACGATGCAGCAGTAGAAGTTTCAGGTGTTGTTACAGGTAAAGGTTTCGTTCCATATAACTGGGGATCATTTGAAAACCCAGCAGCTCGAGGAATGTTACAAGTGATGAAAGGTATGGAAGAAACAACAATCCGTGCAGCAATGACTGGAGATTATGGTGCAGCATTACAAGCATTTACAATGAACCCACTTGTTCCAGCAGGTAAAATGGCGAAAACATTATTAGATCAAATGTTATACGCACATAAAGAACACTTACCACAATTTGCGGACAAGATTGCTGAAATCGAAGCAAACCAACCTGAAGATGTTAAATATGTTGATGAGTTAATGAAATCTAACTAATCTAAACATTTTAAATCCCTGGCCATTTGGCTAGGGATTTTTTTATTTGAACGCATTTTCTACTAGTCCTTTTTCTAATTCCTTCATTATATACATTCAATTGTAAAAAAACATTCAAAATATCTAAGTATAATTATCATTTTTTGGAAATTTAGACTACAATAGAAGTAATTAAATAGAGCGGAAGGATTGATGTGTTTATGAAAGAAGTTTTCGTTAATGAAACTGTACTTCGCGATTCACACCAAAGTCTGATGGCAACTCGAATGTCGACCGAAGATATGCTCCCCATAGTTGAAACGATGGATAAAGCAGGATATTACGCCCTAGAATGTTGGGGTGGAGCGACTTACGATGCAGCAATTCGATTCCTAGATGAAGATCCTTGGGAAAGATTACGCGCAATTAAGAAGCGAGCGCCAAATACTAAACTGATGATGCTTTTACGAGGGCAAAATCTGATAGGGTATCGACATTATGCAGATGACCTTGTTGACAAATTTGTTGAAAACGCTGCCAAAAGTGGCGTGGATATTTTCCGTATTTTTGACGCACTAAATGACCCTCGAAATCTTGAAGCTTCTGTTCGAGCGGTTAAAAAATATGGTGCACATGCACAACTCGCGATTGCTTACACAATTAGCGATGTGCATACTATCGAATTTTATACCGATTTAGCTAAACAGTATGCTGATATGGGCGCTGACTCCATTTGCATTAAAGATATGGCTGGAATACTAACCCCTGCTGTTGCACGAGAATTAGTCCCAGCAATTTCAGCGGTAATTGACGTTCCGATAAATCTCCATACACATGCAACGAGTGGAATTTCTCAGATGACTTACTTAACAGCAGTTGAACACGGAGTGGATATAATCGATACAGCTATTTCTCCATTTGCTGAAGGAACGAGTCAACCTCCTACCGAATCGATGGCACTTACATTAGAAGAACTTGGCTATGATACCCATTTGGATATTTCGATTCTTGAGGAAATTGCTGATTACTTCAAACCCATACGAAACAAATATTTAGAGAGTGGAGTGCTCGATTCACGGATGATGTTTGCCGACCCTAAAGCATTGATTTATCAAGTGCCTGGTGGGATGTTATCGAATTTAAATTCTCAACTAAAAGAAGCGGGTGCTTTAGACCAGTATGATGAAGTCCTTAATGAAACTCCTAAAGTGCGAGCTGACTTAGGATTTCCACCACTTGTTACGCCTATGAGTCAAATGGTTGGAACGCAAGCAGTCTTTAATGTTTTAGCTGGCGAAAGATATAAGATGGTTCCTAATGAAGTGAAAGATTATTTAAAAGGGTATTATGGAAAAACACCAGCACCAGTAGATGAAACATTTAGAAAATCAATTATTGGCGAAGAAGAACAAATCGATTCCCGTCCAGCTGATCGTTTAGAACCTGAATTTGATCGATTGAAAAAAGAATTAGGTGATTTGGCGAAGAATGATGAAGATGTCCTAACTTATGCTTTGTTCCCACAGGTTGGAAAACAGTACTTAGAGAAAAAATATAACACAGAGGAATCTGCAGATGACATTGTAAAAATACAAGCTCGCTATGCTTATTAATCGGATAAGTGAACGTATGAAGGAGGAGGAAAATGGAAAATTTTACGATGACGGATGGTTTAATATTAACTGTCGTATCAATGATTGTCGTATTTATTTTGTTAGCAGCAATTTGGGGACTTGTTGAACTTGTTGCTTATATCATTAACCAGACACCGCTTGAAGATGCTACGTTTGAAGATCAAACGGATATCACAAATAATATTCTTGTACCCTCTCGAAAAAATCAACTTGTTGCAGAACTTATCTCATTAGCTTTAGCATCAGAAAATCAACCGAACAAAAAATTTGAAATCGTTGAATCAAAACGAATGAAGTAACTGGAGGATTGTAAAATGAAAAAATACGAGATTGAAATCAATAATGAAGTTTACCAAGTGACCGTCAAAGAACTTCCTGCCGACACTGATTTATCGACGACTCAACAACCTATTTCAGAATCTGAAGCCACTCAATCTGAGACAACACCTCCTTCAAATTCGCAGACTAGCGGGAGAACCGTTCAAGCACCGATGGCAGGAACAATTCTTGCAATAAAAGTTGCGCCTAACCAGGCCGTTACTAAAGGAGATACGCTAGTCATTTTAGAAGCAATGAAAATGGAAAATGAAATTGTCGCCCCAACAGATGGTGTTGTGGGAGATATTTTAGTCACAGTTAATCAGAAAGTTCAATCCGACGATGTCCTTCTAACGATTTAGGGGGTGTTTGAAATGACAGAAGCTATCATCAATTTAATTCAGTCAACCGGTTTAGCAAATATCACTTTTCAAGAAATAATTGTTCTGATCCTTGCAGTTTTACTGCTCTATCTTGCCATTTTTAAGAATTACGAACCATACTTACTTATCCCAATTGGTTTTGGTATGTTGTTAGCCAATTTACCGATGGCAGGTTTAATGGATCCCCCGGCAGGAGATGCAAGTGGCGGATTACTCTACTATCTCTATCAAGGAGTTAGCTTAGGCATTTTCCCGCCCTTAATATTCTTATGTTTAGGTGCATCTACTGATTTCGGTCCATTGATTGCTAATCCAAAAACGTTGCTGTTAGGTGGGGCTGCACAGTTTGGAATTTTCGCAGCTTTCTTTGGCGCATTAGCGTTAGGAATGACACCTGAAGAAGCGGCTGCCATAGGAATTATTGGCGGAGCAGATGGGCCTACGGCGATTTACTTAGCCACTGCACTCGCAGAGCACATTTTACCGATGATCGCTATTGCAGCTTATTCTTATATGGCACTTGTCCCAATTATTCAACCTCCAATCATGCGCTTTCTTACAACAGAAGAGGAAAGAAAAACCGAGATGAAACAGGCGCGCATTGTTTCTAAAAAGGAAAAAATAATCTTTCCAATTATAGTAACTATTTTTGTAGGTTTACTTATTCCATCCGCTATTTCACTAGTAGGTATGCTCATGTTAGGAAATCTTATCCGGGAAAGTGAAGTTGTTCCACTATTAACAAATACATTAGAATATTCATTCATGTATATTATTACGATATTATTGGGTGTTTCAGTTGGGGCCTCTGCTAATGCAGAAATGTTACTATCCTTAGACACAATTAAAATCATCGTTTTAGGCTTGTTCGCATTTATGGTTGGAACAGTTAGTGGTGTATTAATGGGGAAATTAATGTACAAACTAACTGGCGGAAAAATCAATCCACTCATTGGTTCAGCCGGAGTCTCTGCTGTCCCAATGGCTGCTAGAGTTTCTCAAATGGAAGGCATCAAAGCAAACCCAGATAACTATCTACTCATGCATGCAATGGGTCCAAATGTAGCTGGAGTTATCGGCTCAGCCATTTCGGCAGGAATTCTATTGAATTTCTTTGGTTAGATTCCGATGTTAATATATTATTGACTCTTCTTTTTTAAGAAGAGTTTTTTTGTAAATAAGGATTGACTTAAAGTTCACTTCAAGTGATAAAATGATAACATGGATTATTCTTAAGAAAAGAGGGGTTTTCGTGAGAACGAATGAAGGAAAAATAAATGTTAATTTGTTGATCTTTATCCTAATGAATTTCGCACTCTCAATGACTGCAACAGTTTTTAATGGGATTTTAGATATTATTTCAGAAAGTTTTAACGTTTCGATTGCTAACTCAGGTTTACTAAATTCAACTTACGCTTATGGTGGAGCCATCGGTGTTCCTATATTTTTAATTTTATTTAGAAAAATTGAACGAACTAGAATGCTTAAAATTATGCTAGCCATTACAATTGTTATGAACCTGCTATTAATCTACGCAGAAGGCTTTAACCAACTACTTCTTATTCGTTTTATTACTGGCGTTTCAGCCAGTAGTTATGCCGTGCTGGCCACTGCCACTGTCGCTGCAATTTCATCAAGAGATAAACTAGGCCGATCCTTGGCTTTACTCATCATGGGAAATGCTTTAGCACTGGTTATTGGTATTCCGCTAACAAGAATTTTAGTGTCCTTTCTTGAATGGCAAAGTATCTTTTGGATACTAAGTTTCCTTATGATTTTCGCTTTGCTATATTTTATCAAATTTCTACCCTCCACAGGTGAGGCTGCTGCAAGCGTTGACCTTAAAACGGAATTGGCGTTCTTCAAAGATAAAGAAACATCGGTCGTAATTAGCAGTACATTTATTACTTTTATTGGTTTCGGTGGATTTTATACTTATGTGACACCTTATATTCTTGAACTATTTCCTTCATTAAATGACAAGATGAGTTGGATACTAATGTTTATTGGTGTTGCAAGTTTCACTGGGAATCTTATTGGTGGCATCTTTGCTGATCGAATGGGTTATGCAAAGTCGTTACTTTTTGGTTCAATTACTCAAATCATTTTTTCTATTATTATTCTGTTTACACAATCTTCTCAGTGGGTGAATCTTATTTTTTATTTACTCTTCCAAATGACAGGATGGTTTATCGGCTTACAAGTGAACACGGGAATAAATTATGTGACTGAAAATAAATCGAGTTTCATTTTAAGTATCAATAGCTCTGCCTTACAGTTGGGTATCGCTGTTGGTGCAAGTGTTGCTGCACTCATTATCGCAAACGCTGGTATCGAATATGTCGGTTACCTCTCTTTAACCACAAGTGCTATTGTCGCTATACTACAGTGGCGATTTAATTACCAAAATTAAAATAGATCGCGGCGAAATTATATTTTCGCTGCGATCTATTTTAAAATTATGCATGTGACCGTTGTATAATCTGTTCTCTTTCGACAGCTTTCATTGCTTCTTTTTTGCTTCCTGTTGTTGAGCGGATTGAGAAGGCAATGTTTACTAAGTGGTCAGAAATTCTTTGTAATGAGAATAGAGCTTGGTAAACACTTTTCGAAACTTCTACAGGATATAATTCCGAACTCAGCCGAGTCACATGAGTATCTCGAGAGGCAGAAATTTTTCGATTGATTTTCTTTTGTAGTCTTGCAATTTCATTAAAGTTTTCTGTTTCACGATATGTAAATGCTTCAAAACCTAGCGCAAACATTTGATCGATGTAAACATAAATTTCATTTAATTCATTTTTGGTTTCTTCTGAGAAATAAATTTCTTTCACTAACATATCATTTGTTTCTTTAACTAATAATACAGCATAGTCCCCAAGGCGTTCCACATCATTGGTTACATGATGTAATCCTCCAATCAATTCTTCATCCGCTGCACTCTGGTTAACGGACGAAATCTTGATGAAGAAACTTGTTAATTTATTTGTAAGAAAGTCGATGCGGTATTCTGTATCTGCGATCTTTTGACTTTCACTCATATCTTCATTAACCAAGGAATGAAAAGCACGATCAATATTTTCTTTTGCCAGATCTGCCATGTCATGCAATTCTTTCAATGCTTGTTCGATGGCAACTGATGGTGTTTGTAAGGAACTTTCGTCGATATACGTTAACTCTTCCAGTTCTGCTTCTTTGTCTTCGATTACTCTCGTCACAAAATTAACCAGCGGATCTAAGAATAAAAGTAAGAATGAAGTATATATTGCATTATAAATTAAATTGAATGATGCCAGACCGAATTGTGGGCTTCCTGGGAACATCGTCTCAAAGAAATTGACAATCGGCATTCTAAATGCGATTAATATAATTGTAAATGCGACTGCACCAATAACACTTGTAATAACGTGGAACAAAGCGATGCGTTTACCATTTGCATTCGTGGTTAGTGATGCCATAATTCCATCACTACATGTTCCAATATTTGCGCCAAGCATCAGAAAAAAAGACTGATCAATATCTGTAATTACTCCAGCCGCTAAAAAAGCAATAAATACTCCCGAAGCAGCAGAAGAAGATTGAATGATTGCAGCAAATAAAATTCCTAAAATAACTAATAAGATTGGATTTTGCATAATCTCATATTTAAAAACTTGCGATAATGCGATACTTAGCGGTGAATCTGCTCCACCAATAGCTGTTTCCATCACTTCTAAACCAATAAATAACATCCCAAGCCCAATTAAAAATGGTGCAATTCGGTTTAGTTTCTCGTTATTCGTTGTGAAAATAATTAATACTCCGATAAACGCTAATGCCGAAGCAATCGCGGTAACCGAAAGCCCACCCTTACCTACTCCAGATAGAGCAAAGATCCAAGCGGAAACAGTTGTTCCGACTTTTGCTCCTAAGATAAATCCTGCTCCCTGTTTAACGGTTATGATTTTCGCATGGGCAAGACCCACAGTCATAATCGAAGTAGCGGAAGATGATTGAACAATTGTGGTCGCACCCGCACCAATTCCATAGTTTACTAATCTATTTTTGTTGATTTTTTTAAACACATTTCGAATTTTTGTCCCTGCGTTTTGTTCTAAACCAGAACTCATCTGCTTCATACCAAACATAAAGACAGCTACTCCCCCCAACATGAGTAGCAAATTATTTGCAATATCCATTTTTATTTTCCCCTTAATTTTTATTCTCTCGCTTCTTCCCCACAAAGCAAACGAGAATTTAAAGTCACGTAACTTCAACTTTAAAACATTTTTGGGAAAAATACAATACTTTTTTGTTCATAATCGAACAATTTAAAGCAAATTTAAAACAAAAATAGAAAGAGGAAGAAAACCTTACGTCTTCCCCCACATTTCAAATGTTTTTCTAATTATTTATACTGCTCAAACCAATTGACTACTTCATCCAAACGTTCTTGACGTAAATTTGGTAAACCTTCTCGAGATAGTCCATGACTCGAATTTGGAAACGTAACAAAGCGAGTGTCTACTTTTTGTTTTTTCATTGCAATATACATTTGTTCGCCTTGTTCTTGTGGACAACGATAATCTTGTTCTCCATGTAAAACAAGTAATGGTGTTTTTGCATTTCCTGCGTGTGCTAACGGTGACATCTGCCATAATTCATCTGCTTTAGAAAGGTCTCTTCCTAATTGATATTCTACAAACGAAGGTCCGATATCACTCGTGCCATAAAAACTAATCCAATTTGAAATCGAGCGCTGAGTGACTGCTGCTTTAAAACGATCCGTATGTGTCACAATCCAATTTGTCATAAAGCCACCATAACTACCGCCTGCAACATATAATTTACCTTCATCTACTAATGGGTAATTTTCTAACACATAATCCGTACCATTCATCAAATCTTGATAATCTTCGTTGCCATAATTATCTAAAATAGAAGCCACAAAGTCCTGACCATACCCACTACCACCACGTGGGTTTAGCATAATGACACCATATCCTGCTCCAGCTAAGGCTTGCATTTCATGGAAGAATGTCTCACCATAGGAAACTTGGGGACCTCCGTGAATATACAAAACGGCAGGATGTTTGTCTGTTGTGTTTGCTGTAACTGGCGGAACATACCAACCTTGAATATCCCAATCTCTGACACTCTTGAACCAAAATCTTTCTGGCGTTGAAACAGCATGTTCTTCGAAAAACGCAGTGTTAGGATTATAAAGATCCGTTATTTCACCTGATGTTAAATCTAATTTCGCAACCGCTCCAGGAATAATTAACGTCGAATAAGTAATGATAGCTTCTTTTTTGTCTTCGGATAAATCTAATCCTGTTATATGCAGGTCTTTATCAAAAATCTTTTCAACTTTTCCACCTATTGAGCCTTTGTACAACGTAATTTTACCGTGCTCTGTTGCTTTAAATAAGAATTTTTTCCCATCTTCAAGCCACCATAAATCCTTGCCGATGACGTTTTGTTGGAAATCACCTGCTAACGAATCGCCTACCCCAAAATCTAAATCCGGTGTTAAATCAGTTAATGTTTCGGCAGACACATCATAGCCATAAATATGACTGTTCGTTACAAATTTGTAGCCAAAGTCATTCCCCGTGAATAAAATATAATCTTCATCTTCGGTTGGCAAGGCGTGACCAAAAATCCCACCAGGAATATCTTCAGTAACTAACTTCAATTCTTTAGATGGTAAATCATATTTATAGATACTTCCCCCATATACCCATTCGTCTTCAGGATCAAAACGATCAAAGAACAATAAATACGATTCGTCTTTTGCAACATAAACCAAACGAATAGCACGATTTTCTTCGACGAGCACTTCTGGTTCAGTTGTTTCTGAACTAATTGTAACTTTTTTTATTTGAAAGATACGATTTTCTTTTAAGTAGCCGCCGCCATCCGCTTTATACATTAATTTAGTAAAGACTTTTTTGCTTGGAAGTTCCTTTGAAAAGTTATCTGTTTCTTCTTCGTGCTTTTCATCCTCTTGCTCAATATTCGTTTGATAATAAACCGTTTGTGAATCAGCAAGCCACTGATAATTATTCACACCATTTTCTTCAAATGTGACTTGCGTTGCAGAACCACCATTTAGAGGAATAGTAAACAATTGAACTTTTTCGTCTTTCGTATTATTCGATAAATAAGACATGAACTTTTTGTCAGCAGACAATTGGATATTCGTATTTACACTCCCACTATCTCCATATAAGATCCGTTCATTTGTCTCTAAATTAATTCGATAAATTGACGTCTGGTATTTATTTTCTTCTTTATTCATTTCAGTTTCTACAACAAAAGCATAATTATCAACGACTAGCGGTTGTGAAACTGTTTTTAAATCGTAGAGATTTTCATTTGTTATTGGTTTCATTCTATTTCCCCTAACATGACATATTTTTGTGATTAGCTTCATTTTAATTCTTATGTACTTAATCCTTATATTATAAAAAATACTTGCGATTGAATAAATCAACCGCAAGTTATCTAATCGCATATTCATATTTTACATCAAACTTTAATCTTCATCAAATCTATACTCTTGTTTATTTCTAAATTTATTATAGAACAATGGAGAGACCGAACGCTCTTCATAAATTCGTTCAATGGCTTGTCCAATTAATTCACTGACACTAATTAATTCAATTTTATCGATTCGTTTTTCTTCTGGTAGGTAAATCGAATCCGTCACGACTAATGTTTTAATTGCTGAATTTTCAATACGTTCAATCGCAGGAGGTGAGAAAATTCCATGCGTTCCACAAGCATATACTTCAACAGCACCTGCATCTTTCAGGGCTTGAGCGGCATTTGTTATAGTACCTGCTGTATCAAACATGTCATCTATTAAGATAGCTTTCTTCCCGCTAACATCTCCAATAATATTCATTACTTCAGAAACATTTGGTTTAGGACGACGTTTATCAACGATTGCAATTGGTGAATCTAAGAATTCAGCTAATTTACGTGCACGAGTCGCTCCACCATGGTCAGGGGATACAACAACTACATCGCTTCCTGATACTTCATGATCTAAGAACCAACTTGCTAATAATGGTGCCCCAAGTAAATGGTCCACTGGGATATCGAAAAATCCTTGAATCTGAGCCGCATGTAAATCTAAAGCGACTACGCGATCTGCACCAGCAGTAGTTAGAAGATTCGCTACTAACTTAGCTGTGATTGGCTCACGAGGTTTTGCTTTTCTATCTTGTCTGGCATAACCATAATAAGGAATAACCGCTGTAATCGTTTTGGCGCTAGCGCGTCGAAGGGCATCGATCATGATTAATAGTTCCATTAGATAATCATTAGTAGGATTCGAAGTCGATTGAACAATAAATACATGATCTCCACGAACACTTTCTTCGATACTGATCGCAATTTCACCGTCACTAAATTTATCTACCGTTAACTTTCCTAATTCAATCCCTAAATAACCGGCAATTTTTTCAGCCAACGGAACGTTTGAACTTAATGAATATAGCTTCAAGCGCATATCTTTTTCACTCATATATATCCTCCATTTATGAACTCACATTTGTAAAAATCATTTGTCTTCAGTCGCAAAATATTTTGTGTAAAAATCTTCTTTAACTTCTTGTCTAGCTCGAGCAATCCCTAAAGCATTTGCAGGAACTTCTTTAGTGATTGTAGAACCCGCTGCAACAAAACTATTTTCACCTAAATTTACCGGAGCAACAATATTTGCATTGCTTCCGATAAATGAATTGTCGCCAACTATAGAAATAGATTTACTCTTTCCATTGTAGTTTGCAAACACAACGCCACAACCCACGTTCACATTCTTACCAACCTTCGCATCCCCAATATACGTGTGGTGTCCTACTTTAGTATCTTCGCCAATTGTTGATTTTTTAATTTCTACATAGTTACCAATGTGAACATTTTTACCAATTTCGCTTAAAGGACGTAAGTGACTATGTGGTCCAATGTCTGAACCAGAATCCACTTTCGATTCTTCTATAACAGATTGAATAATTTTTACATTGTCGGATATTTGACTATCTTCAATAGTTGTATTTAAACCGATGAACACATCTTCGCCTAGAACAGTGCTCCCTTTTAAATAGGTGCTTGGTTCAATAACTGTATCTGCGCCAATTTTTACATCTATTTCAATGTAAGTACTCTCTGGATCAACAAGCGTAACGCCATTCACCATATGGTTTGTGTTAATGCGATTACGCATAATTTTTGTAGCTTCAGCTAAAGCAACACGGTTATTGACACCTAATGCTTCGTCCATATTATCTAACTTAAATGCCCCAACGATCTCGTCATTTTCTTTTAGTAATTCAATCACATCTGGCAAATAATATTCACCTTGTGCATTATTGTTATCCACTTTTGTTAATGTTTCAAACAAAGATTTATTATCGAAACAATATGTTCCGGTATTAATTTCATTTACGGTTCTTTCTTCATTCGAAGCGTCTTTTTCTTCAACAATTTTGTTGACTGATCCATCTTCTGAACGAATTACACGACCATAACCAAACGGATCGTCCGCTAACGCAGTTAATACTGTTGCTTTTGCATCTTCTTTTTCATGAAAATCCATCAACTCAGAAATTGTTTCTGCCGTAATAAGAGGGGTATCACCTGACAGAACAAGTGTGGTTCCTTCTTCATTACCTAAAAGATTTCTAGCTTGTTCAACAGCATGTGCTGTGCCAAGTTGTTCTTCTTGATAGACGTATTCGCTCTTCTCCCCAAGATAATCCTTAATCACTTCGGCACCAAAACCAGTAATCGTGATTACTCGATCAACTTTAGCATCTAAAGCGGCTTGAACCACATGCCCAACCATCGGACGTCCCATTACTGGATGCATCACTTTGTATAACTTGGATTTCATACGTGTTCCTTGGCCAGCAGCCAAAACAACAACATAGCGTTTTTTCATGGTTTTTCTCCTAACTTCCAATCCATTTATTGTATTTTAAATTTAACTCACAAAGTTAAAATTGTACCTTTATATTAAGGCAACTTCAAGCATTTTTCAATACACTTTCAAAAGGAAAGGAAATTTCCCTCTTCAACCTCAATCGTGTTATTCGATTGATCCACTGATTTAACTTTTAAGAGCGAATGATAGTTCTCAACATCGACTTTTGAATTATGCTCAAGGAATACCACAGAATCAACCACTTCGCAGTTAAATTCTTGAGCCATTCGTTCAAGTCCTCGGATGGTTCCACCGCCACGCAGGAAATCATCGATGATTAAAATTTTACTTCCTTCTTTTAGACTGCGTTTAGAAAGTTCCATTTTCTCAACATCTTCAGATGACGAACGAGGCAAATAATTAATGCTCACAGTCGGACCTTCTGTTACTTTTGAAGATTTCCTTACGATAACAAAAGGGATATTTAAATTGTACGCCACTGCTTGAGCGATTGGCACACCTTTCGTTGCAATCGTCATAATAGTATCTACTTCACCATCTGAATATTTCGATGCAATAATTTTCCCAATACGTTGCAGCCATTTTGGATCACTTAATAAATCAGAAGTGTAAATATATCCTCCTGGCAATAGCCGTTCTGATTCATTGATTTCATTTTTGATCGAAAGAATTTCTTCTTTCAGCTGGTTTTCTTCGTAGTGCGGCTCATATTTTACACCTCCACGTGCACCAGCATAAGTAATCAAGCTCCCCATATTATTCTCTTCAAAAGATTTTTTTATGATGGTTAAATCTTCGCTAATACTTGATTTAGCTGATTTAAATTTATCTGAAAAATAATTTAATGACGTTGTAGTGTTTGGATTTTGCAGAAAATAGATTGACATCTCCACTAAACGCTCACTTCGTTTTGTTTTCATTGTTCCCCTCCAATACTTTTCTTATCTTTATCATACAGAATTTAAGTTAAATTGTACATTGTTTTATACCGAACGTTCGCGTTTAAACCCCTTACATTTTCAAAACAACTGTCAATTCAAATTAAAAACCTTCTCTTGAAAGTTCTACATTTCAAAAGAAGGTTACAATCGACTATTTTTTAAAAACACGCTCTATTAAAAGAACCAAGAAAAATACCATTAAAAAGATAAGGGTAATCGTAGCTCCTGGTGGCGTACCTACATTATATGAAATAATTAATCCGCCAAACATCCCAACCATTGCAATCAGGATACCTATCAAGATAACACCATTAAAACTTTTACTTAATCGCATTGAAATAGCTGCTGGTAAAATTAATATAGCCGAAACCAACAGTGCTCCAACAATCGGCATAATGGTTGCAATCGTCATTCCTGTGATGACATTAAAAATAATCGAAATCCATTTTACCGGTAGACCTGAAGTAAAAGCAGTCTCTTCATCAAAGGTGAGCACATACATCGGACGTTTGAATATAAGATAAAATCCAATAATCAACGCAGTAATAACAAATATAAACCAAACTTGCTCGGTTGAGATTGTAACAATTGATCCGAATAAAAAACTATTCAAACTCATCGCACTACTGTCATTGAAACTCATCAGAACTAAAGCAAGGGCCATTCCACCTGACATCATAATCGCGATCGAAATTTCCGAGTAGGATTTATAAACTTTTCGAATATATTCTAGCAATATAGATACAATAATAACCACAAATAAATTCATCCAGGTGGGGGAAAATCCCAAGAGTAAACCTGCAGCAACACCAACTAAAGAAACATGGGATAAGGTATCTGCTAATAAAGTCTGTCTTCTTAAAATTAAGAACAAACCTAAAATTGGTGCGATTAAAGAGATCAGAATGGAAGCTTGGAAGGCTTGCCTCATGAATCCATAGAGAAACATCTCCAAGGGGAATTCTCCTTTCTCAACAATTCAATATGATCATCCACATATGGACGTAATTCTAAATGGTCATGTGTCACCATCAAAATTGCTTTGTTGTGTACTTTTGAATTATGTCTTAATAATTTATAAAATTTTTCTCGCGATTCAGAATCCATTCCCGTCGTCGGTTCGTCCAATACGAATAAATCGGGATCCATCGCAAATACGCGTGCCAAAGAAATGCGTTGCTTTTGTCCACCGCTTAAGTCACCAATTTTTTTATGGCGCATCTCCCACATCCCGACAGATTCCAAGGCTCGTTTAACATGCTCTTTGTCCTGTTCATCCAGACGGCTGAACCAACGATTTTGCGGATAACGCCCTGACTCGACTAATTCTAAAACTGTACTTGGAAAACCAATGTTAAATGAAGCAACTTGTTGAGGAACATAACCTACTTTTAGTTCTTGACCTTTAACATTTTTCTTGGCCATCTTAACTTCTCCTGTTGCTGGTTTAAGTAAGCCTAAAATATTTCTAAGTAGTGTTGTTTTCGCTGCCCCATTTTCTCCAGTCAACATCACAAATTCGCCGGGATCTACTGAAAAGGTAATCCCAGAAAGGACTGGTTCATTATCATAATTGTAGGACAAATCTTTTACTTCAATATAATGTTCTGTTGTTGTTTCCAACGATTTATTCCTCATTTCTTTCCAGACATCAATCAATGAATTGATTTTTTCAATTGGTTTAAATTATGTTTCATTGCAACTAGATAGAGATTTCCTTCCGCTTCTAAACCAGCGGGAAAATTTTCTAAATCATATAAAATAGCCACTTCCGTGTTTGTCTCTTGTGCGATTGTTTCAGCTACCCCTGAATTCTGATTGCTTTGATAATAAATAACAGGAACATTTTGTCCCATAACAAAATCAACAATCTCTGCCATGGATCTTGGACTAACTTCGACTTCTGTTGTAAGTCCTCCAATAGCCACTTGCTCTAAATCATAGGCGTGAGCGAGGTGACCAAAGGCCTGATGCTGTACAACAAACGTACGGTTTTCTGCTTCACTAAATGCCGCAATATATTCTTCGTTCAAGGTCAGTAAATCTAAACTAAATTGTTCGGCATTACTTGCGTATTCTGACGCCCCTTCTGGATCCATTTCTGATAGGGCATCTACTACGACTGGCAATTGCTCATTAACTGCAACTAAATCTAACCAAATATGAGGGTCCAATCCTCCGTGATCATGCCCCTCGTTGCTGTGATCTTCTTCATCATAGTCATGGTAGTCATGCTCATCTTCAATTTCAAAATGTACATCCTGACCGAATTCAATCACTTGTAAGTTGTCGTTTTCGACAACAGCTAATAAACTTTCTACCCAAAATTCCATGATGTCACTGCTATAAATAAAAACATCCGCTTCATTTACTTGGGTTATGATTTGAGCACTGGGTTCATAATGATGTGCATCTTCATTTGCACCAACCATCAAAGAAACATCTGCTCGGTCTCCAGCAACTTCTTTGACAATTTCGTACATTGGAAAAATAGAAGTTACGACCTGAATTTTTCCGCTTTCTAGTTCTTCATTCGACGAAGGATCCGTATTTTCCGCACTACAACCTACGAGAAATAAGATAATAACACTGATGATGAATAATTGTTTCCAATTTTTTTTCATAAACTTCTCCTTAAATTTCAAAAATGAGTCAAAAAAATACAACCCTTTACAAATCGTAACAGTTACGATTTAGATTTTAGCGGAGAAAATCACTCGAGTCAATCCTTTTATACATGAAGATTCTTTCATGTCAACTGATAAGCACAGGGTTATCCGCCTTCTATACTTCGTTGAATGAAAGGTTTCGATAGAAAAAGGATGAGCCCATATCTATCGGAACTCATCCTTTTTCTATTAAAACACTATTCATCTATAGCTAAATTAAGTTCTTCTTCTGATAAAGCATCTTGCTCTAAATCAGGGAAATCAATTTCAATAGTATTGGTTAAGACATCGATGTAACTGTAAGATACACGCTCATAGGAGCCTTCGCTGTCTTCAAGTTCTACAACAAATACTGAAGGGTATGTTTCTGTTAGCTTTCCTTCGTGTGTTGTTGTTTTACGTCTGCCTACTTCCTCTGTGATAACAACATTCTCGCCGATTGAATCCGTCAATTTGCCTTTAATACTCTCTATAGTTGCTGTCATTACCGACACTCCTAACTATAAACAGTATACCACAAATTAAAGGAGAATAATATTAATACCCCTTATGAATCCCTTGACAAAGCACGTTTCACAATTTTACGTTTGTTTCACAAATTAACATTTAATGAATACCATTTCCATTTTAAAAATTGACCAATTGATGGTTGACTAAAGCATCCGCTAAAGCACCAAATTCTTCAATTGTTAAACTTTCACCTCGTCGGCTCGGATCAATGTCTATTTCCTCTAAAGCTTGACGCAATTCACCTTCTAATGATTTATTATCAAAAGCTTTTCGTAAATTGTTCCAAATCGTTTTTCGACGTTGCACAAAAGAAGCACGTACCAACTTAAAAAATACCTCTTCATCTAGGACACTCACAGCAGGTTCTGGCAATTTTTTTAAATGGATAATAGCCGATTCAACATTCGGTTGCGGCATAAAAACCGTGCGCGGAACTGTGAAAGCGACTTCCACATCCACATAATATTGGATCGCAAGAGACAAAGAACCATATGCTTTCGTGCTCGGCTTACCTTCCAATCTACTCGCAACTTCTTTTTGCATCATGAGCACCATTTCTTCGATTGGCAGTGAACTTTCTAATAAATGCATAATAATTGGTGTTGTAATATAGTAAGGAAGATTTGCTATGACGACTAAACGTGTCGAATCTTGTAAATAATCTGCTGCAAATTGTTCAAAATCAACAGCTAATATGTCCTGATGAAAGACTGTTACATTTTCATACGGAGATAATGTATCTTCTAAAACAGTTAATAGTCGATCATCAATCTCAAAAGCAAAAACTTCCTTTGCTTCTTTTGCAATCTGCTCAGTTAATGCACCAATTCCTGGACCAACTTCGATGACAGTCGTTTCTTTGTCCACCTGGGCTGTTTGAACAATATTTCTTAAAATATTTGTATCTATAATAAAATTTTGACCTAGACTTTTTTTTGCGCTCAAATCATATTTTTCTAAAATTTCACGCGTACGACTAGGCGTTGCAATATCGACATAATTATTCATTCAAGCCCTCCTTGATTTTATCTATTGTTTTTCTTACAGTCTCTTCGGAAATACCAAACATATTGAGGCGCTTTTGTAATTGTTTACTGTTGGTATAACCAACTCTAAGTTCTTCGCCTAAACGGATGCGTAACATTTTTGCATTCACTCCTCCGGTCAAGCCAAGTTCCATCAACAATGTCTTCGAAATTTCTGGATTTCCTATAGTCTTAGTTTCATACAACCCACTTAAAGCTAAGCGAATTGTTTCGACTGAGGCATGTTCGATACCTAAAGTTCCCTTATGGCGTGGCACTCCTTCATCTGTTTTGATGAAGGCATGTTTGACCCCCGGGATATTCTCCGTAATTTTCTTACGAATTGTTTCTCCTGGATAATCGGGATCAGTAAAAACAATAACTCCTCTCGTATCCTGAGCATGTTGAATTAAATCTAACGTTTCTTGTTCTAACGCTAGACCTTGCGTTTCAATCGTGTCCGCTTCAACGGCTAATTGAATACGTTTCGTATCGCTTTTTCCTTCGACTACTATTACTTCTTTAATTTTTGGTTTCATATTTTACACTTCTTTTAATCTAAATAATTGATTCGCATTCGTTGTCGTTATCTTCGCAACATCTTCTAGAGACATGTCTCGTAAGTTGGCTAACTCTTCCGCTACAAAACGAACATAGCTCGGTTCGTTTCTTTCCCCACGATGAGGCATCGGACTGAGATAAGGTGCGTCCGTTTCAATCAACACCTTGTCTAAAGGGACTACCTTCGCACTTTCTTTTACCTCTGGTGCATTTTTAAATGTCAAAATCCCACTAAATGAAATATGCATTCCTAAATCCAAAAAACGCTCTAGCCATTCCGGCGTCAGATTAAAACTGTGCATAATCCCGCCTATATCACCAATGTGTTCTTCTTTTAACACACGGTACACATCCTCTGTACTCTCACGATTATGAACAGTGATTGGCATATTTAATTCTTTTGCTACACGAATTTGACGTCTAAAGGCTTCGATCTGAACGTCTTTAGGATCTTCCATCCAATGATAATCTAAACCCATTTCACCCATCGCGATAATCTTTTCCGTTTGCAGCAAATGAATCAATTTTTCTTCTATTTCATCCGAATAACTGCCAGCTTCTGTTGGATGCCAGCCTACAATTGGATAAATTCCTTCATAATTTTTGCTGAGCTCTAACGCTTTAACAATTGTCGATTCATCAAAACCTACAACGGCAATTTGATTTACCTCATGCTCTTTCGCTCTTGCGATAACTTCCGTTTCATCTTCAGCAAATTGTTTAACATTTAAATGTGCATGCGTATCAAATAACATTTTTTCATCCTTTTAATTATTAATTGCTTAGAAAATGAAAAGAGCAAGTTGTACTTGCCCTTCTCTTTTTATTTTACTCATTATCCAACAATTGAACCGTTTGGCATTCCACTTGGTGCATTTAACAATTCTAAGTTTCCTGCTTCATCTTCGGCAGAGAGAATCATCCCTTGACTAATTTCTCCACGCATTTTTCTTGGTTTTAAGTTCGCAACTACAATCACTTTTTTGCCAATTAATGCTTCAGGTTCTGGATAAAATTCTGCAACACCGGATAATATTTGACGATGTCCTGCTTCATCCCCTGCATCCAAGCGGAATTTCAATAGTTTGTCAGCATTTTCTACACGAGTACAGTCGATAACTTCTGCTACTTTTAATTCAACCGCATCGAAATGTTCAAAATTAATTTCTTCCTGTTTAACAGAAGATAATGTCATCTCTTCTGGATTCCATTCTGCTTCTACCTCTTCTGCAGGTGCTGGCGTCATTGATTCTTGAATAATCGCCGTTTCTTCTTCGACATCTAAACGAGGGAAGATTGGCTCACCTTTTTCAATAACACGACGACCTTCTGAGAAATTACCATAGCTTAATTTTGCCCAAGATAAATCTTCCTCTAAGTCCAAGCCGAGTTGGTCAGCAATTTTACCAGGAGCTTCAACAAGGAACGGACGCAATAATATCCCGGCCACACGTAAACTTTCCACTAAATGGGCCAAAACATTTTTAAGTTCTTCTGTTCTCTCTTCACGTGCGAGAACCCACGGTGTTGTTTCATCAATATATTTATTCGTTCGTGAAATTAATGTCCACACATGTTGTAACGTTACGTTAAACTGTAAGTGATCCAACGATTCTTTATATTCTGCAATCACACGTGCAGCTGTGGCCTCTAATTTCTCATCGAAGGTTGTTTTCTCTTCTCCTAATGCTGGAATTTCTCCACCTAAATATTGATTAATCATCGCGACTGTACGATTTAAAAGATTGCCTAAATCATTGGCTAAATCTGAGTTTGTACGTGTCACATAATCTTCTGGTGTAAAAATACCATCCGAACCGAATGCAATTTCACGCATTAAATAGTAACGCAAACTGTCCAAACCATAACGGTCGACTAAGAAATCTGGATATACGACGTTTCCTTTAGATTTAGACATTTTACCATCACGCATAAGTAGCCAGCCATGACCAAAGATTTGTTTTGGTAAAGGTAAGTCGAGTGCCATTAGTAGAATTGGCCAATAAATCGTATGGAATCGTACGATTTCTTTCCCAACCATATGAACATCTGCTGGCCAGAATTTCTTGAAGAGTTCAGGCTGATCATCATAACCACCTAAATCAGGGTCATAACCAAGTGCAGTGATATAGTTCGTTAACGCATCAATCCAGACATAAACCACGTGCTTCGGATCAGAAGGGACTTTTACGCCCCAGTCAAATGTTGTACGAGATACGGCTAAATCCTCAAGACCTGGTTTAATGAAATTATTAATCATTTCATTCTTACGCGATTCAGGCTGAATAAATTCTGGATGCGTATTGTAATGTTCTAATAACTGGTCTGCGTATTTACTCATGCGGAAGAAATAAGATTCTTCGCTTACCCACTCAACTTCATGTCCGCTCGGTGCTTTTCCGCCGATAACTTTTCCTTCGTCATCTCGATATACTTCTTCTAGTTGTGGTTCTGTGAAAAATTCTTCGTCAGATACTGAGTACCAACCCGAATATTTATCGAGATAAATATCGCCTTTTGCGAGAAGTTTCTCGAATATTTTACCAACAACTTCTTTGTGTTGCGGGTCTGTTGTGCGGATAAATTTATCGTTAGTAATCTCCAGTTTATCCCATAATTTTTCAATATCTGCTGCTTGTCGGTCCACAAATTCCTGCGGTGAAACATTTTCTTCCGCAGCTTTTTCTTGAATTTTTAATCCGTGTTCGTCTGTACCTGTTAAGTAAAACACGTCTTCGCCTTGTAGTCGTTTATATCGCGCAAGAATATCACAAGCGATTGTAGTATATGCACTACCTATATGCAGTTTCCCACTTGGATAGTAGATTGGCGTTGTTATATAATAGCCTTTATTTTCAGACACGGTATTCATCCTTTTCTAAATTGTCTTGTGAAACATAATCTGTAAAATTATAGCACAAATACATCCTTTATAGTAGCTAAGAAAGCATTTGTGCCTAGGTTTTCGTTATTTTTTTATACGTTAGATCTGGTTTCATTCATTTATTCAATTAATCCTAAGTATTCTAGGCCTTTAGAAATGCCATGATTAAACACAGAATCCGTAACGTAATCGGCAACTTCTTTCAGTTGGTCATATCCATTGGCCATCGCCACACCTGTCCCAACAAACTGGATCATTTCTAAATCATTTAACCCATCACCAAAAGCATACGTATTTTCACGTTCTACACCCAACAATTCAATCATTCGCTGGATTCCTGTTGCTTTGGATATGCCTTTGTTCACGATATCCATCGAAATATCATTTGCGCGAGTAAAATTTAGTACCTCGTTAAATTGGTCTTCGTAAACTTTCCCTTCTTCAGGGTTCGCATTAATATTAAGCATGAAGACTTCTTTATTCGCGTAATCTTTCTTCTCAGGCGCATTACTCATCACCCGTCTCCAAAGACGTAACTTAATACGTTCTGGGATAATGCGGACGAGCCCTTTTAAGAAAGTAAAAATCATGCCACGGTTCACCATCGAAATAAGGGAGTTCGAGATAATTTCATCCCCCGTTGATAATAAAATCCCATCGTTTTGTTCAACTGCTGCTTCCACGACTTGGTCGACTAATTCGTGGTCAATCGGATTTGCATAGATGACCTCATTTTCATGAACAATATACTGGCCATTCATCGAAATATAGCTATTTATTTCTAATTGTTTTGCGACATCTTTAATTAAAACTGGCGCTCTCCCAGTTGCAATAACTGGGGTGATTCCTTTTTCTTTTAATTGGTTGACTGCGTCAATGGTTGATTTTGGAACATGATTATTTCTTGTTACTAATGTACCGTCAATATCAAAAAATACTATCTTCTTCATAATTACCCTCGCCTCTATGCATTGTTCTTTATTATCATACCATAAGCACACATTTTTCTTTGTCAATTTTAAGTTATTTTTACCGAAATTTCCCTGCTGTTCTTGTCTCTTAATTTTCTAATGAAGAAGGATTAAAGTAAAGCTATTAGGCTTATTGACAATTCTAAATAGCTTATTTATAATGAATGCAACTCAATACCTTGCTTTGAAGAGGCAGAGTAATAGTTATCGTCCCTGTTTAAGAGAGCTGACGGTGGTGGAAGTTAGTCAAACGATATCTGTGAATTACACCTTGGAGCAACTACTTATGTAGCGTTTTGACCTCGCGTTAAGAGGAAGAGTGGAATAATGCATCTCGTTATTCAATTTGGGTGGTAACACGGAAAATTCGTCCCGGCAAAAGCGTAGTCTTTTGTCGGGATTTTTATTTTATAACAAGGAAAATTTATAGGAGGAAAGACAGTGAATATAATTGATGAGTTGGCGTGGCGTGGAGCTATCAACCAACAAACAGACGAAGAAGGTTTACGAAAATTAACGGAAACAAAAGAAATCTCATTATACTGCGGAATCGATCCAACTGGAGACAGTATGCATATTGGACACTTAATTCCATTTATGATTTTAAAGAGATTTCAAATGGCCGGACACAAACCAGTGGTCCTAATTGGTGGTGGAACAGGTTCTATCGGAGATCCGAGCGGACGAACTTCAGAACGCCAACTACAAACCATGGATCAAATTAATGAAAATGCAGAGAAGTTAAGCAACCAAATGCGCAAATTATTTGATGCAGGTTCGGAAACTTCCGGCATTCGTTTAGCAAATAATTACGATTGGCTCGGCCCAATGACTTTTCTAGATTTCCTACGTGACTTCGGAAAAGAATTCAATATTAATACGATGCTAGCAAAAGATGTAGTCGCAAGTCGTTTGGACACAGGAATTTCATTCACTGAGTTCAGTTACCAAATTATTCAATCCATCGACTTCTTGCATTTATTCAAAAATGAAGATGTACAACTTCAAATCGGCGGTTCGGATCAATGGGGAAATATTACGGCTGGCTTAGATTTAATTCGTAAAAAAGAAGGTGCTGAATCTGAAGCATACGGTCTAACGATTCCTTTATTGTTGAAAGCAGATGGGACGAAATTTGGAAAGACTGCTGATGGCGCTGTTTGGTTAGATCCTGAAAAAACAACACCTTACGAATTCTACCAATTCTGGTTCAATCAAGATGATCGTGATGTAGATAAATATTTGAAATACTTTACTTTCTTATCTCAAGATGAAATTGCTGAGTTGGCGAAAAAAACTGAAGAAGAACCACATAAGCGTGAAGCGCAACGAGTCCTGGCTGAAGAAATGACCCATTTTGTTCATGGACAAGAAGCCTTAGACGAAGCGATCAAAATTTCGAACGCTTTATTCTCAGGCGATGTACAAGAGTTGACGGCGGACCAAATCGAATTGTCATTTAAAGACGTTCCTTCAAGTGAAGCGCCTCGTATAGAAACAGATATCGTCAGTTTTTTAGTTGATGTAACAGGCATTTCCCCTTCCCGTCGACAAGCACGTGAAGATGTAAATAATGGTGCGATTTACCTAAAAGGGGAACGGATCACCGATTTAAATCATGTCGTTAACGAAGAGGATAGTTACGACGGCCGCTTTATTTTAGTCCGTCGCGGTAAAAAACGTTACTTCATGGTCCATTTAGTTGATTAATATCGATAAAATAGCAAACCCCCGAGCGTAGCGGCTCGGGGGTTTACGTTTAAATGATGCTTAGTATCTATACATTTTTATGCAAAATTAATACGCTATCTTTTATAGATGATGTCATTTCAATCAATGTCTTTCCTTCATTTGAAACTTTGTGCAATGGTAATATATTTTTACTCTCTAAATCTAATGCGTAGTCTTTTTCAGAAGCGAACACTCCATTTAATTGAATCGGAACATTTACAGGAACATAAATATATATTTTTTCTTTGGTCTCAGCTACACGTATTTCTTCGATACCATTTACTAAAATTGATTGGTTTGGATGTAAATCATTTAATTTCTCTTTTTCATAAAATGTTTTGAGAAAACCATAATCATTAGCACCCTCAAATTCTAGTGCTACTCTCCAATTAAACGGGGGATTGAATCCCTCACCTAAACCTGATCCAAATCTATCCTCTTGATCATGCCAACTCCAAATACCATGGGCTCCGTATGTGATTCCCGCAAAAGCACCTGACAAAACGCTCTGCCAAGCAACTTTCCGCACATTTTCTCGACTAAAGCGCCCATATTCATTTCGACTGTATCCCATCAATTCATAACATGGCTCCGAATTAATAGTAGGTTTTATTGGCTCTAACCCATAAAAATAGTCGGCAAAAGTATAAGCAACTTCTTGAAATTGAGCATTGTGTCCAGATTGATAAAAATATAAATCTAATCCAGGATGATTGAGTAACTTGTCAGGAATTTCTTTCAATCCTCGTTTAATATGCAGAACTTTTAAAGATTCTGGTGACAATTTTGTAGCAACCTCTAGACTATCGTAATAATAATTCGTTACATCTTCTGACGGAAAGTCCGTGTCTCCACTGATTAAATAGATTGGATTAAACTTATCATAGCGATTTACTACATATTCAGTATATTCCTTTATGTCCTCTTGTTTAAAGTAAGGTGTTCGCCCGAAATCTCCTGCCCAAGTTCCAGGAATATAATTACACCACAACAACACCAATGCCGGAACCATGTCCTCGTCAATAACCATTTGCAACATTTCATCCACATGTTCAAAATACGCCTCGTTGATTTTTTGTATGTTGAAATAATTATCTTCGACCTCAAATGGCATTTTAATTTCTTTAGATACGCTTCGATCCCATTGAGGCATTAAATTTATCTGAAGCGTATTAAATCCTTGGTCTTTTCTTTTTCTTAAGAAATACTTCCAATCTTTTTTCTCAATATTCGTAAACGCACTCCAAACGGTGTCTGCCAAATAAAAGAATGGTTCGCCATTCCTTTCGATTGTACGTTTATTATTACCAATTCTCAACATCTCTATTCACCCTTTAACTCAAGTTAATTATGTTTAAAAAATAAGTGAGCTAATAGACAGGATTTCAAATTAGCTCACTTATTCCAATTCTTCTCTCATTCCCTAATCAGCCGAGTAGCACTCTTTTTATGCTTAATATTCATTATCAATATAAGGAGATAACCAACCTTCACATAAATCAAACCACTTTTTCACATGATCGTTAAAATGGCTCTTTTTACGAGCAGTTGTTCGATCACCTAAAGCTAATCCATGCTCGCCTTTTTCAAAAATATGCATTTCAAACGGTATCTCGTAATTTCTTAATTTTTGACCTAACTTTAGAGAATGTTCTACATCAACAAGGACATCTTCCGTTGTGTGCCAAATAAACATTGGACAGGTTTCTTCATCTACATGATTTAGTAAATTGAAATGTTCTAAGTCTTCATCAGTCGGTTTATCCGTACCGAAGTATCTTTGATTTGAAGTAAGTGGATTTTCAATCAATTGATTTGCAAACCCTAGGTCATTCTCTGGAAATATTTCTTTTACAAATACCATTGGATAACCTAATATAGCAAAATCCACTTTTAACATTTCGTTGTTTACCTGTAGTCTATCTGCTAAATCCGTTTCATTCCATCGAGTTGCCATTTGTAATGCCAAATGTCCCCCAGCTGAAAAACCACAAATTCCAATATTATCAGTATCGATTAGCCATTCGTCAGCTTTTTCTCTCACATAATTAACTGTCCAAGCAGTTTCAAACAAAGCATTCTCCGGAATTTTTTTAACTTTATCTCCGGTTGTATACCATAGTACTACTGCATTAATACCTACACTATTAAATTTTAATGCAATAACTTCTGCTTCTCGATCGCTAGTAAAAGCATAGCCTCCACCGGGGCAGATAATTACTAATGATCTCTTTTTCCCTACATTATATTCTTCAGAGTTTCTGAGTAAATATGTTTCGATAAAAGCATTATCATTTATCCTTATTTTTTCATGGTTCAAATTTAATCATTCTTTCTATTTTTATTTAGATAATTTATTATACAATTTATAGATTTTCAGCACCCAATATTTCTTCTTCTGATTGTTCATCTCGAGATGATTCTTCTACTAAATTCCTTTGATCTAATACTCTTACAAATGGATAGTAAATTAAAGCACTAATGAATATTAAAACAAACTGTGCTACAGCAAAAGTCCAACTACCATGTAATACCCCAGAAACAAATATTGGTGTACCAAATGGTACTGACATTCCTATTGGTACCGGTACAATACCTAGAATAGTGATAATATAACCAATTGCAACGTTTGCTATTGGAGTTAAAATATATGGTATTGCTAATATCGGATTCATTACAATTGGCAATCCAAAAATAAGTGGCTCATGTATTCCGAATAGAGCTCCTGGAGCACCAAGTTTTCCAATAACATCAAATTGCTTACTCTTAGTAAAAAATAGTAAGACTAATACTAATCCTAACATCGGTGAGAAATTAGCATATAATGACCAGAATGATCCAGTAACAATATTTGGAAGTGGTTCTCCTGCTTGATATGCAGTTAAGTTTTCCAGACTTGTTGCATTAAAAATTGGCCCTACAATTGACATAACTAACATTGCTCCATGAATACCCATCACCCATAATACCTGCATAGCAAACAAAGCAAACAAGACAGACCAAATTGAACCACCTAAGTTTTGTAGAGGAACTTGCAGAACCGTGTATATCATTTGATGGAAACTCCCAAATTTTGTTAAAGAAAATAATCCTGATATAATTGTAAAAATTATAGCTACTAACATTGCGGGTACCAATCCAGAAAATGTAGCTGCAATAGTAGGCGGAACTCCTTCCGGCATAGTTATCGTAAGGTTTTTATCTGTGAAGAAAATGTATAATCTAGTGGCTAATATTGAAACTATCATAGCTGCAAATAAACCTTTTGCCCCCAACCAATCAAAAGTTAGTGCATTCACAGATAATTCTCCTACGTCAAAAATTGAAATCGGTGTCATTACTAAAAATGAGAATAATGACATAAACCCAGGAATTAAACCTTCTTTTTTGTAACTAACAGCATAATTATAAGCTATTGAAAAAGCTGTATATAAAGCTAGGACATTTATTGTGAAAGTTGACGGTAATACAAGTACATGTCTAATTGGGTCAATTAAATTTTGATAGGGCTCCCACTGTAGCGCCACTAACAGAGTACTCAATGAACCGATAATCATTATTGGCATAGTCGACATTAAACCTTTGGAAATCGCACTTAAAACTTTATTATCTTGTATTTTCGTAGCGTACATTACTCCTTTTTCTGCAAATGAATCTATAAAACTCATAATAATTTCTTCCTTTCAATATTTAAATAATTTTTCACATGTTCTAACCAATCTGAATAGAAATGTTCTTTATTTGTTTTTGGCTTAAAAATTTGTTGGTGTTTTCTATCAATATCAACATCGAAGCTAAGCATTAATATACCTAATGCAGACAGTTCTTCTACCTCTTCAATAATAATCTTTTTTTGCAACACATCAGACATCAATTGAATTAAGTCATTGTTTTTTGAAGCACCTCCATCAACTTTTATTGAACCAATTTTAATTTTTGTTTCTTTTTCCATCTCATCAATTACTGCTTTAATTTGAAAAACCATACTATCGAATGCCGCTCTAATTAAATGTTCATTAGTATTTGATCTAGTCATTCCTATAAACGAAGCTTTTGTATTTGCTTCCCAAAATGGTGCAGCTAACCCTAACTGACCAGGAATCAAGTATACTCCCTCACTATCCAAGATAGAAAATGCCATTTTGGAACCTTCGCCAATTGTATTAAATAAATTTAACTCATTTTGCAACCAATTCAATGTGTCTGTGCAAGATTTAATTACTCCTTCGAGAGCATAAGAAAGTTTGTTATTCTTTTTCCACGCAACAGTTTGTATAATTGTCGAATTCTCTACTTCTGAGTTTCCACCGTTGTTCATCAAGATTGAACAACCTGTTCCTAAAGTTGCCTTCACATCACCTCTTTTTGTTAATTTATGACCATATAATGCCGCTTGTGAATCTCCCATCACTCCGACAATAGGAATACCTTCATAAAAACCAAAATTACTATTACTTGATAATATTTCAGGAAGCATTCCTTTTGAAACATTAAATATTTCACATAATTTTTTGTCCCATTCTTGCTTATGAATATTATATAATAGCGTCCTTGAAGCATTACTTGGCTCTGTAGCAAATACCTCTCTATTCGTAAGATTCCATATTAACCATGTGTCTATAGTCCCAATTACAATATTTGATTTTTCTACTAAATCATAATTATCAAAAACCCATTTAATTTTTGGACCAGAAAAGTAATTATCAATTTTTAATCCTGTATTATCTTGGATTATTTCTTCAAACCCATTTTCGATTAAACTTTTACATATTTTTTCACTACGATTACATTGCCAAACGAGAGCATTTATTATTGGTTCCCCTGTTTCTTTATCCCAAATAACAATTGTTTCTCTTTGATTAACTATAGAAAGACTCAAAACATTTTCTTTCTTCAAGTTATTAGATTGTAAAATTTTATTTATTAATTCTTTTACATTTTCAAATATTTCTATAGGATTATGTTCAACCCATCCTGGCTCCGGGTATATTTGCCTGTGGGATTTATCCATCCTTTCAATAATTTTTATTGTTCCACCTGAAACTCTTACTAGAAGAGCCTTCGTTTTTGATGTACTTTGATCTATTACGATTCTGTATTCTGCCACTGCCTCACCTCAAAAATTCTTTAGCTTGTTTTGCAATATTTTCTTTACTAATTCCATAATATTGGAACAAGTCATCTGAAGACCCTGTAACTAAATCTTCATCTGGGAATCCTATAATTCGTTGTTTAATATCTTTTTCTTCACTTAATGTTTCTGCAACTGCAGCTCCTAACCCACCATGTATACTATGCTCCTCGATAGTAATAACGGTTCCGATCTTTCTAGCTAATTCAATTACTTTATCTGTATCAAATGGCTTTAAAGAATGTACGTTTAAAACAGTTGCAGATATCCCTTCATTTTCCAACTTTTCAGCTGCATCTAGAGTTGGTCGAACAGCTTCACCTATAGCAATCAAGAGTATATCCTTGCCTTCTTTTAAAGTAACCGCTTTACCAATTTCGAAATTAATATCTGTAGATTCATAAACATCTTCAACTGGATTTCTACCTAGTCGAATATAAGCTGGTTTTTCTGATTCAATCAAAGCATTGAACATCACTTCCGTTTCGAATCTGTCAGCAGGGCATAAAACTTGTAAGTCTGGAATTGCACGAGTAACTGCAAAATCTTGTAGGGAATGATGAGACATCCCCAACTGACCGTAGCTAACTCCACCACTAATCCCTACCAGTTTCACATTCTGTCTCGAATAAGCGACGTCAACTTTTATCTGTTCAATACTCCGCATGGAAAGAAAGGGTGCGGGAGAAACAGCAAAAGGATGTTTTCCTCCTAACGCTAATCCCGAAGCTATCCCTACGATATTTTGTTCAGCTATCCCCACTTCGATCATACGTTCAGAGTAAACTTCTCCAAATTCAGATAATTTTGCTGATTCTCTTGAATCGCTCGTTAATACTACAATATCTTTATCCGTTTTGGCTTTCTCTACGAGGACATCATTCATCACTTGTCGATTAGGAATTTTATTCATTTTTTAATTCCTCCAGTTTACTTTGTAATTCTCGCACTCCTATTTCATACTCTTCGTCGTTTGGTACATCATGATGCCAAGAAGCTTGATTTTCTATAAAGGAAACTCCCTTTCCTTTTATAGTATTTGCAATAATCATTTTAGGTTTATCCGTACTATTATTTTCAGATAGTTCTTTAAGCAGCTGACCGTGATTATGACCATCGACCATTACTACATTCCACCCAAAAGCTTCCCACTTCTCTTTTAATGGCTCAGCATTTAAAACTTCCACTGTTTTACCGGTAATCTGTAGCTGATTCCTATCAATAATCGCAAATAAATTATTTAGTTTATAGTGACTAGCTGCCATTGCAGCTTCCCAGTTCGAACCTTCTGCTAATTCTCCATCACCTAATACGGTGTATACAAAGTTATTTTTACCATCTATTTTTGAAGCTAAGGCAGCTCCCACAGAAATTGATAATCCATGTCCCAAAGAGCCTGTATTCATTTCTACTCCAGGCATTTTATTTGTAGGATGCCCTATTAGTGGTGATTCTAATTCATAATAAGTGTCTAATATCTTTTCTTCGAAAAAACCTCTTAAAGCAAGCGTTGTCCATAATACTTCTGCCGCATGACCTTTACTTTGAATATAAATGTCTCGATTAGGATTATTCGGGTCTTCCGGGTCAACATCTAAAATATTAAAATATAACACCGATAAAATATCAGCTAACGAAAAATCTCCACCAGTATGTCCTGTTCCAGATTTATAAATCATTTCCCATGTTCTCAGCCTTATTTCGGTCGCTTGTATCGCAAGTTCTTTTTCAGAAAATTTTGACATTAGATTTTATCCCCTCTCCAATAAGCCATGATATCTTCTTCGATAGGATCATAAAAATCAGCTTGAATATCCAGATATTTTGTTGCTTCAAACAGAATCGGAACAATATCTTCTCTAATAGCAGATACATGATGAATATAAGGACCGTAGACTAACTTACTTTCAAATCTGTTTAAATTATCAAATTTGAAATAAGTAAATGTTCCTTGATTATAAGGACCATCCATAGTTTCAGCAGTTCCCATTAGCAATGAATACTCCCCGTGGTCTCCATCGAAACGACAAACAGTATATTTTCCTTCTTTTGCTTCAAACCCTACAGAACCAGGATAATCAAATACAAAATGACTAGTTGGCAAAATAGGTTTAGACTTCGAATTAGAATTTAATGCGCATACACCTAAATGTTGCATCAATTCTCCATTTTCTTCTTCTGGATGACGACAATTCACATCAACTAACATTGCTCTCTTTTCATCCATGGTTGCTGCTTCTGCTAATAGTTGAGTAATTACTCCATGAATATCCGTTTCAATCGAGAATGGTAATCCTATTTCCTGTAAATAAGAAACTGAAGCATATGGTAAAATTCCTAACTCATCTTGTAAAGCCGTCCAACATTGAAGAGTTCCTGAATTACAACCATAATAATTTGCTAAATTTTCTAGTGCTACAGCTAATACAGAAATTGTTTCTAAGTCTTCATCTTCAACCTCTACTACGGTATCTTCCTTAAAGTATGAAATAACTTTTTCCACAGCATCGACATCATCGTTTCTTACTTTGTCCATTTCTTGATACAACTCTGGTAAGGGAATTGGTGAAAGAGAAATATTGAATTTTTCTAACAATTCTCCTTCATTTGCAATGACTGACCAAAAATCGAAAGGTCTAGGTCCAACCTGTAAAATTCTAGTGTCTCTAAACGTTTTCACTACATTACATACTTTTACGAAATCCAGTATGCCTCTTTCAAATTCTTCAGAATCGATATCTGAATTTTTTATATAAGTAAACTTCACATTGAATCTTCTTAGCACTTTTCCAATGGCAAACAATCCACATTGAGTATCTCTTTGTCTAGATCCATCTTCTGCAGGATGTTCATCCTTCGGTCCCCACAACAATACAGGCACATCGAATCGTGAAGCTAATCTTGCTACCGCGTATTCAGTACCAAAATTTTCGTTCGCAATAAATATCCCATCAATATTTTCTTTTTTAAATTTTTCTTCTATCTTATCTATGCCAGCATCATCATATAATAGCCCGTCTTCATTGATATCATCGATATCAACATAGTCTATCCCTAACTTATTTAATTTTTCTCTAGTCTTATCTGCATACTCAATTGCAGCTTCAGCACTAAATAAATTTCTTCTCGTTGGAACAAACCCAATTTTAATTTTACTAAAATTCATAATATTTTTAGCTCCTTTTTAGTAATTAAATTCTTTTTTTACATATGTAAGCCTTTGCAATTAAAATATAGCACTCATTTTTTAGTAAGTCAACTAAAAGCACGATAAAAATTTACTAAAATATATATTGTTTTTTAGTAAATTTTAAGTTATCATTGTTTTATGATATTATATGTATGAATTTTACGAAATTGAGGCGAATAATTATGATAAAGATGGCAGAAATTGCAGAAATAGCTAACGTATCAGTAGCCACTGTTTCTCTAGCGTTGAATGGAAAAAAAGGTGTCGGAGAAAAAACAAGGAAACACATTATAGCCATTGCTGAAGAACGCGGATACAAAATGGCTAAGAAAAAAAATAGCGATAAAGAACACCTTCTAAATATAGTATTTATTGTAGCGTTCAATAATAAAGTCCTTAACGAAAATTTCCGCACACAACCGTTTTTTAGTTCTTTAATCGATATCATTATTAATTACTCCCAAAATGATTCTATTAATTTTTCGATTGCATCTGTTAACTCTGATTCATTAATTGATGAGATCGATACGATATCTACTAATAATAATTACGATGGAGTAATTGTGCTATCGACCAACTTAACGAACAATTCTGTTGATATTTGTATTAAAGAAACAAAAATACCTATTGTGTTTTTAGATTGTGTCCACAGTACTGCCGAAGGTAATATTGTTGGAATTAATAACACGCAAGGCGTCCACTTAGCAGTTAAACATATCGTTGAAAAAGGACATAAGAACATAGGCTATGTAATGTCCGACGTAAGAATTCGAAATTTTGAAGAAAGATTTGAAGCTTTTAAAGAATCCACTAGTTCATTTAATCTTAACTTTAATGAAGAGAACATTATTACACTTTCACCGAATCAAATTGATGCACAAGAAAATATTAAGACTCAATTGAATAAATTGGATTCTATTCCTACCGTTTTCTTCTGCGAGAACGATACATTAGCAATTAGTTTTATAAAGAGCCTAACTAAACTTGGATATGACGTGCCTAAAGACATTTCGATTATCGGCTTTGATAACATAAGAGAATCCACTGTAATAACTCCAGAACTCTCAACTGTATCTGTAGATCAGAATCATTTTGTGGCCACGGCGATTGAACAATTAATGTTTTCAATCGAAAATTCTAGCAAAGTTAGACACACCTATATAAACTGCTCTTTAATTGCAAGAGACAGTGTCGCTGATAAATAACGAAAAAATACCTAAACCATCACTCGAAATAATAGATGGTTTAGGTATTGTATTTTACTTTATTATCCTAAAGAAATATTGTTTTTAATTAGTTAAACAAATCCGCTATGGATTGGAAGATGTCTCTAAAGAAGTTGACGATTCGGTCAATCAAGCCACTTTCTTCGGCTTGTTGCCACGCATCTCCTAAACGGTCGCCCAAATCATCCGCGAATTGGCTCAATTGTTCTCTTACTTGTTCAGAATCAATCGCATCTGTTTGTTGGTATCTTTCAAAATAATTGATCAAGATATTAATGTTTTCAATTGAAATAACATTTTGAAGATCGTATTTCGCCAACGCATCATTAATAATTTGTTCAATTTCTTCACGAGTAGCTAATTGATCGGTACGATCTTTGATATCGGCAAGTTGTTGTTTAATATCAACGATTACTCCATCAAATCGACCAGACTCTTCTTCCGTTAAGTCTTCATTTGCTGTAATATCACTTGTTGTCTCTAGTTCTTCTTGTGCAACTTCCATACGTTCTGGATCCAGTTCTTCGCCGTTAACCTCAAGAGCTTTGTAAACACCAGTCAAAGCACTTTCTCCAGTTACAGGACGGATGCTCGCTACTTCAATTTCAACATCTTCGACTCCTGCAGTGATTGCCGCATTAATATATTGTTGCTCGGTAATCAATTGAATATTTTCCGGCGTAAGAATATCGACTTCCACACCACCGTCATTATCTTTTTGAACCAGTACTGAAGAAATCATGCTCGAAGTTTCGCCAGAACCGTAGCCTAAATATTTTACTAAATCCTCACCTAATGCTGGAGTATGCGCAACATTATCCATCTCTTCAATATCAAAAAGGTCAGCTGTCTGTTGAAGTTCCGCATCACTTAAGCCACCACCATATATAAAAGTTGGTTTCCCCCAAGCTTCATCGACCACATTTGGATCAATCGCATGAACCGTACTTACGCCAGCTGTTGCCAATAACGCAAGACTTGTTGTTCCTAATAGTAATTTGCTTATTTTAGTCTTTAAATTTTTCATTTTAGAATCTCCTTATCCTTTATTTTTATTTCGGATATAGTCAGATTATACCATAGGTTATTTTTATCTAAAAACAGACTAAAGACCGATTTTGAAATCCCCTCAATTCTAATGGAGATATTCGAAGCTCGTTAAAAAGATTTGATTCTCTTTAATTATATCCTTCACTTCTTTTGAAGTTAACAAGCTTAGTTCTTCTGTACGTGCCGTATTATAAGATGAATTTTCGATTATTTCTTTATCTAGAAAAGCTGGATGGCAATTCATTTCAAAAATAGTGTATTCACTTTCTTTAATTTCTTCGAAAATTGTTTTCAGCTGTTCCAGTGTCACACCTTCGCCATAGAAGTTAGCAAATATTTCATCTGTCGTTCGCACTTCTCCATAATCAACTGTTGGATCAAACTGACCGTGACCTCTGAAGGTATTACGAACAGGTAAATTGAATTTTCGGGCAAGTTTCAAACTGATTTCCAACAATTCTTTTGTCACACCATTCACATAATGATGCGAATCAATGTGTGTCGGTTTATGACCACTGCGTAAAAACTTTAATAATTGAGCTTCCCATTCCATCTCAACTTCCTTTAAATCAATTTTTTCTAGAAAGACTCGTTGGTCCCAAAAAAATCCATCTTCATCGACCAAGGAAGGCACTACATGTGCAGGTAAAACTGGACGATTTCCTTTTAACGTCAGCGTCAGATGTAATCCTATTTTTAAACTTGGTGCTTGGACTCGCGCCGCCACCATTGCATCAAAAAAATGATCGGATACAGTTAAAGCAGTCGTTGAAGTTACAATTCCACGATTATGCGCCTCAATGATTCCTTGAGTCACTCCCGGAGTTACACCAAAATCATCTGCATTTACAATCAGTTTTTTATTTTCCATAGTTCCCTCCATACTGCATAAAAGTCATCACTATTATCTATACAAGATAAGTTTATCAAAAAACAAGTGATTATTCTTTAAAATGCAATCGATTAAAAACAACCCCCATTCGTTAGAACAGGGGCTATTAAGTTAGTTATGTATTCTTCTATTTCGTACTATTTTTATTTAAAAATAGCACTTCTAAGTTTCATCACACAACGGTAAAGTGCGTTTTGTACTTGCGCCCTTGAAGCATTAATTTTATCTGCAATTTCAATTTGAGTTAAACCTTGTAGATATAATAAAAATACTTGCATTTCAAAAGCAGATAAGTCCAGAACATAGTCATGTAAGGTTTCTTTTGCAATTAATTGCTCTTCTGGATAGGATGCTTTTGACGAATTCATTTGAATCTGTAACCCTGTTTCTTCAACGAGCTGATCTAACGAGGACGTCTTTATGTTTACCTTTCTCTTTTGTGCATGTTCTCTTCTAACCAACATATTCAAATGATTGACTAGTAACATGGGATAAAATTGATTAAAAGGCATACCTTCCTCAATAGAGAACGCCTCTATGGCTAATAACAACACACCATTTGCCTCTTGTAACAAATCGTCACGTTCAAAACTAGTAAAGAAATAATTTTGAAGGATGCTGTATGTAAGAGGATTACTTAATTCCATTACCCGCCGTAAAGGTTCCTCCGTCTTCATGTTTTGAATCTTTAATACTAAGTGCTCAAGTTCGTCGCGCTCTTTATCTTCCATTCATTTCCTCCAGTATCATTTTGTGTGTTTCATCTCCTGCCACATGATAATGCCACAAAACGAATCAGAAAGAAAGCGTTTTTATAAATTTCATAAATTATTCACAATTTATCGTTGCTTTAAATTAGCTTTCGAGGTCTCTCATCAGCTCTATTAACAGCTTTTCTTGCTCATCACTTAACGATTTAATTTTTCTTGTGTTTTTTACATTATAGTGTTTTGTATCTGAATATATCTTTTCTCGTGTATGTTTTATCTCTTTATATAAGTCTCTTGCCGACTTTCTAGAGGCTCCTCTTTGAAAAACTAACCACTGCTCTGCTAAGTCAGAAGTGGCTACCATTACATTCGTCAAAAATTTATTTTCATCCCCCACTGCTTTTTCAATATAACTATCGGCTGTCTCATCCTCTTTCGTAAAAATAACCGTCAAGTTATAGCGATCATATTGCTTTTGTATTCCTGGGACAAACTGCGCATCGAAAACAACGCGAACCTCTACCGTCTCATATTTTGAATATTCACTCAACTCATGTAACAATAAATCTCGTGCAGCAGCTAATTTATCTTGTCTCTGTAACTTAGCTAAGTGTGGCCAAGCCCCAATCATGTTATATCCATCTACATATAATAATTCTTTTTTCACTATGGAACCTCCTCCCGATTCAATTTAGTAGTCTCTATTCTAACAGGAATATAAATTTTATTCAGTTGAAAATCATTTGACATCCATATACTTCCTATACCGTATATTGAATAAAACTAGTTCCACCCATTTCACTAACTTCTTTAAACCCCATCTCTTTATAAAAAGATTTTGTCTTTTCGGTGTCATCTGTTACTAAAACTTTTTGATAAACATTTTGGTATTTTTTACAAACCGTTTGAAATAAATTTCGGCCTATACCTTGTCGTTGGTAGTCTGGATGCACCAGAATATCTTGAATGTATAAAATAGATGCTCCATCGCCAACGGTACGAATAATCCCTACCAATTTATCATCTACATACGCTCCCAGGGTATATAGAGAATTTTGATACGCTTCTTTTAACATTGATAGATGATTAAAATAATTCGACCAACCAACTGATTGATATAAGGCCATTATTTCGTCTTCATTATATTTACTATAATCTTTTAACTGAAATTCCATTCTAACAACACCCCAGATGTATTTCATTCTAATATTTATTTAATAATAACAGAAGCAACATTTTATGGAAATTATTTAAATGAATACAAACGAATTGACAAAAGAATTCGCTTCAGTTAACATACCCCTACAGGGTATAAAACGATATGAAATTATAATAACTTTTGAAAGGAAATCAGTGCAATGAGTAAAAAGATAATAATAGTTGGCGGTGTAGCAGGAGGAATGTCTGCAGCAACTCGTTTACGACGATTAATGGATGATGCAGAAATTACAATTTACGAAAAAGGGCCATATGTTTCTTTCGCAAACTGTGGATTGCCATATTATGTTTCGGGAGAAATAGAAGCATATGAAAGTTTAGTTGTACAAACACCTGAAGCATTACGTAATCGATTCGATTTAGATGTTCGTCCAAATCATGAAGTATTATCGATTAATCCTGAAAATAAAACCATTGAAGTTCAGTACGATAGCGAAATTTTTACGGATTCATATGACGAATTAATCTTATCTCCTGGTGCAAGACCGTTCATTCCATCGATTGATCATTTAGACAAAACTGAAAATGTATTCAGTTTAAGAAATATTCCTGACCTAGATAAAATAATGGCCACTTTAAACGAAAAAGATGTTCAAAATGCAGTGGTTATTGGTGCTGGCTTTATCGGATTAGAGATGGCCGAAAATTTGCGCATGCGTGGATTAAATGTAACGATTGTCGAAAAAGCACCACACGTCTTGCCTCCTCTGGACGAAGAGATGGCTGCTTTTATTTCTCGTAAATTGGAAGAAAATGGTATCCGATTAATTGTAGGGCAGTCTGCGACAGGATTTAAAGAGAATGGAAAAGTACTTGTTTTAGAAGATGAATCTGAATTAAAATCGGATTTAACTATTCTTTCTGTTGGAGTTCAACCTGAATCAACATTAGCAAAAGAAGCAGGTGTTGAGTTGGGAATGCGTGGAGGAATTCTTGTAGACAGCCGCTACCAAACCAATCTTCCAAATATTTATGCCGTAGGGGATGCGATTATCGTTAAGCAACAAATCACTGGAAAAGATACTATGATTGCTTTGGCTTCACCTGCTAACCGACAAGGAAGACAAGTGGCTGATGTGATTGCTGGATTGTGTCGAGCAAATCAAGGAAGTATCGGAACAGCCATCGTTCGCGTGTTTAATTTAACAGCCGCATCAACTGGCTTAAGTGAGCGTCAAGCGAAAATGGCTAACTTGAATTATGCAGTCGTTCATAGTTCGAGTAATGATCATGCCGGTTATTTCCCTGGAGCAACGAATATCCAATTGAAATTAATATTTGATAAAGTAAGTGGCGAGATTTATGGTGCTCAAGGAATCGGTAAAAAAGGTGTGGATAAACGAATTGATGTTTTAGCTACGGCCATCAAAGGAAAATTAACTGTCTTTGATTTACCAGAATTAGAGTTAGCTTACGCACCACCTTTTGGCTCAGCCAAGGACCCGGTCAATATGATCGGATATGCCGCGATGAATATAATTGAAGGACTCACCGAAACTATTCAGTGGTATGAGTTAGAAGATGAAGTAACTAACGGTGCGGTAATTTTAGATGTTCGTAATGAAAACGAACTAGCTAACGGCCAATTCAAAGATGCCGTTTCTATTCCCTTAAATGATTTGCGCGCTCGAATGGATGAACTGGATAAAAAACAAGCATATATTGCGACTTGTGCAAGCGGACAAAGGAGCTACATTGCGGAGAGAATGTTGAAACAAGCTGGCTTTAATGTCAGAAATCTGGACGGGGCGTTTGGAATATATAATATAGTGAAACCTGAGGAGATTATTCATGTTTAAAACAATTACTTCTAG
The DNA here is from genome assembly GCA_964612765.1 of uncultured Carnobacteriaceae bacterium. Taxonomy (GTDB): domain Bacteria; phylum Bacillota; class Bacilli; order Lactobacillales; family Carnobacteriaceae_A; genus Atopostipes. Next base: position 38,819 of record CAZTEC010000005.1, read on the forward strand.
AGATTTAGAAATGCTACGGAATGAAAAAGAAATCATGATTGTCGATGTGAGAGAGCAGGATGAATATGATAGTGGCCATATTCCTGGGGTCAATCATGTGCCTTTGAGTGGATTCCCAGAAAATATCCATCTGATTGATCAGACGAAAGAAAATTATATTGTTTGTGCTTCGGGTGGTCGTTCGAGTATGGCAGGTGAATTCTTGACCCAAAAAGGATATGATATCATTAATGTCCAAGGTGGCATGATGATGTGGAGAGGGGAACTTGAATAATGTCGGCCAGATATGACGAGAAATTAAACAATCGCCTGAAGCGGGCTGAAGGTCAAATTCGTGGAATTCAACGGATGATGGAAGATGAACGTGAGTGTCAAGATGTGGTGACACAATTAAGTGCGGTTCGTTCGAGTATTGACCGAATTATGGGGATTATTGTTGCTGAAAATTTGAAAGAATGCTTAGAAAATGCCGAATTAAATGGTGAGGAACAAGAAAAAAAATTAAACCAAGCCATTCAAATGATTATAAACAAATAATAATTTCTCCCTCTAAGGGATGTTGCTATATTCCTTAGGGGGAGATTTTATTTTGTTCTTCTTTAATAATCGTAGTGAATACTCGCTTTATATTCTTCAAATAGTTGTTGATTTAATTCGTCACCTTGATCCACATTTGCGCTATAGAATATTGGTGGATTCTCCATGCCCTTTTCTTTCAGCTTCCGCACCGTTTCTACAACAATTGTATTCAAAATAGTCGCACCGATAACAGTAGAAGTCGGACCCACTTTTTGTGCCATGCCCGGAATTTCGATAACACCATCTCCTACTTCTCCATGGTTATCTAAAACAACATCACAATACGTGTATAAATTTTTCCCTGAAGGATGTCTTGAAGACATACTTTTTGAATAATCCAAACCTGTTAACCCAATTATTGTTACATCCTTTTTTTGCGCTTCTATCGCTAATTCTATCGGGACTGGATTGCGGCCAGAAACAGAATGCACAATGAGAATATCCCCTGCTTTAAATGGTGTTTTATTGGCGATTGCGGTACCGTAACCCACGAGTCGTTCCATTTCACTGGTATGAGTAACCGGAGAGACATCTAGCATAATCGCTTCTGCAAAGATTGGAGTAATGGTCATTAACCCACCTGCGCGATAGTATAATTCTTGCGCCAATAACGCGGCATGTCCCGTTCCAAAAATAAAAATCGCGCGCTTTTCTTCAATAGCTTCCACAAGTAAATTAACGGTCTTGTCTATGGCTTCTTTATTTTCTCGTTCGACTTGATCAAGCATCGTCCTAATTTTCTCAATATATGCAAAACCCATACTAATCCCTCCGTTTAATTGTTCTTTTCACCATCTATTATAATTCTTCTTTCTTTATTTACGAAAGAAAGAGCCTTTATATTTTTAATCTATGGATTAAGTTTGCGTTCTTTTGATGGAAATGGTTATAATAGGCACAAGAACGAAGGGAGGAATCTCATAATGCCTGATGTAATTACAACTGTCGAATTAGAGCGTCTGTATAAGAAAGAACCAATTCAGATTATAGATGTGCGCGAAGAGAGCGAATTTGCGATCGAACATATTCCAAATGCGATAAACTTACCCCTGAGTGCTTTTCCAGAAATTGTTAGTGGCTTGAATAAAAAACGTGAGTATTATGTTGTCTGTGCAGGGAGTAATCGCTCAGAAAAAGCGAGCAAAGAACTAAGAGCATTAGGATTCAATGTCACCTATGTTGAGGGTGGAATGAATGCTTGGTCCGGAGAAATTGAAACAAATTAAAAAGAAGCAGATTATTTAAGAGTTGTTCCCTCAAGTAATCGCTTCTTTTTTTATTTCATTTCTTATTAAATTTCTTTATTAAATTCAATTGTATATCCATGTGAGTTCGTACCATTTGGCGCTAATTCATTTATGGCATATTTTTCGTCGAATTTTCCTGAAGTTGACTCGATATCTGCTAATCCCGCCCAAGGCTCAATACATACAAAACCGGCTCTTTTCGGGTAAGGCGACCAAATACCAACATGAGTCATATTTTCAGAGGATACACGAATCGACACTTTTTCATTCGAATCATGTAATGTGATGACAGTATCTTCTTCTATTTCATAAACGAATGCATCCCCACTAAACGAATCATGCGTCAAACTCATATCATCAACCGTCTTGTTTACCATCTGGTCGAGGGCTAATAGACCCGTCTCCGCTAATGGAATAAAAGGATACTCTCCTGCAGGCTCAAAAGTCACATGGACTTGGTCAAATTCTTGTTGACCTTCATCATTCATTGACTGAGAAACATTAAATGCCGGATGTCCTCCAATTCCATAATACATGACTTCTTCCGTTGAAGGGTTTATTACTTCATACGAAATGGCTAGCGCACGTTCCTCTAATGTATAGCGAACCTTTAATACAAAAGGAAACGGATATTTTTCTAGCGATTCTTCATTAGAGCGCAATACAAATGTTGCTTGACTATCCGATGATTCTTCTACTTCAAATTCCGAATCTCTCGCAAAACCATGTTGCGTCATATGATAGGTTTCATCATTATAAGTGTACTGATCTTCTTTTAAACGTCCAACGATCGGAAATAATGCAGGAGCATGTCTTGCCCAAAATTCGCCATCCGCTTGCCAAACAAATTCATACCCTGACTCATTGTCAATCACCGAACTCATTTCTGCACCAAAAGCATTAATATTCACCGTCAAATATTTATTTTCTAATTGAACCATTAACAAATCACCTTCCACTCTTTCTTTTGTATTCAAATAGATTATATCATGCATTATTAAATCATACACAAAAGCTCGAATTTTCTTACTTTATATTTGTTTATTACTGATTCTCGTTTTAGAATTGAAGTCAACAATAAATCCACACTTTAAAAATCAACAGTATATTAGTTAGGAAGATGAAAATGAAAACAATTGATTTGCATTCTGATACCGTCCTGTCCCTTCTGCAACAAAAAGATGAGGCATCTCTTTTCGAGAATAGACAAGCTCATGTAGATATCAAAAGATTAGAACAAGGAAACGCATTGGCACAAACTTTTGCCGTATGGATGCCGGATCCAGATTTTGAGTTGCATCAAGCAATACCAGCGCTCAGTCCAAAAAATCAAACGGAAGATTTAGCTTATATTGACTTAGCTATTTCTCGACTCAAACAAGAGATAAAGAATCATACGGATAAAATAGCTTGGGCGAGAAATGGCGAGGATATTCGAGAAAATGAGCGAAATGGAAAACTATCCGCCATTTTAACCTTAGAAGATGCTCGAGCATTGGATCATTCATTGGAAAATATTCAACGTTTTTATGAACAAGGCTTTCGAATGTTCGGATTTCTATGGAATAAAGAAAACTGTATTGGCTTTCCAAACACCTCAGATAAAAAATTAAACCAACTCGGGTTGAAAAAATTTGGGGTTGAAACGATTGACGTCTTAAACGAAATGAAAATACTTGTCGATGTCTCCCATTTGAATGATGGTGGAATCACAGATGTATTAAAATATTCGAAAAAACCTGTGCTTGCAACTCATTCCAACGCTAGATATATCGCAAAACATTCGAGAAATTTGACGGATGAACATATACGAGGAATTGCTGAATCAGGTGGTGTCATTGGTTTATGTTTTGCCCATCAATTCTTAACCGACGATGGTGAAGGCGTTTCAAGAATCGAGGATATGGTCAGACACTTAGAGCATATCTATCAAGCGGGTGGCGAAGATGTATTGGCAATTGGAACGGATTTTGATGGAACTTCTGGCCAATTCGAGATTGATTCTCCCGCAAAAATGTCACTTTTGTATGAACATTTAGAGGGATTACGTTGGCCAATTGACCGAATTGAAAAATTAGCTTATAAAAACGCATTAAGAGTATTGGATGAACTTTGATCAAGAATTATTCCAAGCGATTGACCAAAAAACCTCAGCACGATTTTTGTCGTTGCTGAGGTTTTTCTGTCTTTAATTATTACGATTCGATTGAGAAGAGTAATTCGTCTATGCTTGGGATATGAATTTCATTTTTTGGATATTGTTGGATCAAGTCTTTTTCTTCGAGTTCTTTGAACTTACGGCTTAACGTTTCCGGCGTAGTACCCAGATATGAAGCTAAATCTTTTCTTGTCATAGGTAACTTCACCGTCATTTTGTCTTCAACACCGCCATTCGCAAGATCTTCAAGAAAATATATGATTCGGTTCAACACACTTTCTGTTGCAACAGATGCCGTTTGTTTCTCTGATTGTTGCAGCCGTTGTGACATCGTAGTCAAGATGACCATCGAAATCTCTGGATAATCTTCTAGAAGATCCAATAAGTCATTACGATTGATAACACAAATCGCGCTTTCTCTAGTCGCTTCAGCATAATTCTCATGAAACGTATCTTTCGAAAAAATCGTCCATTCGCCCGTAAAATCACCTGGATTCAAGACACGGATAAGCTGTTCTTTACCGGATTCTGACAAATGGAAAATACGGACTTGTCCTTTGTGTACGATATATATCGAATCATCTTCATCCGCTGCTTGATAAATATATTCCCCTCGTTTGACATGTTTATGATTGGCTTTAGACGCAACTTTAGCCATTTTTTCTTCATCCAAATGATTAAAAATAGGAACAAGCCTCACACAACCTGCGTGCGAATGCAATTCTTTTTGTTCCATTCAATCGCCCTCTCCTCTAATTTTTTATCTTGTGGGTTAATTTTGTTTACTGACTGGCGGTTTAACATAAGTATCATCATATGCTTCTGCAAATGAAACATACGCGGTTTCCGTTGGTTCGCTTGCTTTTTCATCATTTTCTACGTAATACGCAAAAAGGCTTTGTTTTTCTTCGAACGAACTGTCCATATGATTGATCCCTTCAAGTATTGCAGTGATGGCTCTTGGAGCGAGTGAAGAAAAACGCTCGACTGGTGTATCACAGCTAAATGGATCTCGCGTATTATTTTTTACCTCGATAAAGGATGCTAAGTTGGAGATCGTCCCATCCATATTTAAAATCGGCTGAAAATCGAGGTTCGCTAAATAAGCATTACTTTTATATTGTTTTAAGACACGAGTTGCATAAGCAACTTTCTCTTCAGTTGTCATGGTTGCAGTACTCATACAATCACATTCTTTCATATTTTTCATAGTATACAGCAAAAAAGCGACAATATACTCTATCTCCCTTATATTGTCGCTCAAATATTTATTTTTTTCACACATTATGCATTGGTGGTTATTTGTTTCTTTCGTAGCCAACAATCAAGCCGCCACGTTCTGCATAAAAACTGCATAGTCCACTTGTCGGACTGATACGAACTTTTGTATTCGGGTAATGTTCAAGCATCTTCGTCGCAAATGTTTCGGCCAATTCTTTATTGTTCACATGACCAATTTCGAGTACATTCCCATTGAATCCTGCCTCAAGTAGATCTTTAACGAAAGTGTCAAGCGCTCGTTTTTCTCCACGAGCACGGTTCGACATTTCAATGGTTCCTTCTTCAGAACGGACGCCAATCACGTGAATATTCAATAAGCCGACTAATGAGCCAACCACTTTGTTTACTCGTCCATTCTTCACAAGATTTTCGATGGATTTCAGCATATATCCCACATATGTCGTGTCATGATAAACATTTAGCCCATCAACAACATCTTGGAAATCTTTGCCTTCTTTGACGAATTCGATTGCTTTATAAACAAGTAAATCCATCTCGCCTCCAGCAGATCTTGTATCAATGATTTCAATATTCGCTGTAGGATTTTCTTCTAGCGCTAATAGTTTCCCTTGAACGGCACTGTTGAAACTTCCAGATAATTCCGAAGAAATTGTAAAACAAATGACATTATCTGCACCTGAAAATTTCTCCGCATACACACCCGGTGCTGGACAAGCCGAGCTTGAAGATGAAGAATTGGCTACTTTATCCACTAACATTTCTGTATCTAAATCTGGCGTATCGACATAGTCTTCATTATCAACATGCAAAATTAGTGGAATCAAATCAAAAGCTATCTCTTCAGGTAAATCAGTAATCTCTCGAATATTTGAACCGGTGTCTGTTAAAATTTTCCATTTCATTTTATCACCTCTAATTAAAGTCATACTTAGTATAGCATAACCACTTATCAGATGACATATTTTGTATTTTTGTCATTTTGTGTTCACTCCTCTTATCCGCGGTATAATTGATATCTTCGGTGATTGAATTTTCAGCTGTCATTTTCCGAGAGATTAATAAATAATTAATCGTTGCCTTTCGCGCTGTGAGTGGCTTTGATTCAGGCTGACATAACATTTGTTTGTGATTTTAAAAACAACTATTGTATTATTTATAATATTTGATATAATTGAATTTGTTCCGGATCTTTAGCTCAGCTGGGAGAGCACTGCCTCGACAAGGCAGGGGTCGCAGGTTCGAGCCCTGCAAGGTCCATTCAATTAACTTACCTTTTAGTTTTTGATGAATTAAAGTCTACCAATCTGGTAGGCTCTTTTATATTTTTAAACAAAATGAAAGCACGCATAAAAGTAGATTTCAGCGTGCTTTCAATTCTATTAATTTTAGATTCCTTGGTTCGCTAGATAATCGATGACGATGGCACCCATCGCTTTAGCTGAAATGATTAAAGATTTTTCATTGATGTCGAATTTAGGATTATGGTGTGGATAGACTTCGCCATTTTCCGGAGAAGCACCGACATAAAAGAACATACTTGGACGTTCTTTTGCATAGTAAGCAAAATCTTCTGACGGAGGTAATGGCTCAGTAATCACAATGCTTTCAACTTCTTGGATTTCTGAACTTTTCAAAACTTTCGCACCGAATTCTGTCGTTTCTGGATCATTATACAAAACTGGATAGTCATCTAAATATTCTAAATCAACTGTAACATCAAACATTTTACTGATACCGTCCAGTTTCGCTCGGACTTCACGTTCGATGATTGCTTTGCCTTCTTCAGACATAGCACGGACATCTCCTTCAAGAGTCACTTTTTCTTTAATGACATTAAAAGAGCCTTTCCCGTCAAAATTTCCAATCGTAATTGATCCCACATCAAATGGATTTAATGCACGACTGACAATTGTTTGTAGCGAAACGACAAAGTGACTAGCTGCTACAATAGCATCTTTTGCTTTATGCGGGGAAGATCCATGTCCGCCGACTCCAGTAATTGTCGCTTTAAAATATGCTCGGCCGGTTTGTACATTTCCTGGTCGATAAAATATTTGACCGGTTTCCATTTCCGACATGACATGGATACCAAAAACATGGTCCACTCCTTCTAACGCCCCATCTGCTATCATTGAAATGGCGCCCCCTGGTGGAGTTTCTTCAGCATGTTGGTGTAAGATAACAATTTTTCCTTTGAGTTCATCTTTCATTTCGATGAGTGTTTCTCCAAGAATTAACATATAAGCGGTATGCCCATCATGACCACAAGCATGCATGACACCTGGATTTTTCGATGCGAAGGGTAAGCCTGTCTCTTCAGTAATCGGTAAAGCATCGAAGTCCGCGCGAATCCCTATTGTTCTTCCTGGATTTCCACTATCAATGGTAACGACTATACCGTTCCCACCTACATTTGTCCGCACATCACAATCTAAATCGGCATAAAAATCAGCTATGTATTTGGCTGTTTCTGTTTCTTCAAAAGAAAGTTCGGGATTTTCGTGAAGATAACGTCGAATCTCGATGATTCGCTCTTGCTTTTCTTCTAGTCGTTTGAATAATTCTTTTTTTATTTTTGTGTTTTCCAATCCTTTTCCTCCTCGTGCTATTTACATTACTTTCATTGTACTCATTGTATCAGACTTCCACAATTTTTATGACCTGGTTACACAACTGATCCAAAGATTTACAGAATGCTCACATATTTCTAAAAGACGGATGAATCCTTGTAGAAATGATAACACCATTCCTTTTTCCCTACTACGTGAAAAAACTCACCTTAACTTTTCTAGAATATTATGTTAACCTATAGTATAAGTAAAATTTTGTTATTATAGTTCTAACGATAAAAAATAGGTGGTGACAATATGCTTTTTAAAGCAAAGAATAACGTTCTTGCTTTTGTAGGAACATTTTTGATAGCGCTTTTAACGATTCTGGGAGTGACAAATGTCCAGGCTCAAGAAAGCGATAAGACATATATTATTGGAATGGACCAGACGATGGCTCCTTTCACATATTTAGATGAGAGTGGAGACCCTTCTGGAATGGAAATCGAAATTTTCGAAGCTATAGCAGAAGATCAAGGATTTAATTATGAATATCGTAACTTCTCTTTTAGTGCAGCTCTTCAAGCCTTACAATCAAATCAAATTGACGGAATGTTAGCTGGTGTGGCCATTACTCCGGAACGAGAAAAGCAGTTGGATTACTCAAATATCATGTTCTCTTTCGGGAATCAAATCGCTGTGCGTGCAGATAGCGACATCGAAGATATGGAAGATATGTATGGTAAAACTATTGCGGTGAAAGCCGGATCAACTGGTTTTGAAGTCATTCAGGATATGCAAGATGAATATTCCTTTGAGATTTTGATGTTTGAATCTTCAGCAGACATGCATCACTCCGTAAATAATGGGATCGCCGATGCGGCAGTTGAAAGTTCTGCTGTGCAGGCATATGGAATTGCGACGGGGCAATTGGACTTTAAACAAATTGGTGAACGATTAACAAATAGTGACCTAGCTTTTCCTGTAAATAAAGGTGAAAACCCAGAGTTACTTGCGATGTTTAATGCCGGACTTGAAAAACTCCGTGCAGATGGCACATTCGAAGAAATTGTTTCAAAATATCTTGGTGTAGATGCAGCAGCGGAACAAAGTCAATCTGGGCAAAATGCTTTGGAGGAAGATACCTCTAGAGAAAGTGATTCAGATGAACCCACACCATATTCAACCGCTGGTTCAGTGGCGAAAGCCTTAGGAAGTGGATTGTGGACGACTATTTGGGTTGCTTTTATTTCCATAATGATCGCTTCAGTGATTGGCTTAATTTTTGGATTGATGCGTGTGAGCGAAAACCGAATCTTAAAATTCTTAGCGGACATTTACATTTATAGTATGCGTGGAATTCCAATGATCGTCTTTGTCTTCTTTATTTTCTTTGGCGTTTCACAAATGTTGAACACAAACTTCACTCCAGCTTTTGCGGGTGTGACAGCCTTGAGTATTAATACCGGAGCTTATATTGCAGAAATTGTCCGTGGTGGAATTCAAGGGGTCCATAAAGGGCAAACCGAAGCCGCTCGCAGTTTAGGGATGAGTTCTTCTCTGACCATGCGGAAAATTATTTTACCGCAGGCTTTTAGAAATATGATTCCTTCCTTGGTAAACCAATTTATTTTGGCCCTAAAGAATACATCGATTCTTTCGGTCATCGGAATGGTCGAGTTAACAAACCAAGGTAAAATTATTATCGCCAGAACGTATCGCTCTGGACAAACATGGTTCTTAGTCGGTTTCATCTATATTGTGTTAATCACTATTTTGACCCTCATTTCGGAACGACTAGAAAAGAATCTGAAGAATTCATCCACATCCACAGAAATAGATGTAAAGGAGATATAATATTATGGCTTTAATCGAAGTAAAAGATTTACACAAACATTTTGGCAAGAACCACGTCCTTAAAGGCATTGATTTAGAAGTGGAGAAAGGCGAAGTGGTCGTTGTAATCGGCCCTTCTGGCTCTGGGAAGTCAACTTTTTTACGTTGTTTGAATCGTTTAGAAGAAGTCTCAAGTGGACAAATTCTTGTTGCTGGTAATGATATCTCGGATGAAAATATTGATATCGATCATGCGCGCGAAAATATTGGGATGGTGTTTCAATCGTTTAATTTGTTTCCCCATTTTACAGCGGAAGATAATATTATGGTGGCACCGATTGAAGTGTTAAAACAATCAAAAGAAGAAGCACAAAAAAATGCTCATGCGCTATTGGATCAAGTTGGATTGTCGGATAAAGCAAAATCTTTCCCGGATGAATTGTCTGGTGGACAACAACAACGTGTGGCTATTGCTCGAGCTTTGGCGATGGATCCAGACGTGATGTTGTTTGATGAGCCGACGAGTGCGTTGGACCCGGAAATGATCGAAGGGGTCTTGGATGTTATGCGTGAGTTGGCTGCATCCGGAATGACTATGGTAGTCGTAACCCATGAGATGGGCTTCGCACGAGAAGTCGGTGACCGTGTACTTTTCATGGATGAAGGTGTCGTTGTTGAAGAAGCAACTCCGGATAAATTATTCAATCATCCTGAAAATCCACGAACAAAAGAATTCTTGGATAAAATTTTATAATTTTAATTCCTTCAACATTCATTTTTACTCAAGCATATGAATGTACCATTTTTTTAACCTATGCTATTCTATGAATGTAAAAATTAATGAAGGAGTTGTTTTTTGATGACAAATGAAAACTTAAAGGACCCTAGATTTCTTTATCACACTGAAAAATTTCCCGATCAAGAGCAAGACACTCCAGCTTTACAAGATGATATGACACCAAAACCGGATTGTGGTGAAAAATCTTACATTGGTCACAAACGGTTAGTCGGAAGAAATGCACTCGTAACGGGTGGCGACTCTGGTATTGGTCGAGCCGCAGCTATCGCCTTTGCGCGGGAAGGTGCAAATGTAGCCATTCAATATTTCCCAGGTGAAGAAAAAGATGCCGAAGAAGTCAAAAAGTTAATTGAAGATGAAGGACAAAAAGCATTAATTATGCCTTATGATTTTCGAGAAGATGAAGTAGCAACTGAAATGGTTGAAAAGACATTAGCTGAATTTGGTCAGCTGGATATTTTAGTATTAAATGCTGCCCAACAAATTGCGCACACTTCATTAAGTGAATTATCTATGAAACAAGTGCAAGATACATTTAAGGTGAATATCATTAGTATGTTTGAAACGGTCAAAGCAGCAGAGGAACATTTAAAACCGGGGAGTGCTATCATCACGACTACCTCCGTTCAATCATTTAATCCGAGTGAACCATTAATCGATTATGCAGCAACTAATGGAGCCATTTCAAATTTCACCGTTACACTATCGAGTTATTTTGCAGATAAAGGTGTAAGAGTGAATGGTGTAGCACCGGGGCCAATCTGGACTCCCCTTCAGCTAGACCAAGGTCAAGTTGATGGAGCACTTCCAAAATTTGGTCAAGATACTCTACTCGGACGTGCTGGACAACCTGTCGAATTAGCGCCGGTTTATGTCTTGTTGGCATCTAATGAAGCCAGTTATATCACGGGTCAAATATATGGTGTGACGGGTGGAGAGCCAATCAATTTATAGTTTTACAAAATAGTTTATTCTTAATGGGTTCAACTTTTACGAATATAAACGAAAGCATGCTTAAGGAAATTTCTTAGGCGTGCTTTTTTTATTGTGTAATAATAATTCTTGACATGTATCGAGTGTCGATATATACTTTATTTAACTATATCGGATATCGATATAACGATTGTCGATACCGATTAAGAAAAGAGGGAGTTTATGGCGAAACCACTCACACAACCGATGTATTATATTCTACTGAGTCTCAGACAAGAACGACACGGCTATGAAATCATGCAATTTATCGATTGGTTAACCGACGGACGGGTAACAATTGGACCCGGTACTTTATACTCACTGCTTTCACGATTTGAAAACGACGAATACATTGTCATCGTATCCCAAATAGACAATAAAAAAACGTACAAGATTACACCGCTTGGCGAAAAAGTACTGAATGAAGAAATAAAACGGCTTGAACAATTACTAATCGATTCGAAAAGGAGTGATACGGATGAATTTCAAGATCGAGATTAATTATCTAAACATCGACAACTACCCCAGTGTAGAAAGACACTTGGAAGAAATGGCTCAAAAAGGTTGGATGCTAAACAAAGTATTATTAGGCGTCCTCTTTATTTATAAAAAAATTGAGCCACAAGACCTAGATTTTTCAATCACACCCTACGAATTTGAAACGGCACTCACTCGAAAAACAAAAGCAGACCTTGAAGAAATTCAATCTGTCTCAAAAGATGTCGGTTGGGAGTTCGCAGCAAAATCCTATGATCTCCAGATTTATTATAAATCCAGCCACACGTATGCTATTCCTTTGCAAACGGATGAGGAAGAAGAATTTAATACTTTAGAGATTATTGCGAATCGTTATCTGAAATCTCAATATTTCTTAATCGTCCTTCTACTTATCCTCTCTTGGTTCAATATCGGACGTCAATTTACAAGTGTTGATGCGATGAAAGATGGGTACGGACAAATTGTCGCTTTGCTGTTACCAGTGACCGTTTTGTTGAGCATTATACATGTGATTGATTTAAAACGATTCCTGAAACTTAATAAAAAAAATGTAGAGTTAGGCGCACCACTTGAATTTAATGATTCCAAACGTGGCGTTTATCAAATTCTCTATAAATTCATATTGTTTCTGTTCTTTGCTTTGATTGTCTACGCACTCTTTTCAGTTTTTAACTTAAAAAATACGGCGATTATTTTAGGCATTCTACCTGTTGCAATTGGCGTTGGAATTGGATTCTTAGGACGGTTATTTATTAAGCCCAGCCAGCGTAGCAAAGGTTTTAAGGTGATGGCCATTGGCGTAATGCTTACCATAGCTGCTATAGTTGGTGGTGCCACAGTTTTTATCAATCTTGATTTTCTTGTTGAAGACGATGACGAAGGAACTAAAAACGAGTACGCCATTTTAACATTTGATGATACACCAGATAATCGGCATGAAGACGGGAATCATTTCGAAAGAAACGCTAGCTTTTTAATTCCTGAATCGTATGATTATGTCTCTATTTCAGGTGATTATTATCTGACGACAGAACATTCGAAGACTTTAACCGAATCTATTGCGGAGAAATTAGTCCAGAGATATATTGAAGAAGCAAAAAATAGTGCACGGGGTAATTTCGCCCATGATTTTGAGTGGGCAGTTATTATTGGTAATCACGAAAATTATTTAAGGAGAGCTGGTTTTTCCGAAGATGAGATTCGTTCGTTATCCCAAGATATTTCCGAAGAAAATGTGGGAGACAAAATTGATCAAGGAATGGAAACGGCTATCCAAAATGCTATCACAATAGATGAAGGATTGTGGGGCTTTGATGAAGTATATTATTTAACCTATGCGAAAGATGAAATGGTTATTCGCAAGGAAAATGAGGTCTACTATTTGTGGGGATTCGAAGGCTTAGGTGGATTCAATTTTTCTAATCCGATCGCTGTTGAGAATATAAAAGAACAATTGCAGTTAGATTAGGGGAATTTTTCGATAGTCAATAATTTCTTTACACTATCATAAAAAATCTTTCAACGACAATTTAAAAACCTGTCTAATTCTCCAAGTGAGTGAGAGCTAGACAGGTTTGTTTTTATTCCATTTTATTTTGTGCTTTTTAACAAGCGCAGACCATTTAGGATGACAATAATTGTACTTCCTTCATGAATAATTACGCTGAGTGTCATATCTGTTAATCCTAAAAAACTAACGCTGACGAGGAATACGACAACACCCATCGCAAAGACAATATTTTGCCAGATGATTTTATTCATTTTGACGGCGTGTTTATGCGCATTCACTAATTTTTCAAGGTCATTTTGCATGAGCGCTAGGTCAGAAACTTCAACAGCGACATCTGTTCCTTGTCCCATCGCAATTCCGATGTCCGCATTAACCAATGCTGGCGCATCGTTCACGCCATCCCCTACCATCGCTACAATGCCGTATGTTTCTTTTTGCTGATCAATGATGGCGGACTTGTCTTCTGGTAATACGTCAGCAATGACTTCATCAACTCCCAATTCATTGGCAACTGCTTTTCCAGTCATTTCCGAATCGCCCGTAATCAGAGTCGTATGAATCCCTTGACTTTGAAAATATTCAATCATTTGTTTTGCTTCTTTATTTGGCACGTCCATCAAGCCGATCACACCAACAACGAAATCATCTTCAGACACATACACAACTGTATTTCCTGAAGAAGCCCACTCTTCGTTTCGGTTTGCAAAATCCTCACTAACATTTTCAAAGGATGTTGGCTTTCCGATTCTGTACGTTTTTCCTTCATATGTTCCAGTTAAACCTGTTCCAATTTCATTGGTGACGGTAAGCGATAAATTCTCTTTTGCTTCAAATTCTTCCAAAATGGCATCCGCTAATGGATGATTGGCTTCTTTTTCTAAAGCGACAATAATATCGATTACATGTTGTTCGTTAACATTTTCTCCAAAATACGCATTCGTCACTTGAGGTTTCCCTCGAGTCAATGTCCCGGTTTTATCAAATGCAATCGCATCAATATTACCCAACTGTGATAAGTACGAACTTCCTTTGGACAAAACACCATTTTTCGCTAAATTTGAAGTTGCTGACAAAGTCGCTGAAACTGTTGCTGCTGCTAATGCACAAGGAGAGGCTGCGACTAAAACAACTAAGCCTCGATAAATTCCTTCGCTCCATGTCCAATTAAGAAGCAGTGGACCACCCACAAAAATAACTGGCACCATGATTAAAACAAATCGGACATAATTTGGAATAAATTTTTGAATGCGTGTCGCTACTTTAACCTGATTCCCTTGGTTTTGATTTACTAATTTCAGAATACTAGCAAAAACAGTATCGTCTTCCGTTTTGGTCACTTCCATTGTAAAAGTACCCGTTCCGTTAATTGTACTACCAAAAACTTCATCGCCTTGCGCTTTTTCTTGAGGCATACTTTCACCGGTAATCGAAGATTCATCGATCGTGGTCGAGCCACTAAGAATCTTTCCATCAATTGGGACCTGGTCACCATTTAATACTTGGACGATATCCCCAATTTGGAGTTTGCTGACTTCAACGATTTTCGTGTTCCCATCTTCGAGCAACAACCGAGCAGTTGTTGGATTCATTTCAAGTAAATTTGAGATTTCTCGACGACTTCGACCTTCCGCATAATGTTCTAAGAAATGTGCTCCTGCGAAAATTAAAATCAGTAGCGCACCTTCCCAAAATTGACCAAGAATCGCTGCACCTAATGCAGCTAAGCCCATTAAGATATGCGAATTCGGTGTAAATTTACCTTTCGCTTTTGTATTCGCAATCGTCTCACCAATTCCCTCGAGAACGACAACATGATAGCCCGCTGAAATTGTTGCGAGAGCGAAAAGGACATTCTTCAAAGTTGTGTATTCATCACTGATAAATAAGGCTATCAACGTTAAAGCTAAGCCAACAAAGTATAAAATGACTGGTAACTTCCCATGTCCGTGCTCATGACCACAGCTACTGGTATGACTATGATCGTGATTTTCGTGTGATTCGTGTATTTGACTCATCATGAATACTCCTTTTCTATATTTTATTCTGTAAATCGTAATGATTACGATACATATGAATATAATTTCATATGTTATTAACATTATAATACTGCTAATGTATTCACATGTCAAATCAAATAGAAAATTATTCATCAAATATCAAAAAGACCTTCAAAAGTCTGCCTGAGAACAAACTTTAAAAGGTCTTAATCTTACTAACTATTTCATTTAACTCTTCGCTTCTAGTCGACGCGTTCGATTTCTCCGACACCAATAGGTAAAGTGGTGTGTGGACCGTACTCTTTAACAGTACCGGCAACTGTATCCGGAAGGTCGATAGTTTTTGGCACACCATGAATTAAAACGGTACGCGTTTCTAATTGTAAATCTTCTGTCCCAAATTTTTCTTTGAATTTTGCTTTTAATTCTTTTACTGGGATTTCGAATTCGTAGTTCCAATTGCCATCTGCATCCGCATGCGGATAATTGTCGTGAGGAATATGCATATTGTGTGGCGCATCATCAAAAGGGACCATCGTTTGACCCGCAACTGCATAAAGTTCGGGTAAGTCAATGATTCCATCACCATTTGTGTCATCCGCTAAAGTAGGCACTCGTCCTTTTTTACCATCAGTAAAGCCATGGAAATGACTCCAATGCATCATATTCGGAGGCGTTCCTGTTGCTTCAATCTTAATTTTCAGCACGTCACCTTCATCAATTAATTCAGCTTTCCCTGTAACTGAGGTTCCGATTACCTTTTCGTTCACCGGCTTAATCTCTGAAACATATCGTATCGCCATCATTAATTCCTCCTTCTTTTAATTCACTTACGCACTCATTTTAA
>CAZTEC010000006.1:0-14301 GCA_964612765.1 uncultured Carnobacteriaceae bacterium
TTTCAGATTGTTTCATTGTGAGTTAGTTATTTTCAATACTGTATTAAGGAGTTTTAATGATGGTCGAAAGTATCATCTTGTAAAGAAAGATAGAATTTTACTTCTCTAATGTAAAAGCAATTGGTGGTCTTTCGTTTGTAGGTATTCCATTATCATTAATAGAATATTTCATCAAATGATATTCTAAAGATACTATAAATATTTTTTTATAAAAAAAACATTGTATACTATTCAGAGAATATTTTTAAAAGGATGGAAAAAGTTGAATTACGCAGAAAACATTAAAAGAATAAGACTAAGAAAAAAATATACACAATCTGAGTTAGCTGATGGAATCGCCAGTCAAGGAATGATTTCAAAAATTGAGAAGAAACAGCTTTCACCAGATATTGATTTGCTCGAAGCGATTGCTGAGAAGTTAAACTGTTCAATAATGGACTTACTAACAAATAATAATGACGATGAATTAAAACAAGTCTATTCATATATGAATGATTTGGTAAAACGGAGGGAATATAGTCTGTTAGGGTTATTATTTTTTTATTGAACTATTTATCATCTGTACGATACAAATAAAAAATAGGAGAAATTAAATTATGCAATAAAGTTGTAAATGCTTGTTACTCATATTTGTTGCTTTATATCAGATCGCAGTATAGGAATTAAAAACAACAGAAAATATAGAAATTGATCAGACAGTTCAATGACACGCTGACTATTCAATACCAAAAAATTATGAAAATCAGAAATATTTAAAGAAAGGATTGATTTTAACACAGTTCGAGTATTTGAATTCTATTTCTTGAACGAGAAAGAATTGTTTGAATCAATAGAAAACTATTTATCTAATTGTTAATTAAGAAGTTCCAGAGCTCATATTCTTTCATGATAGAAAGGTATAAGTTTTTAATTTTTAGAAATAATGTGTAACCTTTTAAAATATAATACGTATATATAGTGAAGGGAGGTTCCTCATGAAGTCGGAATTACTGGACGAAATTTATAAAAAATATTACAAAGAACTTTATTTATATGCGTTAAGTCTCTGTAGAGATGAAGAGCTAGCGAAAGATTTGGTGGGTGAAACTTTCTTTAAGGCATTGATAGCTTCAAATCATCCTGCGATTCAAAAGGAATCGTTTAAGTTCTGGTTGTTTCGAATATTGAAAAATCATTATATCGACCAACTGAGAAAAGAAAATGAGTCGGTGACGATAGAAAAGCATACACCATTTTTAGCGGATGCCAAAACTTTAGAACCGCTCAAACGTAACATACAAAATGAACGCAATCAAAGATTGTATCACCATCTCATTCATTTGGAACCTGTCGTTTATCGTGAAGTTCTCTTTATGTATTATTTTTCGAATTTGACGATTCGTGAAATTGCGCTAACCATTAATCGAACAGAAACGAATGCCAAAACGATTTTATATCGTGCGCGTAAAAAACTTGGCAAGCTATTAAAGGAGGATTCGTATGAATTTTAAAGAAATATTTAAGCGTTACCAAGAAGGGAACGCTTCGCCAGACGAAATTGAAATGATCGAGAGAGAGTTAAGTAAGTATGAGGCGATTGAGGAGTATTATGCAGAAAATATTCCGGAAAAATTATTTGAACGTGAAGCGGAAGAAGCAGAAGAGACTGAAAGTATTCAAAAAGTAGTCAACCAGAGACTAAGAAAAGTCGTTCTAACGGCTGTTTTGATTGTGGTCGGATTGTATATCGCTGTATTTATCGTTGGCTCACGAATAGTCGATCAATTCTACTATGATCCGACAACCATTTCACAACCTGTGGAAGAGGAATTGCTTGGTCAATCTGAAGACTATATTTATGACATGGCCGCATCAATTAGTTTAAATGAACCTGGAAATTATTTTGTACAATTAGCTAATCCTGACTCTAAAGGTTTTGGAACCTATGATTTGTATTATGGAGTTTATGATTCATTCACAGAGGAAGTTCATGATTTTACAAGAACTTTAACGAGAAATCGATTCATTTCTGCACAAGATCATAATTACTATTCTTATAAAAATGATAAGAATGCTGGGTTCAGTACTATTTATTACCCGATGACTGGTTATGAGGATGAGGCTGCACTAAAGTTGATCGATAAACAAATTGAAGATCAGAATGAAACGACTTTACAATCTTTGGAAGAATTGGCTCCGTCATCGTATGTTTCGATGAATCTCGTTTTTGGAAAAGATTTATCGATGGCAGAATTATTAAACTTGAAAGAGGAATATAGTAATTTAAACTTTGATTGGGTGGGGGTCCATGTAACGGAACCAGGAACAAGATGGAAAGAAGATCAACCGAATTGGTTAATTGGTTTTAATCCGGATCCAGGTGACTATAGTTTGTTTTTTCGACCGGATCCGGAAGAGTACCCGTATTTTTTTCTCGTTGATTTCATGATGCAAAGTGGTTCTTCAACATTTGAAGAAGTTGCCGAATATCATGAAGAACATTTTAAATCCCGTTTAAAATATATTAGTGAACGAGATGAATTTGTTGAATTTTTTGAAGAAAGGTCAAACAAAAATGAATTTTATGCGCACGCTTTAGATTATGTCGAAACGAATGGTATAGAAATATATGGCGTACTTGTTTATGCGACAGCAGAAGATTTTTTAGAAGTCCTTGAAGAACTACCGTATGATTCCATATATATTAACGATGTATTGCCAGCGAAACCTTATTTGTATTAAGCTGTATTTAATTAACTTTAATCTGAATAGTACCATCAGCCCAAGTTTCACTATTTTTTAGCGAACTTGGGCTGTTCAACTATTATTGTACAATTGACCAATGAAATGTTTAAGTAATTCCGATATAATTGGTGCGAACCAAAATAGAGGAGGCATCTTCAATGAAAATAATCGACCTAACTAAGAATATTTACGATGGGATGGAAGTTTATCCCGGTGATCCAGAAGTAAAAATTGAACAGACACACAATTTTAAAGCGGATGATTATGTGTTAAGGAAACTTTCGATGGGCACACATACTGGAACACATGTCGATGCATTTAGTCATATGGATCCAGACGGAAAAACGATTGATGAGATTTCGCTTGAACAATTTATTGGATTTGCTTCAAAAGTAAAGGTGAACCAGCCTTTTCCAAAAGGTGTGGGCTTAATTTTTGATGAAAAAGCGGATGTCGATTTATTTGAGAAAATTATTCAGTCAGGTGCACCATTTATTGCGGGGAACATTTCTGAAGCTCTGGAAAGAAAATTGTTACACAATCAAATCGTTACATTCACAAATTTGATAAATTTAGGTCAAGTACCTTATAATTTAACGTTTCTTTTTGTTGGGCTACCGTTAAAAATTAAAGAAGGGGACGGTTCACCCGTTCGAGCGATTGCTATTTTAGAATTATAGTTTGTTAGTTAAGGGGATAGGAATGAAAAATATTTTAATTGTTCAAGACATTTCAAGTTTTGGGAAATGTTCAACAACAGTGGTCTTGCCAATTATTTCAGCGTGTGGTTCGACAGGATCAATTTTGCCGACTGCTATTCTTTCGACGCACACGGGTCCAACTTTTTCGGACTATGTGACGTTAGATTTATTTGATCACATGAAAGCAACCGTTGCTCATTGGATGAAAATGGGTATTCGATTTGATGCGATTTATACGGGCTATTTAGGAAAAGAAGAACATATCGATTTGTTAATTGAGACAATTCCTTATATTTTGAAAGAGGATGGACTTCTATTTGTGGATCCCGTCTTTGCGGATGAGGGGGAATATTATCCGGGATTCGATGAACGCTATGCGAAGGCGCAGCATCCTCTCATTGAAATAGCGGATTATATTTTACCGAACTATTCTGAAGCTTGTTTTATGTTAGGGATGGATGTTAAAACCTTGGACTTCTCAGAAGATGAACGTATTCAAATAGGAAAGGAGTTACAAAAATTAGGCGCAAAAAATATCATCCTTACGGGCGTTATGGCAGGGAATCAAATGGGTGCCACGATTCGCAAATCAAGTGGGGAAGTTTATACGAGCCTTTCTAATTATATCCAACGACATTCCCATGGAACTGGGGATGTATTCGCGAGTGTTTTTGTTGGGGAATTCATGCGAAGCGGGGATGCTAAAGGTTCTTTAGATTCAGCAGTAAACTTTGTTTCAGAGGCGATTGTTGAAACAATGAACGATGAGCATCCGATTGATTATGGCGTACATTTTGAAAAAAGTTTGCATAAATTAATTAAATAAAAAAACGCCACTCAAATGATTAAAAGTTGTGTGGCGTTTTTATTAATGAACTGTTTTAATGACTCGTTTTTTCGATTGCATCTTTCACTACTGGAATCATTGTTTGAACATCCATTAATTCGAAAAGATTTAGGGAATGATTCAATGCTTCCAAGCCTTCGCTGTGTTTCTCTTGTTTAATTAATAATCGTCCTTTTAGATTGAGTAAATAGCCAAGTAAAAACAATGATTGTTTACGAATTTGACCTTCAATCGTTCGATTCGTGATCTCTAATGCTTCATCTATTTCGCCTAATGCTTCTAGTGTAAGAGAATAGAAGAAGTGATTGCGCGCTCTAATCTCTGGATCGATGTAATCGTTCATTTTAGCAAAGGCATCTTCTAAGTAACTTCTTGCATGATCGTAATCATTTGCAATGTAATAAGCGATACCAATTAAGCTTAAAATATTCGGATAAAATCTTGCTGCTGGTGCTGTTTCGACTAACGTTTCAGTTAAATAATTTAACAATCTTTGTTCATCACGTGTATCTAAATACTTTGTCATTTCAACTGAAATGTCATAAAAAAGAATGTGGTCCTCTTTTTCAGAGTTATAAAACTTTTCTTTATTATCTTTGAGTACTTTTCTAAGTTCCTTCACATCTTGCTTATGTAGAAGGAAACGGATATCTTTTTCTAGATTTTGAATTTCAATTTCTTCCATTTCATCTTCATAAAAATAAGATACTGAAATACTTAAACGATCAGCAACTTTCTTAATTAATTGACTACTTGGATTAATCAATCCTTGTTCAATTTTACTGACCATCGCTTGAGTACAAATATCTTCCGCCAATTCAACTTGAGTCATATTCAGTTCTTTACGTCTAGTTCTAACTAATTCTCCAATATTCATTCTCTGATTCTCCAGTATTTATATTTGGTAATATATAAACAAATATTTAAATTTTATACAACTTATTATACAAAACTAACGAAGAATGTACAATATTAAAGTTTGTGCCCATATATTTTATCTTATTATAACGTTGTTGTAAATGTTTTCAAAATGATATCTATAAGGGGATTAACTAATTGTCCAAAATGGCGGAATAAATCAGTGGGCTCCCAAAATAATAAGATTCGCTCCCCAGAAGAGTAGGAGGTGTACAGTCAAATTACTTCATTTCTAGTCCTAACTCTTGCGCAAATAAAATGAGAGGCGCACGCTCCCAAGGCTCAGAAGAAGAATTTAACGAAGCACCAAATTGTCCGTTAATAACGCGAAGACAATCGGTAATCGTACTTCCTAAAAAGCGTAAATCAAAGGATTGCTCTGCAGCTTTCCTAAAAACATTTTGCTGAAATGTTTTTCGTGGGTCGATTGAAACAAAAGAATCCTCGATAGTTAGAGCAGGGGGTGGATTTAATTTTTGCGCATTCATAAAGACGCCGACATTTTCTTTAGCGACAGTTAATTGATCATTAACGACATCATAGAGGTAGCTTAATTTTGGATCACCATGTTGAAAATAAGCAACCATCACACCATAGTCTTTGCTTTGCTTGAGAAAATTTGCTGTGCCATTAATGGGGTCGATAATCCATAAATGTTCCGCCTGCGTCTCGTTTGTTTGTTGCTGATTTTCTTCAGCTAAAATGTTTTGTTCCCCAGGCAAAGTATGTATGTTCTGAATTAAAAATTCTTGCACAGTGCGATCTACCGTACTAACCAAATCTCTAAAATCAGCTTTTTCTTCTATGTATACTTTTGAAGTGTCAGTGATTAGTTCTTTTGTTTTTCTTAACCATTGTTGGATAAGGGTGTCTAATTTGTCTAAATGCATGAGGTCCTCCTATTTATAGCTATTGAAATAGAAATTCTCAAATGAAACGCTTAAAAAAGTCACAAAACTTTCTAAAATAATCGTTATATTATATGGTAGAATATGTGACACTAAGAGGTTGCCTTTCGTAATGCTTGCCGAGCTAAATGATCTGCGCCCCTATTGCGACCTTCTGCTAGCCAACTGACTTGAATGAGTTGGAACTGCTCCATATGATTCAAAATTTGTTGGAGATAGTTAATGGTTTCAGGATTTTTAGCATAGCCTTTGTCGATCGACTCTACGACAATCTGACTATCTGTGTAGATAAATATCATTTCATCTGTGTGTTGGTTTTCGATTAACCATTCTAAACCAAGGATCACCGCTTGAAATTCAGCATGATGATTATTCCATTGTCCATCAAGTGGGATAGCTAATTGAAACTGTTGATCATCTTTTAAAATTAATAAACCAACACCGGCTGAACCAGGGTTTCCGTTGACAGCGGCATCTGAATATAATCGTATCAAATGTGCACCTACCTTTTAGAATTGTGAGAATAATCTGATATGAAAAATAAAACCTTAAAACTACATATGAAAATTGAGTTAGCATATGAGGTTATCTTATATTCGCTCATTTTTATTTGCATTGGCATCGCTTATGTTTTTGCATCTAATTTATTGACCTTTAATTGGTTTACAGTAGCGTTCGCCTTAATTGCAATTGCTTTAATCGTATTGAAGCATAAAAGTTATTTCAAAATTAAAGAAGACACACTCTCCACTTATTATTTTCATTTTTTCCGTAAAGATACGATCGAAATGAGAACAGTAGACGCCTTCTTGTTTTATGCATCAGGCACTCGAGTTGAACTCATGTCAAATGATCAAGCCATCCTCGTTTTGTATTTAAAAGAAAAAAATAAAACGATTCTAATGAATTGGTTGATGCACCATTATCCAGAGATTCCATGCTATGTACAAGAAAGCAAATGAAAAAAGCCGGCTAGAGTAAAAGCTCTAACCGGTTTTACATTTAATCGAGTGTTTCTTCGTCCGCATTTTTTTCGATGATGGTTACATTTGTTGCTTGCATTCCACGAGCACCTTCAATTGCATCGAACTCAACATGTTGACCTGTTTTTAATGTGCGATAGCCATCTTTTTGAATGCCTGTAAAATGAACAAATATTTCTTGGGTGTCGTCATATTCAATAAATCCATATCCTTTTATGTTACTGAACCATTTAACTATGCCTCTATTTGTCATAGTAATCCCCCATATCTAATTCAATCGCCATATTTGTAATGCGGTTTATACATTAATTATAAAGAAATGCGGAATTCAAGTCAATTTTGTTCCATTATACTTGCAGTTATTTGATGAGATTTAAAGAAAATTGAAATTGTGTAATCCCTTGTTGAAAAAATGTAAATCGAGACGTAATTGTGTTAAAATGTTAGAGATTATTTTATTAGAAGGGAAGATCTTTTTGAAAGAACTGAAAATTGAAAAGCTATCCCATACAATTGGAACAAAACAATTATTCAACCAGATTGATTTTTCGATCTTTAACGAAGAAAAAGTGGGTTTAATTGGACGGAACGGAAATGGGAAATCCACATTTCTCAAAATATTAGGTGGAAAAATGGATTCAGACCAAGGAATCCTCACTAAACCAGGGGACTATCAAATTGGTTACCTCAGTCAAGAACCAGATTTAGATCCAGATTTAAAAGTATTGGCAACTGTTTTTGAAGGAAACTCTCCAATTATGCAAGCTGTGAGAGTTTATGAAGAACTGTTGGTCAAATTAAATGCTGACCCAAATAATGAAACTATTCAAAAACAATTTACGAAAGCCCAGCAAGCGATGGACGTTTCGGATGCATGGAATGCGGATGCAAGTGCGAAACGAATTTTATCGATCTTAGGCATTAACGATTTAAACCAGACAATTGGTTCGATGTCAGGTGGTCAACAAAAAAGAGTAGCGTTGGCACAAGTACTCATTCAAACACCTGATTTACTTATTCTTGATGAGCCGACAAACCATTTGGATTTTGAAATGATTCAATGGCTAGAAAATTATTTGACCAATTATAAAGGTGCCTTGTTGGTCGTCACGCACGATCGTTATTTCTTAGATCGAATTGTCGATAAAATTGTGGAATTAGAGAATGGCACGCTACAAGAATATTCTGGCAGCTATCAAAAATATGTGGAAGAAAAAGCAGTTCGTGAAGAACAATTGGCATCAGCGAGACATAAAGATCGCCAATTGTTTAAACAAGAATTGGCTTGGATGCGTGAAGGAGTGCGTGCGCGAGGGACAAAACAAAAAGCACGAATAGAACGCTTTGAAAAATTAAAAGGTCAAGTGAATCAGTCAACGTCCCAATTTAATCTTTCCTTTGACTTGGCGACTTCACGTTTGGGTAAGCAAGTCTATGAAATGAAAAATGCTTCTTATTTGATTGACGATCAAGTGATTTTGGACAATTTTAATTATATTGTACAGACACACGATCGAATCGGTATTACGGGGGCGAACGGGTCAGGAAAATCAACCGTATTGAATCTATTGACAGGGAATTTGTCTTTGGATACAGGCGAAGTGATTACAGGTGAAACCGTACGCGTGGGTTATTTCCAACAGGATAATATTGAAGTACCTGGCGACAAACGTGTGATTAATTATCTGCAAGAAATTGCGGATGAAGTGTCTAGAAAAGATGGTACGCACGTAAATATTTCGCAACTACTTGAACAATTTATGTTTCCGCGGAGTCAACATGGGGCCTATATTCGTTCATTATCTGGTGGCGAAAAACGTCGGTTATATTTAATCCGTATTTTGATGGAACGTCCAAATGTTTTACTGCTGGATGAGCCGACAAATAATTTAGATATTGATACGATGAATGTGTTAGAAGAATATATCGAAAATTTTCCTGGCGCAGTCATTGTCGTTTCGCATGACCGTTATTTCTTGGATAAAATTACGGATAAATTATTAGTCTTTGAAGGCAATGGACAGATCGAAGAATTCTTTGGGACAGCGGATGAGTACTTCAAGAAGGAAGAGCAAATAAAAGCTGAACCAAAAGTATCGACAAAAGTTGCACACAAAAAAGTACCTGAAAAGAAATCAAAAGAAAAAGTAAAATTGAGTTACATGGAAGAAAAAGAATGGGCAACGATTGAAGATGAAATTATGACGTTAGAAATGACAATTGAAGAACTTGACGCAGAAATTATTAAAGCAGGCAGTGATTATGGAAAAGTGGGCGATTTATTTAAAGAGAAAACGGCTAGCCAAGAAAAATTAGATGAAAAATATAGTCGCTGGGAATATTTAAGTCAATTTGTGAATGAATAGAGGGGAGAATGTATGAAGCAATATCTAGATTTAGCGCAGAAGATTTTAGATGAAGGTACGGTTAAGGGTGATCGTACAGGTGTAGGAACGACTTCTATTTTTGGTCATCAAATGCGATTTGATTTGAGTGAAGGTTTTCCATTATTGACGACAAAAAGAGTCGCTTTTGGTTTAATCAAATCTGAATTGTTGTGGTTTTTAAAAGGGGATACGAATATTCGTTATTTATTAGAAAACAATAATCATATTTGGGACGAGTGGGCTTTTGAACGTTATGTGGAAAGTGACGATTATACAGGGCCAGATATGACAGATTTCGGATTACGCGCGCAAGCGGATGAAGCTTTTAACGAAATCTATCAAGCAGAGATGAAAAAATTTACAGACCGTGTATTAAATGATGAGGACTTCGCTGAAAAATTTGGTAGTTTAGGTAATGTGTATGGGGCGCAATGGCGTTCTTGGCCAACAGCAGATGGCGGATCGATTGATCAAATGAGTAAAGTGATCGAGTCCATCAAACATTCGCCAGATTCAAGAAGACATATTGTTTCTGCTTGGAATCCAGATGAAGTAGATGATATGGCGTTGCCGCCTTGTCATACACTCTTCCAATTTTATGTGGCGGATGGTAAATTGAGCTGTCAATTGTATCAGAGAAGTGCGGATGTCTTTTTAGGTGTCCCTTTTAACATCGCAAGTTATGCCTTACTCACACATTTAATTGCACATGAGACGGGATTAGAAGTGGGCGAGTTTGTACACACCTTAGGCGATGCGCATCTTTATTCTAACCATATGGATCAAATTCAATTGCAGCTTTCAAGAGCGCCAAAAGCTTTACCGCAATTAGAATTAAACCAAGAAAAAACAAGCATTTTTGATTTTGATGTGGATGACATTAAAGTTATTGATTATAAACCAGAAAAAGGGATTCGTGCACCGATTGCGGTGTGAGGATGAATTAAAGGAGAAAGAAAATTATGGGTGAACATGCAGAAGGTCCGGATAGGAAGTTGTCCAACAAACCGTATGTGACATTTGTTTGGGCAGAGGATAGTAATGGGTTAATTGGAAAAGAGGGGCATTTGCCGTGGAATCTTCCGGCAGATATGAAATTTTTTAAAGAAGTCACAATAGGCGACGTGGTCGTCATGGGCAGAAAAACCTATGAAAGTATTCCGAATCGACCGTTAAAAAATCGAATCAATATTGTATTAACGAACAACAAAGACTATCAAGCGGATGGCGCAGTGATTTGTCATACAAAAGAAGACGTACTGACTTATCTTAAATCGAATCAAATTGAACAACCCATTCATGTCATTGGAGGCATTTCAGCATTTGAAATGTTCAAAGATGAGGTCAATTATTTGTATCGAACAGTCATTGATGAAACATTTGATGGGGATACTTATATGACATCAATGGATTATAAGAATTTCCGCTGTATCGATGTAACGGATGGTATTTTGGATGAAAGAAATAAGCATCCACATCGTTTCTTAATCTATGAACGCAAACAATTTGTCGATTTGTTCCCAGAGGATGTGGAAAAATAATATGGCTGAGAGTAGAAAAGAGAAATCGAAACGTACAACCAATTGGTGGAAGTGGGCGTTTATTGTATTAGTTCTACTTCTTGTCTTTGGATTATTTCAGCTCGTTCGCTTGGTTCAACCCGTAAATGAAAATGAACCGAATCTTGAGGTGGTAACGCCAGAAGAAACTGAAATGGTTTTAGGCACAACGACTAATCGCCAAGATGCAGAACAATTTATCCAAGCGTTTTTGACGACTTATTTTGAAGAGTCGAATGAAACGAATGAACAATACGTGGTTACACTCGATGATTCGTTAAATATTATCGGAGAGCTTGAAGTTTTTCAATTTTCGGTGCCGTTTACGCTTTCTTTTGTTCCCTTTGTACTTGAAAATGGGAATGTACAGTTAAGAGGGCAGTCTGTTCAGATTGGCGGTTTATCTTTGCCGGTCAGTGCAGTGATTAATCTGATGGCGAATCAACTTGAGATTCCAGAATACGTGAGTGTAAATGGTGATGATGCGAGTATTACCATCAATTTAAATGAATTGAGCGTGGCACACAATATTCGAGTAGAGATGGTACGCATTGATTTGCCACACGATACGATTGAAATGAATTTGTATATTGATGAAACAATTTTTAATCAAATGAATGCGGTCGATTCGTTGACTGAATCGTCCAACCAATAGAGGAGTTTTAGAATGGAAATTGCTTTATTTGCGGGTGGTTGTTTTTGGTGTATGATTCAACCGTTTGATACGCAGCCTGGGATTGAGTCGGTCATTTCTGGTTATGCAGGCGGCCATGTTGAACATCCGACGTACGAACAAGTGATTACACAAACGACTGGACATAAGGAAGTGGTCCAAATTACGTTTGATCCGGCTGTCATGTCTTATGAAGATCTGCTTGAAATTTATTGGCAAGTAACAGATCCAACAGATGTAGGTGGTCAATTTATGGATCGCGGGGAAAGTTATCGTCCAGTCATTTATTATTATTCGAATGCGCAAAAACAAATAGCGCTCGAATCGAAACAAGCCCTCGAAGCGAGCGGAAAATATTCTGCACCGATTGTGGTGACGATTGAAGAAGCGCCGACTTTTTATGAAGCGGAAGAAGAGCATCAGGATTTTTATAAGAAGAATCCGGAGCGCTATCAACGAGAAAAAGAAGAACGATCAAACTGGGTGGCAGAGAATAAATAATCTGACTATCGAGAGAAGTGAGTGGGTGAAAGTATGGAAATGAGTTTTTATCAGTATTTAATGACTGAAAGAGACCCATATAAAAAAGATGACATTACTTTATTTGCAAATGAGGCATTTAAAGATCGTACATTTCCAAAACAATCGGAAGATTATGATGAAGTGAGTCGACATCTCGAATTAAGTGGCGATTATCTTCCGTCAATGACTATTTTTGATGAGGCTTGGGAAAGATACCAAGTGCTTCATAGTGAAAAATAAAGTATTAAGATATAAAAAATATTTTTAAGGAGAATGTAACATGAGTACACATATTGGAGCAGAGAAAGGCGATATCGCAAAAATTGTTTTATTACCAGGGGATCCGCTACGCGCAAAATATATTGCGGAAACATTTTTAGACGATGTCAAACAATATAATACCGTTCGAAATGCGTTTGGATTTACAGGTACATATAAAGGTGTGTCGATTTCGGTTCAAGGAACTGGGATGGGTGTGCCATCGATTAGTATTTATGTCGAAGAATTAATTCGTGATTTTGATTGTGAGATTTTAGTACGCGTTGGTTCAGCAGGTGGGATGCAAGATGATGTTCACGTTAGAGACGTTGTTTTAGCGCAAGGAGCAACAACAGATTCGTTTATTAACCGCCAAACATTTAATAACCAAGTCGACTTCGCACCTTTAGCTGACTTTGGCTTGTTAAAAACAGCATATGAAAAAGGAATCGCGAATGATTATGAAGTAAAAGTTGGGAATGTGTTAACAGCTGACCGTTTCTACAATGATGAATTAGATAAACGAAAATTAGCAGAGTACGGTGTGTTGGCAACGGAAATGGAAGCAGCAGCTTTATATACCATCGCAGCAAAACATCAACGTAGAGCATTAGCCATCCTAACAATCAGTGATCACATTTATACAGGAGAAGAGACAACCGCTGAAGAACGCGAACGCACTTTTGATGATATGATCGTGATTGCTTTAGAAACAGTTATCGAACACAACTAAGAAATAGTTTGAGAGAGAGTGGATACTGAGATGAATTCAGACGAAAAGAAAACGAATCAATTCAAAATAAGTAAAATGACATTTATTATTTCTCTGCTTCTGGCATTGCTAGTGGGTGCAGGTGCCTCTTTTATTGGGAGTCAGTATTTTATGACCGCAACGGAGCAGGAAGAAGAGACGAGTTCTAGCGACTTACTTTCTGATGAAAACACTCAGTATCTCTTTGGTCAGTCCGGCGATTTAGAGAGCGTGAATAAGTTATTAACGATTCTGCAATCCAGCTATTACGAGGAATTAGACAGCGAATTATTAATCGAAGGTGCGTTAAACGGGATGGCCAGTTCCATTGGGGATCCGTATACCGAATATTTAAATGAAGAAGAAACAGCTTCCTTTGAAGAAGATGTGTCGGGTTCTTTCCAAGGAATTGGTGCTGAGGTCATGAAGGATGGCGAATTCGTTCGGATTGTTTCTCCTATCGCAAATTCACCAGCGGAAGCAGCAGGTTTACAGCCAAACGACTTAATTGTTGAAGTGAATGGTGAATCTGTGGCGGAGTTGACGATCAATGAAGCGGTCGCTTTAATTCGTGGACCAGAAGGCACAGACGTTGAACTTCTCATTCAACGAGGCGAAGATCGTTTTACTCTGTCTGTTACACGAGCGACGATTCCATTAGAAACTGTTTATTATGAAGTCGACGAATCGGACCCCGCGATTGGGTATGTTAATATTACGAATTTTAACACACCAACGTATGAAGAAACGGTCGAAGCCATTCAAGTATTGGAAGAACAAGGCATCGAGAAAATTATTTTTGATGTTCGTGGTAATCCGGGTGGTTTGTTAACATCAGCGATGCAAATCTCAAACATTTTTGTTCCAAATGGTAGTCCGCTGACGATGACACAAAATCGTAACGATGAAGAGCCGATTGTCTACGTCGCTTCCGAAGAGTATGGGACCTTTAAGTATGAAGGTGATGCAGTCCTTTTAGTGGACGAAGGAAGTGCGAGTGCTTCAGAAATTCTTGCTGGAGCTATGCGTTCGGTTGGAATTCCAATATACGGAAGTACGACTTTTGGTAA
>CAZTEC010000006.1:14401-28560 GCA_964612765.1 uncultured Carnobacteriaceae bacterium
GCAGCTTTAACCGGTTTGCAATAAACATAAATGGAGCTAGTCGATAGGGCTTTTAGCTATTGACTAGTTTTTTTACAATCAACTTATATTCAAACGATAACACTTTGAAAATGAAATTTGTGATAAAATATGTTATTATAAATTACGCAATTGATTATAAGGATTTGAGGCGACTAAGATGAAGGATAATCAAACAGATTTGCCTCCACGCAGCGAAAGACATACGTCTAAAAGAGGCAACAAAAATAAAGAAAGAAATAAAAAATCAGGTTTTCAAGAACTGCTTTCTACGGTCTTATATATTGCATTTTTATTTGTAGCATTTTTCGTAGTTCATCGCTATTTTTATGCACCAGTTGTTGTCGATGGAGATTCTATGGTTCCAACTTTGCACCATGGTGATTATTTGTTACTCAATAAATATTCAAATGTCGAACGATTTGACGTTGTTGTTTTTCCTCCGCCAGATGAAACGGATGAAACACTATTTATAAAGCGTGTCATTGGCTTGCCAGGGGATACGATTGAATATCGTGAAGATGTTTTGTATTTAAATGGCGAAGCTGTCGATGAATATTATCTTGATTATTCAAGTGAAAATGTAGCTTATTATTCTTCAGGAAATTTCAACTTACAGACATTATTAGGTGTTGAGACAGTTCCAGAGGGACAATATTTTGTGTTAGGTGATAATCGTTTAAATTCACGAGACAGTCGTAGTTTTGGCTTCATTGAAGACGAATCGATAATCGGAAAAGTAGTTTTACGATATTGGCCAATAGAAGATTTTGGTGTATTGGAATAATTAGATAGAAAACGTTAAACCGTGTTGGCGACTCTGCTGGCACGGTCATTTTATGAAATGAAGGAGATTAACATGGCAATCATTCAATGGTATCCAGGTCACATGGCGAAAGCGAAACGTGAGCTGACAGAAAAATTACCTTTAGTTGATGTGATTTTTGAATTGGTCGATGCGCGTATTCCGAATGCCTCGAGGAATCCAGATTTAGCCGACCTGATTCAAAATAAACCAAGAGTATTAATTTTGATGAAACCAGATTTGGCTGATCCAAATATCACGAATCAGTGGGTCAACTATTATAAAAATCAAGGCATTGAAACGGTGATGTTTAATGGGAAATCCGCACAAGGGATTGATAAAATTATTGATGCGGCGCGCAATGTTTTACAAGACGATGCGAATAAAAGAGAAGAAAAAGGATTGAAGGAGCGAGCTATTCGTGCGGTAACGGTTGGGATTCCAAATGTTGGAAAATCCACATTAATCAATCGATTTGCTGGAAAAAATATTGCGTCAACAGGGAATCGTCCGGGTGTGACAAAGGCCCAGCAATGGATTAAGTATAAAAAACAATTAGAGCTACTAGATATTCCAGGGATCTTATGGTCAAAATTTGAGGATCAACGTATCGGTCAACGCTTGGCTTTGACAGGTGCGATAAAAGATACGATATATTATAAGGATGATATCGCAATTTATGCGATTGATTACCTTGTGGAAAATTATCCGGGTGCATTGGCTGAACGTTATCACTTTAACGAAGCACTTGAAGTCGAATTAGGTGCACCAGAACTCCTATTGCTTATCACGAAAAATCGAGGCTACTTTGACGATTATGATCGCGGTGCCGAAATGTTGTTGAAGGAAATTAGGGATGGAAAATTAGGGCGAATGTCATTTGAGAAGCCAGAGGATTTGATGCTTGATGAAGAAAACAATTAAGGAAATCAAAGAACAATTACAAGAAATTACCGATCTAAATAATCCTTTTATCCATACGTGTCAAGCGGATGAACGAAAAGGTGTTCAAGCGGCCTTGAAGAGTTGGTTTAAAGAAAGAGAAGCGGAAAGTTTGTTAGAGGAACGCTTTGTCGAAATGAATCAATTCGAACAAAAAGCTGGACAACTTGGTTATCGATTTATTGCTGGGCTGGATGAAGTTGGTCGGGGACCACTTGCTGGACCGGTTGTGTCAGCGGCTGTTATCTTAGATCCAGCTAAACCTATTTTAGGTTTAAATGATTCGAAGAAATTATCGTTGAAGAAGCGAAATGAATTGTTTTTAGAAATTCAAAATAAAGCAATTTCGGTGGGCATCGGCGTGGTTACTGCGGAAGAGATTGATCGCTATAATATATTAGAAGCATCAAAAATGTCTATGAAACAAGCGATAGAAAAATTAGCTACTCCTGCTGATTTTTTATTAGTGGATGCAGTGAAATTAAATACTGGTTTGCCCGAAGAAATTTTGGTTAAAGGTGATATGCGCAGTAATAGTATTGCAGCCGCAAGTATTATCGCCAAAGTGACTCGTGATGAAATGATGGTCGAATATGATGACCTTTATCCTGGATATGGCTTTGTAAAGAATGCAGGTTACGGTACAAAGGAACATTTAGATGCTTTAGGAAAATTGGGAGTAACGCCTATACATCGCGTTTCCTTCGCTCCAGTCAAAAATAATTTAAAATAGTTTCGCGGAAATCCCATTTTTTTGCAAATTATATATATAGAAGACATTTTTTAAAAACTATATATAGAATGAAGAAAGAGGCTAATTATGGGAAAAAAACTTTCGATGAATGAATGGTTATTTGTATTGGGGACGTATTCAAATTTGAATGTTCAAGAGAAGTACCGTTTGTTTTATGAAATGGCGGAAACTTTTGTATGGCGTCAACTTCCAGAGGAAAAAGAAACGCGTACTACGCAAACAAAATTGATAAAGAAGCTTTCGACTGAAAAGAAGGCTTCTTTTGTACGTTATTTAGAAGCCCTTGATGTGGGTGCAGAATTGAAAAATTATCAGGATTTAGGTATTGGGTGGACTACGATACTTTCTGAGGATTATCCATCTGTATTAAGTGAAATTGCTTATCCTCCTGTTGTTTTATTTTATAAAGGGAATTTTACTTTGGTTCAACAACATGATTGGCTTGGAGTCGTCGGCGCGCGGGACAATTCGGATTATGGAGTAAGAGCACTAAATAAAATTTTGCCACCACTTTTTGAGACAACAAATAAAAAAATTGGGATTGTTAGTGGACTAGCTCGAGGAATAGATGCCCATGCTCATCACACCTGTATTCAAAATGGGGGTCGGACAATTGGCGTGATTGGAACAGGATTGGATCGAAAGTATCCATATGAGAATAGCGACCTTCAAACAGAAATGGAAGAAAGCCATCTCGTTTTGAGTGAATATCCGGTAGGCGCAAAACCTTTTAAACATCATTTCCCAGAACGAAATCGGATCATTGCTGGTTTAAGTCGCGGCGTACTCGTTGTCGAAGCGAAGAAAAGAAGTGGTAGTTTAATTACGGCCTATAATGCAATTGATGAAAATCGAGATGTATTTGCGGTTCCTGGAGGTATTTTTCATCAGAACTCAGAAGGTGGAAATCGATTGATACAATTAGGCGGAATTTTAACGCTACAAGCGGAAGATATTCTGAAAGAATGGTTCTATATTTAATAAAATAAAGTGTTATATAGTAGAAACTTTTCCGAAAATAAAATATAGTAGTTGACAAGACCCTGTAAGTTGTCCTATGATATGTAACGATTTTAGAAAATGAAAATGATTATAAATAAAGAAGTAAATTACAGAGAGGAGTTTTTATTTGGCTTATAAGTATTTAGTAATTGTAGAATCGCCTGCGAAAGGTAAAACGATCGAACGTTACCTAGGTAAAAACTATAAGGTTATTGCAAGTAAGGGACATGTTCGTGATTTGCCGAAAAGTCGTATGGGTATCGATTTTGAAAATAATTACGAGCCAGATTATATTACCATTCGTGGGAAAGGTCCTGTAATTAAAGACTTGAAGAAATATGCAAAAAAAGCTGAAAAAGTTTATTTGGCAGCCGACCCGGACCGCGAAGGTGAAGCAATCGCTTGGCATATTAGTCATGCACTAGATTTAGATAACGAGGAAGAGAACCGCGTTATTTTTAACGAAATTACAAAAGATGCCGTTAAAGATGCCTTTAAAAGTCCTCGTGCGATTAATCAGGATTTAGTCGATGCACAACAAGCTCGTCGTGTGCTGGACCGAATTGTAGGATATAAAATCAGTCCAGTGTTATGGAAAAAAGTAAAAAGTGGTTTGAGTGCGGGCCGAGTGCAATCCGTTGCTTTAAAAATCATTATTGATCGCGAAAAAGAAATTCGAGCGTTTAATCCAGAGGAATATTGGTCGATTACTGGTCAATTTAAAAAAGATAAAAAGAAATTTGAAGCGTCATTTCATGGGGTGAATGGGAAGAAGAAAGATTTACCTAATGATGCAGCGGTTCAAGAGATTTTGAAACAATTAGATAAAGACGAGCAATGGCTGGTCCAAGAAATTAAACGCAGCAAACGAAATCGTAATCCGTATAGTCCATATACGACAAGTACGTTACAACAAGATGCGGCAAATCGTTTGAACTTTAGAACAAATAAAACGATGCAAGTTGCACAACAGTTATACGAAGGGGTTTCGATTCAGCGAAACCAGACAGTCGGTTTAATTACGTATATGCGTACCGATTCAAAAAGAATTTCGAATACTGCTCGCAATGAAGCCGTAGATTACATCGAAGAAAATTTTGGCAATGAATATGTCGGAGTAAAAAAACGTGCAGCAAATACCAATAATGCACAGGATGCCCATGAGGCCATCCGACCAACAAGTGTCAGCCGGACGCCAGATTCCATTAAAAAATATTTATCGAAAGATCAATTCCGTTTATATCAATTGATTTGGAATCGATTTATGGCCAGTCAAATGAAACCAGCTGTTTATAACACGATGCGTGTGGACTTAGTTCAAAATG
Source organism: uncultured Carnobacteriaceae bacterium (assembly GCA_964612765.1). Classification (GTDB taxonomy): domain Bacteria; phylum Bacillota; class Bacilli; order Lactobacillales; family Carnobacteriaceae_A; genus Atopostipes. The sequence continues at coordinate 19,248 of CAZTEC010000006.1, forward strand.
ACGTTCTCTTCCGTGCTAATGGATCGCAACTTGCTTTCCCAGGATTTACGAAAGTCTACAAAGATAAATCCTCTGAGAAAGATAATATTTTACCTGATCTAACGGAAGGTGAGATGATTGATTTAGATAAACTAGATCCAAAACAACATTTCACACAGCCACCAGCTAGATATTCAGAAGCGACATTAGTCAAAACGTTAGAGGAAATTGGGGTTGGACGACCTTCAACTTATGCGCCAACACTCAATACGTTAAGACGCCGTTATTATGTGGCGATGAAAAATAAACGTTTTGAACCAACAGAGCTCGGTGAAATTGTCAATGATTTAATTGTTGAATACTTCCCACAAATTGTAGATGTGAAATTTACAGCAGGGATGGAAGTACAATTAGATAAAATTGAAGATGGCGAGCAGGACTGGATCGAACTTATCGATAATTTCTATCAGCCATTTCAAAAAGATGTTGAAAAAGCCGAAGAAGAAATGGAAAAAATAGAAATTAAGGATGAGCCTGCTGGATTTGATTGTGAAGTGTGTGGAAATCCAATGGTCATCAAAATGGGACGTTATGGGAAATTTTATGCGTGTTCAAACTTTCCAGAATGTCGAAACACGAAAGCCATCTTGAAAAAAATTAACGTCACTTGTCCAACGTGCGAAAAAGGCGAAATAGTCGAGCGTAAAACAAAACGCAACCGAGTCTTTTATGGTTGTGAACGTTACCCGGACTGTGACTTCTCATCTTGGGATAAACCTGTCGGAAGAAGTTGTCCGAAATGTGACGAGTATCTTGTCGAAAAAAGAACCCGTTCACAAGTACAAGTTGTTTGTTCCAATTGTGATTATGAAGAAGAAGTACAAAAATAGAATAATATATGAAGAAACTGGATGGGACGAAAAGTTCTGTTCAGTTTTTTTGTAAAATAAGTCAAAAAATGTTCAATCTATTTTTACAATTTAATCCTTTTGATATGTTAAACTAGTTTAAAGAAGTGTCGTTGACTAGAGAGTGGGGAGTTATAAAACATGTCTGAAACGAAAAAAATGATTGAAGAATTTGAAAATTATTTATCGATTGAAAGAAACTATTCGGAGCTAACGATTAAAGCCTATAAAGACGATTTGCATCATTTTGTTGCCTTTTTAGAAGAAACAGGCGATGACGATATATTTAAAGTAAACTTAACGGATGCGCGTATTTATCTGGGGCGTTTATCCGATGAAAAATATAGTCGAACATCCATTTCGCGAAAAATTTCGAGCTTGCGTGCTTTTTATCACTATTTACTCAATCACGCATTCATTAAAGAAAACCCATTTTCATATTTACATTTAAAGAAAACAGGATTGAATTTACCGAATTTCTTTTATAATGATGAATTAAAATTATTATTCGAAGCTGCTTCGGGGACTGAGCCACTGGATTATCGCGATAAAGCGTTGCTTGAAATTCTTTATGGAACAGGTATACGTGTAAGCGAATGTCAAATGTTGACCTTACAAAATGTTGATTTAGAATTAGGTGTAATCCTCGTCCTTGGAAAAGGGAATCGTGAACGGTATGTTCCTTTTGGTGAATATGCGAAGATCGCTCTGGAGGAGTATATTGAAAACACGCGGGAACCTTTGATGAAAAAATATCAGAAAGATCATGACTATTTATTTATTAGTCAATATGGGGATCATATCACTGTTGCTGGCATTCAGTATGCGCTGAATCAACTGATGAAAAAAACAACGCTCACTTCGTCCATTCATCCGCATAAGATGCGTCACTCCTTTGCGACGCATCTCTTGGACAATGGCGCAGATATGCGTACCGTTCAAGAATTACTGGGGCATAAAAGTTTATCATCGACACAAATTTATACACATGTGACAAAGGATCATTTGCTAAAAGATTATAAACAATTTCACCCACGCGCTTAAAGAATAAATAACATTGAAAATAGAATTGTAGGAGGATGTTTTAATGGTTAAATTTCATGCAACAACAATTTTAGCTGTTCATCATAATGGCGAAGCTGCCATGGCTGGCGACGGTCAAGTCACAATGGGAGAATCTGTCATCATGAAAGGGACCGCTCGTAAAATTCGAAAAATCTATAATGACCAAGTGTTAGTTGGTTTTGCTGGGAGTGTAGCGGATGCTTTCACTCTAGAAGACAAGTTTGAAGGTTATTTAAATAAATATAGTGGGAATTTACAACGTGCTGCAGTCGAATTGGCTCAAGAATGGCGCTCAGATAAAATGATGCGCGAACTAGAAGCATTATTAATAGTAATGGATAAAGAAAATATGCTGTTGGTTTCTGGAACGGGCGAAGTTATTCAGCCGGACGATGATATTTTAAGCATTGGTTCGGGTGGAAATTATGCCTTAGCCGGCGCTCGTGCGTTGAAAAGACACAATAAAGAATTATCTGCCGAAGAAATTGCTCGAGAAGGCTTAACGATTGCTTCGGAAATTGATGTCTATACCAATGGCAATATTATTACAGAAAAATTGTAGGAAATGGAGTGTAGTGAATGAAAAGTTCAAATGAATTAACCCCTAGAGAAATTGTCGCACGATTAGATCAATACATTGTTAGTCAAAATGACGCGAAAAAAGCCGTAGCCATTGCTTTGCGGAATCGCTATCGTCGACAAATGATTGAACCGGAAATGCAAAAAGAAATTACCCCGAAAAATATATTAATGATTGGTCCAACCGGAGTCGGAAAAACAGAAATTGCTCGACGTTTGGCTGATATTTTAAATGCGCCATTTATTAAAGTGGAAGCGACCAAATTTACGGAAGTTGGCTACGTCGGTCGAGATGTGGAATCCATGGTACGTGATCTGGTTGAAAATGCCGTGCAATTGGTTCGTCGTAATAAACGAAGCGAAGTTCAATCACAGGCGGAAAATAAAGCCATTAAACGTGTCGCAAAAGCATTAGCACCTGGTATTCGTAAAGAGAAAAAAGCCAATCCTAATGATATGATGTCACAAATGTTTGCGAGTATGGGGATGACACCGCCGGGACAAGCTGAAGTTGAAGAAGAAGTCACAGAAGAAATTTCGACAAAACGTCGCGAGCTCGAAGATCAAATCCGTCGAGGTGTTTTAGATAGTCGTGAAGTGGAAATCGAAGTAAATGAAAAACAAGAGCAAGCTACGGGTCCGATGAATGATCAATTTGAACAAATGGGGATTGATTTGACTGGTGCACTTGGCTCATTACAGCCACAGCGAAAAATCAAACGAACACTAACAGTGAAAGAAGCCATTGAGGTTTTAACGGAAGAAGAAGCGGATAAATTAATCGACCAAGCAGATATAAATTCTGAAGCAGTCAAATTAGCTGAAAATGATGGGATTATTTTTCTAGATGAGATCGATAAAATTACGGCTCGTGACGAAGCAGGCCAAGCGCAAGTTTCACGAGAAGGGGTTCAACGAGATATTCTTCCTATTGTTGAAGGTTCGGTTGTTCGTACGAAGTATGGAAATGTGAAAACCGATTATGTCTTATTTATCGGTTCCGGTGCGTTCCACACATCCGCTCCAAGTGACTTGATTCCTGAATTACAAGGACGTTTTCCGATTCGTGTCGAACTGGATGATTTAACGGCTGAAGATTTTGTGAATATTTTAATCGAACCCAAAAATTCGCTCATCAAACAATATCAAGCGTTGTTAAAAACAGAAGACATTGAGATTACATTTACGATGGATGCGATCGAAGAAATCGCAAATATCGCGCAAAAAGTCAATGAAGAAACGGATAATATTGGCGCGCGTCGTCTACACACGATTTTAGAAAAATTACTGGAAGAATTGTTATTCGAATCCAGTGAAATGCAAATCGGCGAAGTGAATATTACGAAACAATACATTGTCGACAAGATTGGCCACATTGCAGAAGATCAAGACCTTTCACAATATATTTTATAATGACGGGAAGTTCATTTATGAAAGCAACACTGCGAATAAAAATTTGTGGTGTTGTTTTAATTTTACGAAATAAAATGAATTTTTTTATTTGAATTTATGGGTTTAAATTGTTTAATTTTTAAACAAAAAAAGAGCTCTTCTTTCGAAGAACTCATTACATAAAATTATTTGTCTTTTTTTGAACTTCTCAAGCCAAATGGGACACGGTTTTCAGTTCCAGCACGAAGTCCTTGAATATTTGTGCGGTGGAGGTAAACAATAAATCCTGCGATCAACCAAATAATGATTGAAAACACGGGGTCATTTAGGAATAACGATCCGATAGCGGCTAAACTGATTGCTCCCATACTGGCAATGCTCACGGTACTTGTTATAAATATAATAAATAAAAATACGCCGACAAATATCAATAAGAAAATCGGATGGAGCGCTAATACCACACCGGCAGTTGTCGCTACAGCTTTGCCTCCTTTGAATTTAATATACAAAGGATACACGTGGCCGATTATGGCAAAAATTCCTATAAGCATTGGGTGTACATCCGTTTCAAAATAAATCGGGATGAAAGTAGCGAGAGTTCCTTTTAATACATCAATGATCATAGCGACGGTACCTGCTTTTGGACCAAGAATGCGGAAAGTATTGGTTGCTCCAGTATTTCCACTTCCGTAGTCACGAATATCTTTATTATAAAATGTTTTTCCAATCCATACGCCAGAAGGTATGGAACCAAGTAAATAAGCAATAATAATTTGAATAAGAATATCCAATTTAATCTCTCCTCAACATAGGGACCTTTTACATTTTTTCGGTCTCTTTAAAACAGTAAACACATTCTACCATGTTTTTTAAAATTTGTGTAGCAGAGGAATGCGTGAAGATACGGTTTATTCTATTACTAGTTGACATTTTTATGCTATAATTATAAAGTATGCTTATTCCATGAGAACAAGCGTTTTGAGAAACGAAAGAGATAATTAAGCTGTATAGAAGGGGTGCAATGCATGGCACGACAAGAATATTCAGATTCTTCTATTCAAATTTTAGAAGGTTTAGACGCCGTAAGAAAACGTCCTGGGATGTATATCGGCTCAACAGATTCAAGGGGTCTTCATCATTTAATCTATGAAATTGTAGATAACTCAGTGGATGAAGTGTTAGCTGGATACGGTGACCAAATTGAAATTACAATCAACAAAGATAATAGTATTACTGTAAAGGATAACGGCCGAGGAATGCCAACCGGAATGCATGAGTCGGGAATTCCGACACTGCAAGTTATATTTACTATCCTGCATGCGGGAGGAAAATTTAGCGAGGAAGGTGGCTATAAAACTTCGGGTGGTCTCCATGGAGTAGGAGCAGCAGTTGTAAATGCCTTATCTGAATGGTTGACTGTAAGTGTTCGGCGAGAGGGTGTCGAATATACGCAAAAATTTGTCAACGGTGGTAAACCAGAAGGAGACGTCACTAGTAAAAAAATTAAAGGCAAAGGTACTGGTACAACGATTCATTTTAAACCAGATGCTAAAATTTTTAAATCCATTGACATTTCTAATGACACCATTGTAGAACGTATGCGTGAGTCTGCTTTTTTATTAAAGAAAACAAAATTTATCGTAAAAGATTTACGAAGCGACAAAGCGGAAGAATTTTATTATGAAGATGGGATTAAATCATTTGTCGAATATTTAAATGAAGACAAAGATACTCTTTCAACGATTGGTTATTTTGAGGGCAAGAGTAATAAAATCGAAGTGGAATTTGCTTTTCAATATAATGATGGCTACACAGAAAATTTTTTAAGCTTTGTTAATAATGTACGGACACGTGATGGGGGAACCCACGAAGTTGGAGCAAAGACTGCTTTAACAAAAACATTCAATGAATATGCGCGCCAGGTTGATTTACTGAAAGAAAAAGAAAAAAATCTTGAAGGCTCAGATATTCGTGAAGGAATTGCAGTGATTTTATCGATTCGTATTCCGGAACACCTTTTACAATTTGAAGGTCAGACGAAAAATAAATTAGGTACTTCTGAAGCACGAGCAGCGACGGACTCGGTTATTTCTGAACAATTAGGTTTCTTCTTGGCGGAGAACGGCGAGATGGCCCAACAAATTGTGCGTAAAGCCCTAAAGGCACGTGAAGCAAGAGAAGCGGCACGAAAGGCAAAAAATGCAACAAGAGATGGCAAGTCGCGTCGACAACGTGATGCTTTAATTTCAGATAAATTAACTCCGGCCCAAGGAAAAAATGCGAAACGTAATGAATTGTATCTAGTCGAGGGGAATTCGGCAGGTGGTTCAGCAAAACAAGGACGTGACCGTAAGTTCCAAGCCATTTTACCTTTGCGCGGTAAGGTGATTAATACAGAAAAAGCATCGATGACTGACATATTTAAGAACGAAGAAATTGCCACAATGATTTATACCATTGGTGCTGGTGTAGGACCAGAATTCGATATTGAAGATTGTAACTACGACAAAGTAATTATTATGACGGATGCGGATACCGATGGGGCTCATATTCAAACATTGCTACTGACTTTCTTCTATAGATATATGCGTCCATTAATTGATGCAGGAAAAGTGTATTTGGCACAACCCCCCCTTTATAAAATTACTTCAGGTACAGGCAAAAAACGAAAATCTTTTTATGCTTGGACGGATGAAGAATTATCGCAAGAAACTAAAGGGTTAAAAAATTATTCGATACAACGTTACAAAGGTCTGGGTGAGATGAATGCGGATCAATTATGGGAAACAACGATGGATCCTGAAAAACGTACACTTATTCAAGTCACCATTGACGATGAAGCGAAAGCAGAAAGAAGAGTTTCTGTCTTAATGGGAAACAAAGTAGCTCCTCGACGAGATTGGATTGAAAGTAATGTGGAGTTCACGATGGAAGAAGGCGGAAGTATCTTAGATACGGAAGAAATTCTAGAAGAACACACGGATGAAATGCAAGATGACTTTCAACAAGAAAGGTTAGATATTTAATGGCAGATAGTTCTGGAATTCAAAAAATTACACTAGAAAATATTATGGGTGACCGCTTTGGCCGCTATTCAAAATATATTATCCAAGAGCGAGCCATTCCAGATGTTCGTGATGGATTAAAACCGGTACAACGCCGAATTATTTATGCAATGCATAATGATTCGAATACATTCGATAAAGCGTATCGTAAATCAGCCAAAACGGTTGGTAACGTCATCGGTAATTATCATCCCCACGGTGATACATCCGTGTATGATGCCATGGTTCGCTTGAGTCAAGATTGGAAAATGCGTGAACCTTTGATTGATATGCAAGGGAACAACGGAAGTTTGGATGGCGATCCAGCTGCAGCGATGCGTTATACGGAAGCCCGTTTGTCCAAAATTGCCAATGAGTTAGTGAGCGATATCTCATTAGATACGGTTGATTTTATTCTAAACTTTGATGATACGGATGAAGAACCTACTGTATTGCCGGCAAGATATCCGAATTTACTTGTGAACGGGGCAACTGGAATTTCAGCAGGATATGCAACAGATATTCCACCGCATAACTTGGGCGAAGTTGTTCAAGCAACGATGCATCTGATTGATAATGAAGATGCCACTTTGAGAGATTTAATGAAATTTGTGAAGGGCCCAGATTTTCCAACGGGCGGGATTGTTCAAGGGTCTAAAGGCTTAAAAAAAGCTTTCGAATCCGGTAGAGGCCGTATCATTATTCGATCCAAAGCAGAAATCGAAAAAATGCGCGGTGGGCGTGAACAGATTGTTGTCACGGAAATTCCTTACGATGTGAATAAAAGTAATGTTGTGCGTAAGATGCATGATATTCGTATTAATAAACATATTGATGGGATAGCGGATGTCCGTGATGAATCAGACCGTGATGGGTTACGAATTGTGATAGAGTTAAGAAAAAATGTCAATGCGGAAGGTATTTTGACCTACTTGTTAAAAAATACGGATTTACAAGTTTCTTATAATTACAACGTCATTGCGATTGATGAAAAACAACCTAAACAATTAGGGCTCAAAGATATTTTATTGAGTTATCTCAAGTTTCGCCGTGAAGTCGTCACAAGAAGAACGCAAACGTTACTTAAAAAAGATAGCGAGCGCGAACATATTGTTAAGGGTTTAATCAAAGCAATCTCTATCTTGGATGAAGTGATTAAAATTATCCGAGGCAGCAACAACAAATCCCACGCAAAAATTAATTTAATTAATGAATTTGAGTTTAGCGAAAGACAAGCGGAGGCAATTGTTAGTTTACAGTTATATCGTTTAACGAATACAGATATTACTGAGCTTGAAAAAGAAGCGAGCCATTTAGAGACACGTATCAAAGAATACAACGAAATTCTGTCGAAAAAAGAAAAATTAAATGCGGTTATCAAAGAAGAATTAGCGTTCGTGCATAAAACGTATGTAACTCCTCGATGTACAGTCATTGAAGACGAGATAGAAGAGTTGAAAGTTGAGAAGGAAGTCCTTATTTCTGAGGAAGAAGTGATTGTCACTCTGACGCGAGAAGGTTATTTGAAACGGACAAGTGTTCGTTCATACCAATCATCGAATCCAGAAGATATCAGTATTCGAAATGGCGATCAGATTATCTTTGCCGAAAAAATGTCAACGCTCGATCAAATGATATTATTTACGAATAAAGGGAATGTGATCAACCGCTTGATTCATGAATTACCTGATATTCGTTGGAAAGATCCAGGACAACATCTCTCGCAAAGTATTTCTTTGGAAGCAAATGAACGAATTGTTGCTGCTTTTGGTTATAATAAATTGCCTAAAGATAATCTATTTGTTTTTATGACTCGTAACGGAAATATTAAACAGACGAATGTGGTCGATTTTTCACCTCGAAGTCAATACAAAACGAATAGTTATACTGCGATTAAATTGGACGGCACAGCGGATGAGTTAGTACAAGTCTATGAAGTCAATGAGAATAAATCGTACGATGTATTTATCGTCAGCCATCTTGGTTATGGTATACGTTTCCCATTAGAAGAAATTAATGTGTATAGCCCAATTGCTAAAGGTATAAGATCACTGAATCTGAAAGATGAAGACTACGTGGTTTCTGGAATTGTTTTTGATAACACAGCAAAACAAAAACATGCTATGATAGTGACACAGCGTGGTGCAGTTAAAAAGATGGATTTAAATGAGTTTGAAGCGGGTCCTCGAGCAAGGAGAGGATTAGTGGTTATAAGAGATTTGAAAAAAAATCCTCATCGAGTCGTTTTATTAATTGATGTTGAGGAGAGTGACAAGGAAATCACGCTTATCACAAATGAAAATCATGAAGTGACAATAAAAGCAAGTGATTTTAATGTCAGTGAAC
>CAZTEC010000006.1:28660-33074 GCA_964612765.1 uncultured Carnobacteriaceae bacterium
TAAAAGCAAGTGATTTTAATGTCAGTGAACGATACAGTAACGGTTCATTTATTTTAGATGAAGAAACAGATGGTGAACCAGAAACATTTCGTTATGATGGCATCATTTATGAAGAAGAACCGGAAGATAAAATGGAATAATCAGTGAGTGAAAGGTGGTTGCAGAAATGCAGCCACCTTTTTTCACAATTATTGTGAAATTAAAATCATTGTTTCGATTCTCAATGGATTATCATTTGGTACGCTTACATTATTGTCTTGTAGGTAATAGGTCGTTTGATTAACAATAATTAATTGAAAATACGGTTGAAATCACAAGGTAGAATGTGATAAACTTACTTTGTTGTAAAAGGAACTACTATTATTAAACTTCAGAAAAAACTATTTAAGGAGCTGTATAGTATGCAAAAGTCAATTGAATCTACTTCTTATGGCAAAGCTTGGAAAGGGTTTACAGGTGAGAAGTGGCAACGAAATGTAGACGTTCGTGATTTCATTCAAAAAAACTACAAGCCATATAATGGAAACGATGAGTTCTTAGAGGGGCCAACAGAAAATACTTCTGATCTATGGGATCAAGTAATGGATTTGGACCGTCAAGAAATTGCAGCAGGTGGCGTGTTAGACATGGATACAGATGTTGTGTCTTCTATTATTTCTCATGGACCAGGTTATTTAGATAAAGATAAAGAAACAGTTGTTGGATTCCAAACAGATAAACCATTTAAGCGTTCTTTCCAACCTTATGGTGGAATTCGCATGTCAGAACTAGCAGCAGAGTCATACGGTTATGAAATCGATTCAGAAATGTCACGTATTTTCTCTGAATATCGTAAAACACATAACCAAGGTGTTTTTGACGCTTATACTCCTGAAATGCGTGCAGCTCGTCGTTCTGGTGTCATCACTGGTTTACCAGATGCTTATGGTCGAGGACGTATTATTGGTGACTATCGTCGTGTGGCTTTATATGGTATTGACTTCTTAATTGAAGAAAAAATGAAATCAAGAGATACTTACGGTGGCGGAATTATGTCAGAAAACGTTATTCGTCAACGTGAAGAATTATCTGAACAAATTAAAGCACTGAACGAATTAAAAGAATTAGGACATATCTACGGTTTTGATATTTCTCGTCCAGCTGAAACAGCACAAGAAGCTTTCCAATGGTTATACCTAGGTTACTTAGCTGCAGTTAAACAACAAAATGGTGCGGCGATGTCACTAGGACGTACTTCAACATTCTTAGATATTTATGTTTCACGTGATTTAGAAAATGGTACATTGACAGAGACTGAAGCACAAGAATTAGTTGACCATTTCGTTATGAAGCTACGACTAGTAAAATTCGCTCGTACACCAGAATATAATGAATTATTCTCAGGAGATCCTACTTGGGTAACTGAGGCAATCGCTGGTGTTGGTGTAGACGGTCGTCATTTAGTTACAAAAAGTAGCTATCGTTTCTTACACACATTAAGAAACTTAGGACCATCTCCAGAGCCAAACTTAACTGTTTTATGGTCAAATAACTTACCACAAAACTTTAAAGATTTCTGTTCAAAAGTTTCGATTGAAACAAGTGCAATCCAATACGAAAATGATGATATCATGCGCCCAATCTATGGTGATGATTATGGTATCGCATGTTGTGTGTCTGCAATGGAAATTGGTAAACAAATGCAATTCTTCGGTGCACGCGCAAACTTAGCGAAAACATTGTTATATGCGATTAACGGTGGGGTAGACGAATTATCTAAAGCACAAGTTGCTCCAGCATTTGTACCAATTACTTCAGAATATTTAGAATATGATGAAGTAAATGAAAAATTCCAAGATATGATTGATTGGATTGCTGGTTTATATATTAATACACTTAACATTATTCATTACATGCATGATAAGTATAGTTACGAAAGTGCACAAATGGCTTTACACGATGATGAGATTATGCGAACAATGGCAACAGGTATCGCTGGATTCTCAGTTGCAGTTGACTCATTATCAGCGATTAAACATGCAAAAGTGAAAACAATTCGTGATGAAAATGGTTTAGTTGTTGATTATGAAATCGAAGGCGATTATCCAAAATACGGTAACAACGATGACCGTGCAGATGATTTAGCAATCGATTTATTAGAAAGATTTATGACAGCTGTGAAACAACACGCAACTTACCGCGATTCAGTTCACACAACATCAATCTTAACAATCACTTCTAACGTTGTTTATGGTAAGAAAACAGGGAATACGCCAGATGGTCGTCGTGCTGGTGAACCATTTGCTCCAGGAGCGAATCCATTACATGGACGTGATGAGAATGGTGCGTTAGCAAGTCTAAACTCAGTGGCTAAATTACCTTATGAATTCTCGTTAGATGGAATTTCTAATACATTCTCAATTGTGCCTAATGCGTTAGGTAAGACAGAAGAGTCTCAAATTAGAAACTTATCAAATATGTTAGACGGTTACGTAACAAAAGGTGGTCATCACTTAAACGTTAATGCATTGAACCGTGACACATTATTAGATGCGATGGAACATCCTGAAGAATATCCACAATTAACAATCCGTGTTTCAGGATATGCAGTTAAATTTATTAAATTGACTCGTGAACAACAAATGGATGTAATTAGCCGTACGTTCCACGAAAGTCTATAATTAATGTAAATATAGTATGAGGGATGATAAATAAATGTCAGAAGAAACGTTAGGTTATGTACATTCAATAGAAACTTTTGGTTCGGTTGATGGACCAGGGATCCGTTTTGTAGCTTTTATGCAAGGATGCCGTTTGCGATGTGCCTTCTGTCATAATCCGGATACTTGGAACTTGGGTGGAGGTACACCCTATACACCAGAAGAATTAATCAATCAAGCGATTGATTATGAACCATATTGGGGAAGCGAAGGTGGGATCACTATTAGTGGTGGTGAGCCGTTGCTTCAGATTGATTTCATATTAGAATTATTTAAGTTAGCCAAAGAAAAAGGAATCCACACGGCATTAGATACGTGTGGAGCTCCTTTTACTAGAGAAGAACCATTCTTTAGTGTATTTGAAGAGTTGATGGATTATACGGATTTAGTACTGATGGACATTAAACATATTAACAATGAGTTTCATAAAAAATATACGATGTCTGAAAATACAAGTATTCTTGCGATGGCAGAGTATCTATCTGAGAGAGAGATTCCTATGTGGATCCGCCATGTTTTAGTGCCGGAGCATTCGGATTTTGACGAGGACTTAGAAGCTTTAAGTGAATTTATTCAGTCACTTGGTTCAGCGGTTAAGAATGTGGAAGTTCTACCTTATCACAAGTTAGGTGTCTACAAGTATGAGGAGCTGGGAATTCCTTATAAGCTTGAAGGAATTGAACCACCAACTGCTGATCGTGTTGAAAATGCTAACCGTATTTTAAAAACGAATCACTATTCAAATAATTAAATAGATAAATTAAATATAAACTTCTTGTCTCTATTCATTTAGAGATAAGAAGTTTTTTATTGCTAAGTTTCACTACATTACTGATTTTTTAATTATATTGTAGTTTTATATTGACTTTAACTCCTGGAGGTGAGTATAATATGAGAAATGTTAATTTTATTTTAATGGATAGATGGATAGGGAGCTGATGGTTACATGTTTAAAAATAAGAAATTTTTTAAACTATTTGGATTATTTTCTTTATTGTTTTCACTCGTATTGTTAAAAAGTGAAACTGTAAATGCACAAGAAAAAGTGTATGTTATTGGAACAGACACAACATACGCACCGTTTGAATATGTTGATGAAAATGGTGATTTTGTTGGGATTGATATGGATTTACTCGATGCTATCGCAAAGGATCAAGGATTTGAGTATGAGCTTCGTATTTTAGGATTTAATGCGGCTGTACAAGCTCTTGAGAGTAACCAGGTGGATGGTGTGATTGCGGGAATGAGTATCACGGAAGAAAGAAAAGAATCTTTCGACTTCTCCGATCCTTATTTTTCATCCGGTTCTCAATTTGCAGTATCCGGGGATAGCGATATTGAAACACTGGAAGATCTAGCTGGATTAAGTGTTGCTGTTAAGACAGGAACTACTGGTTATGAAGTCGCCGAAGATTTAGCTGATGAGTATGGTTATACGTTAAATGCGTTTGAAGATTCGGTGAATATGTATGAAGATATGGCTGCGGGAAATTCGGCTGCAGTAATCGAAGACTATCCGGTCATGTCCTATGCTCATTCAACTGGCCGTGTAAATTTAAAATTTATTGGTGACCAACAACGGATTACGGACAATGGTTTTGCGGTCAATAAAGGATTGAATCCTGAATTACTGCAAATGTTTAATGATGGCTTGGCCAATATTCGAGCATCAGGTGAATATGAAGAAATTATTGAGCGTTATCTAGGTGAACAAG
>CAZTEC010000006.1:33174-52803 GCA_964612765.1 uncultured Carnobacteriaceae bacterium
TGAACAAGTTGAGAATCAAGGAATTTTTAACCAACTAAAAAATAATTTTGGCCCATTAATGAGTGGATTATGGCAAACGATTTGGCTATCCTTCGTAGCTTTTGCTATTGCCTTGATTTTTGGAACGATTATTGGCTTGATGCGAACGGGAGAAATAAAAGTGCTACGTGCATTGGCTCAAGGCTATATTGATATTATGCGAGGGGCACCTTTAATCGTATTGGCTTTCTTCATTTACTTTGGTGTTCCGCAAATGACAGGGTTGAAATTTAATGCGAATGTCGCAGGGATTATTACACTGAGTTTAAATGCGACGGCTTATATCGCAGAAATTGTTCGTGGTGGGATTCAAGCAGTAAATATTGGTCAAATCGAAGCTGGGAAATCGCTCGGTCTGACGAATAGTTTAACGATGCGAAAAATTGTTCTGCCACAGGCTTCACGTATTGCGATGCCTTCTTTAATTAATCAATTTGTGATTACGTTGAAAGATACGTCTATTTTATCTGTCATCGGTATTGTTGAATTAACACAAACAGGTAAAATTATTATTGCACGTACGTATGATTCGGGAAATATCTGGCTAATTGTTGGTGCAATGTACGTTATTTTAATCACGATTCTAACAAGAATTTCAAATCGATTAGAGAAGGAGCTGTAATCTATGTCAATTATTAAAGTTGAAAATGTGAGAAAAAGTTTTGGAACACATGAAGTATTAAAATCAATTGATTTAGAAGTGGCAAAAGGTGAAGTGATTACGATAATTGGCCCTTCTGGTTCAGGAAAATCGACGTTACTTCGTTGTTTAAATGGCTTAGAGAAAGTAGATGGGGGAAGCATTACGGTAAAGGATCAAGACATTACAAACCCAACGCAAAAGATTCATGTTATTCGTCAAAATATTGGAATGGTGTTTCAGCAATTTAATCTGTTCCCACATTTGACCGTATCAGATAACATTACACTTGCGCCTGTGGAATTGGAGTTAATGTCGAAGTCTGAAGCACGAGCAAAAGCGATCGAGTTGTTAAAACTTGTCGGACTTGATGAGAAAATCGATGCTCTCCCAGACTCTTTATCCGGTGGACAAAAACAACGAGTGGCTATCGCTCGCGCTTTGGCGATGAATCCAGATGTCATGTTATTCGATGAGCCGACTTCGGCACTGGATCCAGAAATGGTTGGCGAAGTCTTATCGGTGATGAAAACCTTAGTTGACAATGGGATGACAATGGTGATTGTGACGCATGAGATGAGCTTTGCCCGTCAAGTTGCAGACCGAGTCTTATTCATGGATGATGGGGTAATTGTCGAGGAAAATACACCCGATCAGTTATTTGATCATCCGGCAGAAGTACGGACGAAGGCGTTTTTGGATAAAATACTATAAAAATAGAATAGCCTTTATGGGAAAAGAAAGCACTTCGTCCTATAAGGGCTTTTTCTTCGTTCATTTTCGAAGAGAAGATTGAAAAAAAGGCATTTTTGGATTATTCTATATATAACGAAAATGAAAATGGAGTGATAAAATATGAGTAAACTTTTAGTGTTTGGTCATCAAAATCCAGATACAGATACGATTGCTTCAGCGATCGCTTTATCTTATTTATTAAATGAAACTTCGGTTGAAGCTGAGCCTGTTGCTTTAGGTGAACCAAATGAAGAAACGTCTTTTGTGCTTGATTATTTTAAAGTGGATACGCCTCGTATGATTGAAACAGCTGCAAATGAAACAGATGAAGTTGTTCTTGTTGACCACAATGAGAGCCAACAAAGTGTCTCGGATATTGATCAAGTTGCCGTTCAAGCGGTTGTTGACCACCACCGTATTGCGAATTTCGAAACAGCCGATCCATTATACTATCGTGCAGAACCCGTGGGATCGACTGCAACAATTATCAACAAATTATACAAAGAAAACGAAGTTGAGATTCCTTCACATATTGCGGGCCTATTATTATCTGCGATTATTTCAGACACATTATTATTAAAATCACCAACGACGACACCTGTTGATGTGATGACTGCGGAAGAATTAGCTATCGTTGCGGGCGTTTCATTAGATGAGTATGGTTTGAATATGTTGAAAGCTGGAACAAATATTTCATCGAAATCAGCGGAAGAAATTATTAATGATGATGCAAAATCATTCCCAATGGGTAAAGAATTAGTGCGCATTGGTCAAGTGAACGTGGTCGACGTGAATGATGTGTTGGATAGAAAAGATGAAATGCTTGAAGAGATGCGCAAACAAACACGTGAAAACAATTATGATTTATTTGTATTGATGATTACAGATATCGTAGAAAATAATTCTGTAGCGATTGTTGATGGACCAGCTTACCGTCATTTTGAAATGGCCTTTAATAAGCCGATCCAATTGAACACGGTTGAGTTAGAAAATGTGGTGTCACGTAAGAAACAAGTTGTCCCACAACTGACAGAAGTATTTACGAAGAAAAAATAAATGTGATATAAATAAAAAAAGAAACTACAGTCTTAATAAGGCTGTAGTTTTTTTGTTTGTCAATCTATTGAATTATTTTGAAACAGATTGTACATTGCTCTTGCGTTTAAAATATTGGCTAACGATTTTTAAACCGATAGAAGCTTGATAGGCAAGAAAGTTTAACATACCTAATTTTCCGCCGATACCGTCCAAAATATGGAAAGAGGGGATATACAAAATAAAACTAACAATCGAAATAATCAATAAATGCGTGTAATTTTTGACGCGACTTTCGACAGACATGCCGATGATGCTTCCAGAAAATATGGCAGTGACTAAACTTGAATACTGTACTGGGATGAGAAGAGCTGCTAAAAACGTTAAGCCCATTCCCGCTTGCGTTGTATTCAGTGTTGTTTTTTCATTTACCGAATAAACTAGAAATGATGCTAAGATAATTAGAACTAGTGACGGCAAAATAAGCTCGGCTTCAATTGGTGAGCGGAATTCTTGGTTTAATTTTAATATATATTTGACAGTTAGGACTGTCGCAACATATGGAATAGCTCCACCGCGTCCGCCGATTCCTCGAAAGTAGGGAAGGAATAAAATAAAAATAACGGCAGTCACGATACTTATGATTAAAGGAATCGACCAATGGCTACAATAATAAACGCCAATCATTCCAGCGACGGCTCCGCTATATGCTTCAGAATCGTATTCTTTAAACAGAAAAGTAGAAACTAAACTAGTCAGACTCGCAGCTAGTGTGGTGGATGCCCCGAAAACAAAAGCTAAAACAAATGTGACTAACGTATTTCCTAAAATCACGAGAGTCGATCGAATGATTTGTTGAACCAATCGTGGATTTTCTTTGAGGCTTATTTTTTTAGACAGTGAAAATTCATTTCTAAGACCGAGGACAATGAAGAAACCAATGCTTAGAGTTATCCCAATCAACATGAGGTTTTTAATTTCTAACGTACTTTGAATCGTTCGATAGATAAATTGAACAGAAAAAAGAATGCTCGCTAAACTAGTTAAATAAGGCGTGAGTTTTGTAATTTGAATTTTAGACATTTTAAATCCTCAATATCCTATGAATTAAAGTTATTTGTTTCACATGAAGTGCAAAATATTTTCTAACTAAACAGTATTTTACCATAGATAAAGGTTAAAATGAATGGTCAGTTATGAACAATGTGCGAAAAAAAGTGTAAGGACAGATCAACTATCCTTACACTCAACATTTATTCTTATAACGTATCAAAATTATATAGCCCAGGTTCTTTGTTGATTAATTTTGGTGCAACTTGCAAGGCACCATTCGCAAAAATATCTTTGGATTGTGCACGATGTGAAATCGTAATTTCTTCATCTAAGCCTGCGAATAAAACGTCATGCTCTCCAACAATCGTTCCGCCACGAATAGCTGAGATGCCGATTTCTTTTTCGTCTCGTTTTTGTACTTTATCATGGCGATCGTAAACAGGAGTCGCATCTTTTCTAGATTCGACATCTAAAATGGTATCCAATAATAAATTTAATGTTCCACTAGGTGCATCCACTTTTTGATTGTGGTGTTTCTCTAATAATTCGATATCGTATTCTTCTAACAATTCCGCCGCAAGTGCCACAACTTTTGTTAACACATGGACACCATAGCTCATGTTGGGACTGAAGAAAATAGGCTGATTGACAGCTTTTTCGGTAGCTTTCGCAATGATTTCTTCTTTACGTCCTGTCGTTGCGATGATGATCGGTAAAGTGACGTTGTCATTTTCTAATAATTGTAATGTTAAGTCAGGATGTGAAAAATCAATCAGAACATCCGCTTCAGGTAAGTCATCGAAATGATGTATCGTTTCATAAGGTGTCGTTTCGTTTTCTGGCACAATAACGGCTGCAATTTCATACCCGCGTTCTTCGGCTAAACTAGCGACACGTTTTCCCATTGCACCGTAGCCAACTAAAATAATTTTCATTTATGCATTCATTCCTTTTATTAAGTCATCGTAGGATTTCGTGAACTTCGCGACTTCATCCGCTTCCGCTGGAACTAGTGGTAGTCGCAGTTCGTATTCACCAAAGCCAATGTGGCTGACGACTGCTTTAATTGAAACAGGATTTAACATCGAACCAATCACGTCTGAGAAAGGGAAGAGCTGATTATGCAAAGCAGTTGCTTCAGCTAAATTTGTTTCCGCTAATTCATATAATCGTTGGTGTTCTTGTGGAATGACATTTGCGACTACAGAAATTAACCCTTTACCACCAGCTGCATAAAAAGGTAAGGCGATGTCATCATTTCCACCATAGAAGGCAAAACCGTCTTCGACCATATTCATCATACGTGTTAAATGAACCAAATCACCCGTCGCATCTTTCAAACCAACAATGTTTGGATGCTTCGATAGTTCCGCTACCGTTTCGGCTTCTAATGTCATCCCTGTTCGGGCCGGAACATCATACAGAATAATCGGTAAATCGACTTCGTCCGCAATGGCCGTGAAATGAGCGATTGCCCCAGGTTGTGTCGTTCTGTTGTAGTAAGGCGTAATCACCAGCAAACCGTCGGCACCCAAACGTTGCGCTTGTAGGGAAGAGTCGATGGAAGCGGTCGTGTCATTTGAACCGGTTCCTACAATTACGGGAATTTCTTTGTTGGCTACTTTTACTGCGACTTCAATTAATTCTGCTTGTTCTTCAGACGATAAAGTTGAACCTTCACCTGTCGTTCCGTTGACCACAAATGCTTGAATGTCATTCTCTTTTAAAAAGGTCAGATGTTTTTCATAGGTTTCTAAATCGATCGAACCATTTTTAAATGGTGTCGTAACTGCAGCAGCAGCTCCTTCGAATAATAATGTCATAACTTGTAACACCTTCCTGATAATTATTTTTGCATTAACTGTTCTAAAATTTGTACTGCGTTTAACGCAGCTCCTTTAAGAATGTTATCACTAACCGACCAAAAATGATATGAATTTTCTAAACTATCATCTTTACGAATGCGTCCAACAAAAATGTCATTTTTACCAGCTGCATCAATGGGCATTGGATATTCTAATTGGCTTGGGTCATCTTTCAAAACGATACCTGGTTGGTTTTCAAAAACAGCTCTAAAATCTTCAAGGGTCGTTTCAGCAGCTAACGTTACATTAATCGCAATCGAATGGGCAGATTTAACAGGTACACGGACACAAGTTGCAGTAACCGCTAAGTCAGGTTTTCTCAAAATTTTTCGCGTTTCATCAATCATTTTTTGTTCTTCTTTCGTGTAACCATTGTCTAAAAAATCATCGATATGCGGCAACACGTTATCGTAAATAGGGTAAGGATAATTTGTTGGTTCTTCACCACGTTCGCCGCGTTCCAAATCATTAATTCCGGCCCAACCTGAACCAGAAACTGATTGATAAGTGGTATAAGCCACACGCGTTAAACCAAAAGCATCTTCCAAAAGTTTTAATGGAGAAACAGATTGAATCGTCGAGCAATTTGGATTCGCAATAATTTTACGATTCAATGTGGGTTGATTCACTTCTGGAACGACTAAGTCAATTTCCGGATCCATACGCCAAGCACTCGAATTATCAATGACTATTGCGCCATTTTCCTCAAAGAGAGGAGAGTAGTGTAGGCTTGTACTTCCACCCGCTGACATTAAGACATAATCAAACCCTTCTTTTGTAACCTCTTCGGTAAGTTCTCGTACAGTTAGAATAGAATCTTTAAATGGAATTTCTTTTCCGGCGGATCGTTGTGATGCGAGTAAAACTAGCTCGTCAATCGCAATATTTCGTTTTTCAATTAAGTTTAAAATGGTGGAACCAACTAAACCAGTGGCTCCAACGATTGCTACTTTTGTCATATTTCAATCTCCTCACTTATAAATTAAATGTGCGACATAATAATTCTGTGGCACGTTGTCTATTTTCTGCATCAATCAAGAACGTAATACTTATTTCTGAAGACGTTACTTGCGAGAATGGAATATCATTTTCAATTAATGTACGGAAAACTTCGGAAGCCACTCCGTGCATGTCGCGCATTCCTGCACCAATGACAGATAACTTTACGAATTCTTCATTCAATTGAATCTCTAATTCTTCGTAGGACTCATTCAAGACACCGATCAAGGCTTGAATTTGTATTTTGTCGTTTGTGTTGGCTGTAAAACTAAATTGCAATTGATCATTCGCCGCTACGACTTGCGAAATCATATCAATGTTGATTTCACTCGCATCTAATAAATTAAATAAATCGTTAAATAATTTGTAATCCGTTGTTGGGTAAGAAAGCACAATTTGTAATACATTTTTATCTGATGAAACTCCAGTGATCGCTTTTCTTTCAAGCATTTTATCGTTTGGCATAATCCAAGTTCCTTTCTTATTCGATAATGTTTTTCCTATATATAAAGGAATATTATTATTGTAGGCAATTTCGACACAGCGTGATTCAAGTACACCGGAGCCTAACGATGCCATCTCCATCATTTCCTGTGCAGAAATTCGTTCAAGTTGTTTCGCTTCTGGATACAATCGAGGATCGGTACTAAAAATACCATCGACGTCTGTATAAATTTCACACGGACTACTTAGAACAGAAGCAATCGCTGCCGCTGTGACATCCGAACCACCTCGTCCAAGTGTGGTTAATTCACCAAGTTCATTCATACCTTGGAAGCCAGCAACGACGATAATGTCCACTGTTTCAAAAAGTTCTAAGAAACGTTCTTTTGCGATGGAATAAATTTTACTCTTCGAGTGGTGGCCACTCGTTTGAATACCTGCTTGGTAACCCGTTAAAGGTTTTGCAGGAACTGAAATTTCTTTTAAGGCCATCGAAAGATAGGCAATCGTTTGTTGTTCACCTGTCGTCAGTAACATGGCTAAATCTTCTTGTGTCGGTTCCGCTGTGATTTCCGCGACATTTTGTAAGAGGGTGTCTGTTGTTTTCCCCATAGCGGAAACAACGACGACTAACTTTTCTCCATTAATGACGCGTTCTTTAAGATAATTTGATATATTTTTAATTTTCTCAAAGGTAGCGACGCTCGTGCCACCAAATTTGACAACTGAAATTTTGTTCTCCACTTTTTTCAACCTCTTTATAATAAATTCTTTCATAGTTATGTAATCGGGTAGAGAGTAAAATAAAAACAAGTCGAATGACTCCGCGACTTGTTATAAATGACTATTACAAGGGAAGCTCATCATTGCTTAGTGCATTGACAGTCTGTAAATTATTTATCTACAGCCCAACAGTTTATTAGCTGTAACTAATTAAACCATTTCGGCAAACTCACCTTTCCATATTTCTAATTACAGTTACCACAAAATATGTACTCATCTCGCTTGCGCCTCATCCGAAGAATATACTATTTAATTAGCGTTAATATAACAAAAATACGGAACAAAGTAAACTCAAATGTAGAAGTTTAGAAAATAGGGGAGGATAGAATTTTTAAAATGAAGGTTAAAATTTAGTTGTAAAATAAAATTACTTAAATTAAAATAGGTCAATTAGTTTTTGTATGGTTGAATTGATGGCGTTTGCAAATCGTTGCAAGTAACAACATTATTTTTAGAAAAATAAAAAGGAAAATGCGACTCGCATCTTCCTTTTGACTCAAATTTTATTTTACTTCTTGTTTTAATGTTTCGCCGATTTCATTTAAGCGTGCTTCCCATTCCGCTGTCGTTAAATTATTTTCTGTCACATAACGGTTTCTTGGATGTTTTCTACAATCTGCCGTACAGCCACGAACATATTTATGTTCATTTTCTACTGACATGAAAACTTGAGCGTTACATTCTGGATTGGCACAGTTCACATAGCGATCACATGGCGTACCATCAAAATGATCTACTGAAACGACGGTAGGGTCGACCTGGTTAATTGGGACAGAAATGCGTTCATCAAAAACGTACATGCTACCTTCCCAGAATTCACCTTTCGTCTCTGGATCTTTTCCGTACGTATCAATTCCACCTTCAAGTTGTCCAACTTGTTTAGCTAACCCTTCACGTAACATCCAGCCAGAGAATTTTTCGCAGCGAACGCCACCTGTACAATAAACAATGACTTTTTTGTCCATGAATTGTTCTTTGTTTTCTTTGACCCAATCCGGTAAATCGCGGAAATTACGAATATCTGGACGAATCGCACCTTTGAAATGACCCAAATCATACTCATAATCATTTCGTGTATCCAATACAATCGTATCTTTATCTAATAACGCATCTCTAAATTGCGCCGGTTTTAAATAATCTCCCGTAATTTCATCCGGATTAATATCTTCTTCTAAACTCAATGAGACGATTTCTTCACGGTGACGAACATGCATTTTTTTATGCGCGTAATCATCAACCTCATCGACTTTAAACCAAACATCTTCAAAACCAGGTAATGAATGAAGATAGTCCTGATATTTATTGGTTTGTTCGATAGTCCCCGAGACAGTTCCGTTAATTCCCTCAGACCCAACAAGGACTCTTCCTTTTAGGCCAATGCTTTTTGTGAAAGCTAAATGTTCTTTAACGAAAAGTTCTGGGTTTTCTATGGGTTCATATTTGTAATAGAGTAGTACTCGATAATCTTTTGACATAATTTGTTTCCTCCTTGTAGTTGCAAGCTACAAAATGTGTTACTTCTAATTCATTATAATACTATAACGGATGAAAAGCCAACTCGTCAACCAAATTGGCCCATTATATGAGACTTAAAATATATTTCTTGACAAGATGTTAAAAAGGTGTTAGATTACATACAATATTAAACGAGAGGAGATCACACAATGAAGTTTTTGACTATGAATTGGCAAACTTGGCATAGCAGAGTGGCCTGACTTCTAAAGAAGTATAGGCACACTTTATTTTCGCATGAAATTAAAGAGCCTATGCTTGTGTGATTCCCTTATAATTATTGAAAGACACTGCATAGCATCCATTGAATGGCTGAGATTGCAGTGTCTTTTTGATTACCTAAAATCAAACTTCCATAGGCTCGTAAGGATCGTAAAAAAACAGACCATGGGGGAATTAGAATGACAAACTTAGAGGGATACTTCGGTAAATTTGGTGGACAATTTGTTCCAGAACACATTAAGGAAGCTTTGAATGAAATCGCTACGGCTTATGCTGAAGTGAAAACAGACGAAAAATTTCAGCAAGAGTTAAATGATTTGTTGAACTTTTATTCGGGACGTGAGACGCCTTTATATTTTGCAGAGTCCTTGACAAAACATTTAGGTGGGGCCAAAGTCTATTTGAAACGTGAAGATTTAAATCACTTAGGTGCGCACAAATTAAATAATGTTTTGGGGCAAGTCTTGTTAGCCAAACATATAGGCAAAACACGAATCATTGCTGAGACAGGAGCCGGTCAACATGGTGTGGCAACAGCTGCAGTCGCCGCAAAATTTGGAATGGATTGCGTTGTTTATATGGGTGCGAAGGATGTCGAGCGACAAAAATTAAATGTCTTTCGTATGGAATTAATGGGCGCAAAAGTCGAAGCTGTTACAAAAGGAACACAAACGCTAAAAGAAGCAGTCGATCTGGCTTTTGAAGATCTTGCTAATCATTTAGACGATACATTTTACGTTGTCGGATCAGCTGTAGGTCCCCATCCTTATCCAACGATGGTTAAAGATTTTCAAAGTATTATCAGTCAGGAAATGCGCGCACAAATTTTAGAAAAAGAAGGTCGTTTACCGGAGGCAGTGATTGCTTGTATTGGTGGCGGATCAAATGCGATTGGTAGTTTTACGCATTTTGCTTCAGATGAAAATGTTCGCCTCATCGGTGTCGAAGCAGCTGGAAAAGGTCTTGAGACCGAATACCACGCTGCTACACTGACAACAGGAGCTGTAGCTGTTGAACATGGAATGAAAACCTATTTTACATTAGATAGAGAAGGAAACATAAAAGAAACACATTCCATCTCTGCAGGATTAGATTATCCAGGTGTTAGTCCAGAACATGCGTATTTAAAAGAAAGTCAACGCGCAGAATATGTGAGCGTGACGGATGCAGAAGCATTAAACGCTTTTTCATTGCTTTCAAAAACGGAAGGCATTATTCCTGCTTTAGAAAGTTCGCATGCGATTGCCTATGCGAAAAAAATCGTCCCAACATTACCACAAGATAAAATTGTTATTATTAATTTATCTGGAAGAGGAGACAAAGACGTCCCACAAGTAATGAACTTATTGGGAAAATAGAACTAAATAGTTAAATTTTAACTCTCTATATCTCTGATGTTACTCGTTTCAATTCGCTTACCTAGTACACCACGCGTAAATGGGGAAGAAAGAGCAAATTAAGACATCTACAAGATTTTTCGATAAATCTGGACAAGCGCAGGTTAAAGAAATTTTTCCTGCGTTTTTTTCTGTGGAATGTAAATATATTTATAGAAATGAGTACTAAATTAGAAAAATGTGGTAAAATACTCATTAAATATAAATTATTCAGGGATGAAAGGTTGAGTTAAGATGGAGCCAATCATAGGAATTACCGCAAATAGCACGTATATCGATAATAGAAGTTATCCTGAGCTACATAAAATTAACGCTTCGCCACGAAATATATCAAAAGCCGTCACGATGGCTGGAGGTATACCCATCATTTTACCCGTAAACGAACCGGAAATTGCCCGGAAGTACGCGGGTTTAATCGATGGATTAATTCTAGCCGGAGGCGAAGATGTCACCCCAGAATTATATGGCGAAGATGCGCGAAATTCCATTAAAGTCACGTATCCGAAAAGGGATCGTGCGGAAGTCGCAATTACCAAAGAAGCAATCAGCAAAGGGATTCCTATCTTAGGTATCTGTCGGGGATTGCAGCTTTTAAATGTGATTTACGGCGGAACGCTGTATCAAGATATTACAGAGAATGAAGATATTTTCGTAAAACATATCCAAGAGACACCATCAAATCATCCCATACACACGATCAAAGTCGAAGAAGATTCGTACTTGGCATCTTTTATGGCGAATGAGATACAAGTAAATTCTTTTCATCATCAAATTATACGTGACCTTGGTGAAGGTTTAAGCATCAGTGCGATGTCGAGTGATGGTGCGATTGAAGCAATCGAAGCAATTGATGAAAACCAAAGTGTCGTAGCCATACAATGGCATCCAGAAAATCTGTACTATAAAGATGATGACCATTTTTCATTGTTTAAAAATTTAGTCGATCGCTCGAGAAAATAATGAGCGATAAATAAAATAGAAAGAATAACTCGTTGTATAAAGCGGAAGTTATTCTTTTTTTGTTGGTAAAAGGTACGCAAGAGACCGAGAGAAGTCGTTGAAATGGTTTTTATCTGTAATTCAGTTTAATTTATTTTGACTATTTACTTGGTATAATATATATTATGTAAACTAAATTATAAATTTTAAAAGGATAGCCAAATACATCATCGATATTTTGCTATCCTCTCTTTTAACGAGCTGTTTTGCAGCTATAGTATGGAAATTGTTGATTTATCCTAATTAATTGAGTCTCTTTAACTTTAAAACTTCCGATTAATAAGCCATTCCTAGTAATTTTCTCATTTTTTCTCATTTTGATGTTGCCAGGACGCATTTAAAGGCCTATAGATTCTCTTTTACGTGTAAACTATGCATGATAGTGTCTAAAAATCGACGTAGGAACATCTGTTTTTGACCATATTTTGAGTAAAATGCCTCTTTTTCCACTGATTTTACAGTATACATTTAGAATAAGACTTAGAAATCGCATAGGCATGGTGTTCGTAAATGGTTAAAATTGATTTATAAATCAACCTTATTTTTAGTTGTTAGCCAATTTTTGGTTTAAATTCCAATAATAAATTAATCAATAAAGAAATAAAGTGATTGGAGTAAATACTGTTCTTCATACTTGGTCGCCAGTCTTTTTAACCAAGACTTTAAACGAGTAGTGGTAATCTTATCTTCTAGCCACTGCTCTTTCATCTTTTGGAATGTCGCCTTTTCTTTTTCAGAAACTTTTTCCTTTAAATGTCCCCATACATGATCTAGGGCATTTAATTCCGTATTTTTCTCCGGTTTAATCTCTAAAGCTTCTTCAATCAGAGAATAAAATGGAACGACTGGATAAGTCGATTTATCTTTTAATAAGGATCGAATGGCTTGATAGTATTTTTGTGAATGACTTAATACTAAATATTTATAACGACCCCATTCTTTTTCAAGAGCATGGATATTCGGCTGATTTGTCGTTGCTAAGTTGGCTTTAACAGCAGACAGATTTTTATCTTTTACTTCCAGCATGATGTCGACACCTAAAGGAGAAATTTGCTCCACAAACGCCATAAATGGTTCAATGTAAATGGTTTGTGTATGTGCCCCTAATCGCGCGTGTTCTCTTTGTTGAGAATAGTGAATTTTCATCGGTCCATCTGCTGCTGACCAAGTCTCTTTTGCAAGAGAAATCCATTCAACATCTGTGAAACGAGCTTTACTTGGATTGCATGCATTATGCAAGTTGTCATAGACGACTGGTGCACCTGTCTGTTTACTGATTTCTAAAACATCTTCAATTGTATACAAACGATCATCATTTTCTATGATGAGTCGTTTTTTTACTGCTGGTATTAATTTTTTATAATTTTCAACAAATCGTTTTTTCGCAGCCACCTTGTCTCCATATACACCACCTATATGGAGAATAATTTTGTGACTCGCATCCAATTCTAAAGTATCTAAAAAGGTTGTGTGATACTTCAGATCTTCAATTGCTCGAGTAACCACCTCTTCATTTGGTGAATTCAAGACAGTATATTGACCAGGATGCATAGAGACACGGAGATTATTGTCTTTTATTTTTTTCGACAACCGTTTAAACTGTTCTTGAAATATATTTACCCAATCCAATTGATTGGTTTCTGAATCTGAACCAAAAGGTATAATATCCGAACTTATTCGATACATCTGTATCCCATTTTCAATCGAATAATCCAACATGTTTTCCATTGAAGTCAAATTATGTTCAATTAATTCAGTTAAGCGTCTAGAAGTTGCGTTTACTTTGCGTGTTGTTTTCATAGTTGTATTCGGTACACCAACGACTAAACAAGCATAGCCAATTCTCATAACATGTCACCCGCTTGTCGTAGTAGTTCAAGTTTCCTTCTTTTACCGACAACATTTCGCTGTTCAAAACATTGATAGTCATTTAAGCGAACCGCATTTAAAATGTCTCTGTATAATAATAAAGAAAGCAATAATGGTTTTTTTGTGTCTTGGTCCATGTTGTAAACCAAGTTTAAAGACTGTTCATAATAAGCTTCTGCTATCTTTGCTTCATGCTCCCATAAAGCGATAAAATTGGAATTAATGGTTTTATCTTCTAACATTTCAGACGTATAATTATGTTCCTTCATTATTTCTATAGGGAGATACACTCTATCGTTATCTAAATCTTCTCCCACATCACGTAGAATATTTGTAATTTGCATAGCGATACCTAAAGCAATCGCATCTTGTTGAAACTCTTTGGGTCTGTCAGTCAGCAGAGGTAGCAACATTAAACCAACGCTCCCTGCCACATAATAACTATAGGTTTCTAAATCTTTTTGAGTTTCAGGTTGTTGGAAAGATAAGTCCATTTCTTGACCGATAATCATATCGTAGAAAGGAGCAATATCCATGTTATACGTGTTAAATACAACCCTTAAAGCGCGCCAGATTGGGTGATTCAGTTCTTCCCCATTTTCAAATCGTTTTAATTGATCGTGTAATTTTTTGAGGCCTGCTTCATCCATTTCTTCATCCACAACATCATCCGCTTTACGACAGAAAGCATAAATGGCATACACAGCCATAGCTTTTTCATCAGGCAATGTAGAAAAAGCGGCATAAAAAGAGTTCGACTGCTCTTTAATAATCTTCTCGCAATAGGCAAAATCTTCTTTATGTTTGAGAAACTCAGGATTTATTTTATTTTTGTTTGTCATCTTTTAACAACTCCTCAACAGATAATTTGGCACTTTGTAACACAGTTGGTACGCCTGCTCCAGGATGAATACTACTTCCACAAAAATATAAATTATCTGCGTAATCAAATTTATTGTGTGGACGGAAATAGGCACTTTGGAACAATGATGGTCTTAAACCAAAAGTTGCCCCATTATATGCATTAAAATTTTCTTCAAACATTTTTGGCGTATAAATCGACTCATAACGAATATGTTCTTTCAGATCTTGGAAAGGTTCAATGTCTGTTAATAAATCCAGGATTTTATTTCGATAATTTTGGATCGTTTCTTCTGTCCAGTCATCAAATAGAGATAACTCAGGTACTGGAACTAGCACATAAAGAGACGATCTATCCTCTGGTGATAACGACTCATCCACTTGCGAAAGATTAAACACATAAATTGAAGGATCTTCAGGTAAAACGCCTGTTTCAAAGATGTCCGTAATATTTCGATCGAAATCTTCCGCAATATGGAAAGTATGTGCGGCGTCTGTTGAGTATTCTTTATCCACGCCTAAATATAAAATAAAACATGAACATGAATACTCCATATTATTTATTTTTTTATCCGTATATTTTCCTCTATCTTCTTCATTTGGAATGAGATGCGTCATCGCATAAGGAAAATCTGCATTAACCATGGTATATTCAGAAAGAATGTCTTCGCCATTCACACGAATGCCAGTCGCTTTTTTGTCTTCAATCAATATTTCTTCGACCGGTGAATTTAAGTGGATCGTACCGCCAAGTTCTTCAAATAAGTTCGCCATCCCTTGTGCCATAGAATACATTCCACCTTTGATATGCCATACACCATAAAACATCTCTAACATAGGAATCATGTTATATAAAGATGGTCCACTGTGAGGAGAAATACCGATATATAAGGTTTGGAAAGCAAACATTTTTTTCAAGTAATCATTTTTTATAAACTTTCCCATTTCGTTATAAGCATTATCAAACGTCTTCAGTCTATAAATATCGACTAACCCCTGAGGATTGATAAACTCCCCTAGGTTTCTGTAAGATCGATTCAAAATTTTATTTTTGGCCACTAAATATCTGTCATAGATATTGGACATGTACCGAATAAAACCTGAAGCATCTTCCTCAGACTCATTTTCTAAAACTTCAATTAATTCAACCAAGTCGTTGGATAAATTGAATGTTTTCCCATCTCTATAGGTCACTCCCATCATCGGATCTAATTTTTGCATCGGAATATAATCCTTTGGGTCTCTACCGGCATACTCAAACACTTCATTGTAAATTTCAGGTGTCATGACAATCGTTGGACCAACATCGAAACGATAGCCTTCTTCATTAATTTGGTACATTTTACCGCCAATTTTATCGTTTTTTTCGTACAAATGGACATCATATCCTTGACTTTGAAGACGTACAGCCGCAGCTAAACCTGCAGTACCCGCACCAACAACATTTATTTTTTTCATTTATTCGATTCCTCTTTTCATTAGTTATTCTTCATATCCAACTCAACATGTCCATCTTTAATCTCGATGACCCGATCCGTCAGCTGAGCCACTTTTTGGTCATGCGTAATGAGTATGAAGGTTGTTTTCAATTCTTTGTTAATCTCTTTTAGTAGGTCAAAAATCTTTGACGCAGTTTGTGAATCTAGGTTTCCTGTCGGTTCATCGCCTAAAATAATCTTAGGTTCATTAATTAAACTCCGAGCGATAGCCGTTCGTTGTTGTTGTCCTCCAGAAATTTCAGTCGATGCATTATTTTTAACTTTACTTAACCCCATCATCTCAATTAAATACTCGGCTCGTTCTTCCACTTCTTTTGTTACCTTATTATGCTTGATGCGATAAGGCATCAAAATATTTTCTAGCACCGTAAACTCCGGTAGCAAATGATGGAACTGAAAGATAAACCCAATTGTTTCATTACGCAAAACAGCCAGTTCGTCTTTATTCATCTGAGAAGTGTCTTTTCCATTAATGATGACTTGTCCATTAGTTGGTTGATCTAATGTGCCAATAATATTCATTAGTGTTGATTTTCCACTACCTGATTGTCCAATAATCGAGTTAAAGCTAGATTCTTCAAAGTCCAAATTGACATCAAATAAGACTTGGTTTTTTATTTTGTCGCCATATACTTTATCAATATTTTTTAATTCTAGTAATTTACCCATTTTGAATCACCTCAATTGGATTTAATTTTGATGAATTTCTTGCAGGAATAAAGGCTGCAATGGTCGAAGCAACAATCGCAATCACTACCGAAATTATTACAAATTGTGGATCGATATAAAATGGAACTAAGGGAGAACCGTCCGCATTTTTAACAAAAGTAGAGAAACCGTACATTAATCCAGTTCCTACCCCTGCTCCAATCAAGGATCCGACAGTACCTAGAACAAATCCTTGAAACAAGAAAATTTGTCCAGCCATTTTATTTTTAATCCCCATTGCTTTTAAAATCCCTAATTGTTTTGACTTTTGTACCGCTGAAATGGCGAGCACAGAAGCAATACCTAAAAGAACGGCAATCAAAACAAATATTTGAATCATATAAGAAGAAATCGACTGACCAGTTAAACCAGAAAGTAACGATTCATTCTCCTCTTCCCAATTAGTCGTGGTCAACTCATTATCCAACCATTCATCCTGTATTTCATTTGAAAGGACAGCGGCTGAAAAAACATCTATCACCTGTGTTTCTATTGTCGAGATCTGACCTTCTTCTTCGAAAATGGTTTGAGCGGTTTCTAATTCTGAGATGATCCAAGATTCGTTTAGACTAGAAACACCTAGATCAAAGATTCCCACCACTTTTAATTCGGCTGTATGATCAGCTGTCGCAACAAAATCAACCGTATCTCCGCGGTTAATCTCTGTGTCCTCTGCAAAATCCACACCAATCAGAATTTCATTATCACTTGAAGGCATATCACCTTCAACTAATGCTTCCTCGAAATTATAAATTTCATCGGCATCTTCTAAATTAAAACCACGAAGCAAGACACCGGTCGTCTGATCTTCATCTTGTAAGACAAAACCATTTCGACTAAGAGAGGTTGACACCGCGGATAAACGATCATCTTGTTTCAATTCTTCTATTAACTCATCATCGTTTTCAAATGTTTCACCTGATTCTTCAGAAAGAATTGTGACATGTGGTGAATTTCCAATCGTTCTGTCGACTAAAGAAACTTGCAGACCATCAATAAGCGAACCGACAAATATTTGGACCGCTACTCCAATCACAATTCCAATGATAATGAGAAGAGTCTGCCCTTTACTTTTCTGTAAAAAACGCATACCAATATTAAATGCTAGCTTCATGTTAGTGGGCCTCCTCGCTTAATTTTTGGATGTCTGTATAACCTTCTAGACTTAGATCTGCTCCAACAAATTTAACCACATCTCGATTGGCATTAATTGCTCGACCGCCAATAATAAAGGTTAACTCATGGGATGAAGCCTCTTTAATTTCCGCAATCATTTTCTTGACTGAAACCAAGTTATAGAAATTTGTCACACTAATGATTAAATAGTTTGGTTTAACTATTTCAAGCGCCTGTAATAATGTCTTCACTGGCGTACGTGCCCCGACAAAAGTGGTATCAAAACCTTCTAATCGAAAGAAATCAGCGACCATTCTTGCACCAAGTTCGTGTTCTTCAAATTCTGGACAAACGACAAGGACTTTTTCACCATTCGAATATTTGCGTTCTTGTAGAATATATGGATAACTTAACTCAATAATGGTACGGACGATTCCACTTCTAACGTGTTCACGCCAAATTAAATCTTCCGACTGTTCATATTCGTCGATGATATTTGCGAGTGCTGGCGTCAAAATATTCGTATATAAATCAACGACGGTCATTCCTTTATTTTCTAAAGCCTGTACACATAAAGAGACAGCTTCTTCTTTGTCTTCTTTTTGTAGTGCGATGAGCACCTTGTTGTAGAATTTATCCATTTTTAGGACTCCTTATCTTGTCTATCTAATATGCCGTAGACAAAAAGATAGATTATTTTTTCTGATGTCACTTCTTTATGAAAATTATTATCGATTTGCATGAAAGGAGCAATCATCGTGTAAAAAAATCGAGACAACTCTTCCGCGGTAAAGACACTTTTTCCATTTACATATTGACTAAATAATTTCTCAAGGGGCTTCATATAAGACACTTGCCAAATATGATACAAATGCATGTGGTTCTCTTTAGAAATTTCATAGGTCATATCATGACTCATAATTGAAAAGTTCGCTGGATGTTTTTCGCGTAAATAATTTAAGATATGGAGTAAACGATCAAATAAATCATTATCGCTTTCGCTAACCATTATTTCTAACGAATCTTTTACTTCGTTTGATAATTTTTCTAACACCGCAATATAGATATCCTCTTTTGTTTTAAAATGATAATACAAATTTGGTTGTGTAATCTCTGACAATTCAGCAATTTCACGTGTTGAAGTCGCTTGAAAACCTTTTTCCATAAATAACTTACTTGCTTCAAATAGAATGATTTCCTTTGTTGTCATTCTTCTTGGTCTCATCTATGCACCTACGTTCTATTTATTTACCTTGTTTTATCAAGTGATAGTTATTTAATCAAATGATATAACTTTTATCAACTGATAAAATTTACAAGAATAGAGTACCAGAAGTTTTATAACAGCGCAAGTATTATGTTTTATACTAAAATAGAAAAACCAGAGATGATCTCTGGCTTTTCTAAAGGTTTTATCGTGTGGATGGATCTAATTTATTTTCAACCCATGTTAAGAATACATCTCCGATGATGGCCATAATCGAAATCGGTAGCACGCCAGCTAAAATAATACTGGTTCCTTCCGTAGCATTTACTCCTTGTTGTAAAATATCGCCTAAACCAGAGGCTCCAACGAAAGTTCCTAAAGTAGCCACCCCTATTCCCATGATGAAGGCATTTCGAATACCACCCATAATCACTGACATGGATAATGGCAATTCAATTTTATAAATCATTTGCCATTTTGTCATGCCCATTCCCTTACCTACGTCTAAAATATTCGCATCGACACTTCTTACACCCGCGTAGGTATTTCGTAAGATCGGTAATACAGAATAAATAAACACTGTAATAACGACTAAATTTGAACCTAGCCCGACTGCTAACATTAAAATGGACAGCATCGATAATGA
>CAZTEC010000007.1:0-24155 GCA_964612765.1 uncultured Carnobacteriaceae bacterium
TCTGCAAGCCCTTCGCTTGATAACCTGCTGGGTATTTACGCGAGCGGACGAGTCCTGTTCGAATAACATCAACGGCTAATTCTCGAAACGTTTTATTTTTCAATGCATTAAGCATAGATGAACTTAAGCGATAATATTTTTTTGACGGTTCAATCAAGGCATGCTGATACTTTTCCTGATCTCGCGCCACAAAAAACTCTAAGGTCAATACACGTTCTACTGACCGCATCACTTCATCTGTCCATTCCACATCATTTTTCTTAAAATACATTCGAAGTTCGTCTTTACTCGCATAACCATCGTTCGTCAATAAATATTTCAACAGCAATAATTCGTGCGGTCGTTTGCCTTCTAATAATTCGTAGCTCATCTTCTGCAACATTTTTGCTTCGTCACTAGATAATTTTACGGAAACATCCTTCTCAAATTTCTGGATGACGGCACCATAATGTTTAAAACGTCCATCAAAAAACACAGCCGGATCAATACTATTTTGCCGAATATAATCAAACATTAATGGCGTTCGACCCAATCGATTTTTCAATTCTAAATATAATTCTTTTAAATTCGCCATGCTTGAAAGTTTAGTGTTGGTAATGGAATCAAAGATTTTTTGCTTCGCAACTTCTTCAAAATTAATCGTCGTGATCCCATTAATTTGATGGTAGTCACCCATCTGGCGACGGTAATTATCTTTGTTTAACGATTGATCACCGTATAAGGCAATGGGAATCAAGTAATTATTTTTATAATTACCTATGAAATCAATAATCGTGACGACTTCTTTTTTAGGAAATTTTCGCAAACCGCGTCCCAATTGTTGGACGAAAACAATACTCGACTCCGTATTTCGTAACATCACAATTTGATTCAAGCTCGGAATGTCAATTCCTTCATTAAATATATCGACTGTCAAAATATAATCCAGCTGTCCATTTTCTAATTTCGTCACCGCTGCTTCTCTATCGTCCTGCGTATTGCTTCCAGACAAAGCGACCGTCTTAAATCCTTTTTGATTTAAAGCCACCGACAATGCTTCGGCTTCTTTATTTCTCGAACAAAAAATTAAGCCTCTTGTTTTTTCAGAAGACACTTCGTAATAACGAATTTTTTCAATGAGGTGCTGCACACGTTCTTCATTCACCAAAGCAGAAAAATCACTCTTCTCATCAAGCGGCTTCCCCTCTTCGTCAATCATTTCTGACACTCCATAATATAAGAATGGCGTCAACATATCTTCCGCCAAAGCATCTTGCAAACGAATTTCGTAGGCGACATTATAATCAAACAATTCAAAAATATTTTGACCATCTGTTCGCTCAGGCGTTGCGGTCAATCCTAGATAAAATGCTGGATCAAAATGATTCATTATTTTTTGATAACTTGAAGCGGCTGCATGATGGACCTCGTCGATTAAAATATAATCAAATAATTTTTCGTCAAAGGTTTTTAAATTATCCGCTCTAGAAATCGATTGAATCGTCGCAAAAATATATTTCTTGTCAGATAGATCCATGTTCGAGCGATAAATACATGCTTCTTCATCCGAAAAGCCAATCACTTCTTGGAAAGACTGAAGCGCATCGCGCAAAATTTGCTCACGATGTACGATAAACAACATCCGCTCCGGTCGAAATTGCTTGACATCAAAGGCCCCTAAATATGTTTTTCCAGTTCCCGTCGCACTAATCACTAATGCTCGCTCTTGGTTTTCTTCACGCAATTGCGCCAACGATTCAACCGCCTGCTTTTGCATCATGTTTGGTTTGATGACCGGATAGTCAGTCGCCTTAGCTGCCTCGACTTTAAACACATTCGCTTCGACAAATTGATTTTCCTCATAATCCGCAATGACGGCTTCTGTTAAAATCGTCGATTCTTCCCACAGCTGATTAAAATCTTTTATCGTTCGTTGAATGAAGTCTCCATTTTCTGTTGATGTCAATTTGACATTCCATTCGTAATTTACCTTCAACGCGGAGTGTGTCAAATTTGAACTCCCAACAATGACACTCTGCTCATTACCATGATCAAAAATATAGACCTTGGCGTGCATATTTTTTTCTTCATTGGTTATTCGAACATCCACATGTTTTAACTTCAATAATTCATGTAACGCTTTTGGATCATTAAAACCCAAGTAAGGCGACACCAAGAGTTTCCCTCTGCCCCCTCGTTTCGCGAAATCATACAGTTGTGTTTTTAGCATCCCAATCCCAGCTGTTGTCACAAATGCCACATTCATCGCAAAAGACTTGCTCTTCGACAATTCTCTTTGAAGATCATTCAAAACATATTCGCCCGTCTTTTCATCATTCACTAAAACTTTTGGCGAATAACTACTATTTTGGTATTCCCTATTATGTATGAATCCATATTTTAAAGATTCCGTTAATTGTTGTTCGAAAAATGCTCTATTCATTTTTGGCATTTACTCCACTCGTTTCTAAATTCATTCATTTTTTACAGTGTCGTAGAAATCGAAGAAATAACTTCCGGCAAATCCCACGGCGTGATAATCCCTTTGAGGTCATCCCATTCTAGGATTTCTTCTTTATCTGAGATCAGGATGACATATTGACTCCGACCAACGAATAAATTGCTGGAAAACATCGCCTCGACATCGAATAAAGAAGTTTCTGGTTTGATAATTTCATAATGGTAATAACTTTCTTCATCTGCTACGATGTCCTTGATTTTGACTTCTTCAAAATTCATTTGATTCGAAAAGTTATGCGCCAGCCAGTTCGTAATCCCATTGTGTGAAATGACACCCGCAAAACCGGTTGAATTAAATACGGGAAACTGGTACAAATGTTTTTTGTCTAAAAAATGCAAGAGTCTTTCTAAGGAATCCTCGAGATTAAACGAAAAAACTTTGCGACTAAAATGCTGCCCGGCTGTTGCGGGTTGAATAATTTGTTTGCGCACGAAAGATAAATAATCAATCACTTCTTGCGAAGGCGTCGCTAGTTCGTAATCGACAGTTCTTGTTTCATGAACGAGTAAATTCCTTAATTTTCGAATGATATGTAACTCGTCTTTGTATCGTCGCACCACAATATCCTGCTCTAGCCGTTTTAAGAGCGAGAAAAAATCGTCGTCTTTGCCTGTTTTTTCTTTTAGTGCATCATGTAGTTTATTGAATTCAACTAAAAAATTCTGAATCTGATTATTCATAACATTCTCCTTCTTCATTCCGAACTCGTTACACTAATAAATCTATTATACCGGAAAACCTTTTCTTATCTAGGCTTTCGTTTGTATTAATGTGAGTAAAATTGTATATTAAATAAGAGAATAACTTTGGGAGGAATAAGGATGAAAATCGAACATGTTGGCTTGTGGGTCAAAGATTTAGAAAAAATGAGAACTTTTTACGAAACGTACTTAGGTGGAGTAGCTGGTGAACTTTATCATAATAAAACGACGGATTTCCGTTCGTACTTCTTAACTTTTGAAAATGGCGATACGCGTTTAGAAATTATGAATAAACCTGGCTTAGAAGAAGTAGCAGTTGAAGTTTTTGGATACGCACATATTGCGTATCAAGTAGCTGACGAAGCTGCGGTGGATGAATTGCACGATCGTTTAGTCGAAGACGGATACAAACACGTGAATGGACCACGTACGACTGGCGATGGATATTATGAAGCAGTTGTCGAAGATCCTGAAGGAAACCTCGTAGAGATAACAGCTTAGACACAGAAAAGCGAACAAGTCTAATCTGACCGATGAAAAAATAGGAGATGTGCCCCGAATGAGCAGCGAAGCGCGCAATGGGTACATCTATCTTTTTTTCACTTGGTCAAGACTTGGGAGCTAGACACAGAAAAGCGAACAAGTCTGTTCTGACTGATTAACGAATATGAAAAAATCCCAGACATTTCCTATTGATTAAGGAAAACGTCTGGGGTTTTTGTTTGGTCTAAATGATTTTATTCTTCGTTACTCTCTAACTCCGCAATGACTTCAATTTCTACTAGCGCGTTCAGAGGCAATTCTTTAACTGCAAACGCACTTCTTGCTGGATAAGGCTCACTAAATTGTTCGGTATAAATAGCATTCATTTTTTGAAAATCGGCCATATCCGATAACATGATCGTTGTTTTAACCACATGACTAAAATCTAAATTCTTTTCATTTAAAATGTGCAGTACACTTTTAAAGGCATATCTCATTTGACTTTCAATGTCTTCCGCTAACTTTCCTGTTTCTGGATCAACACCTAATTGACCAGAAATAAACATCAAGTTATTTGTGACTATCGCCTGAGAATAGCTACCTACCGCTGCACTTGCACGGCTTGATTCAATTTTTTCCATTCATTCCATCTCCTAATTACTTATGAAGCCTGATACATTGTATCTGTTAAAAAATATTTAAGCAATACGAATTTCATTTATTTTTGATTTAAACAGGTTAAAATATGGCCCATCAAAAAAGTGCACCCTTTTTTAAGGATGCACTTTTATTTTAATCAGTGTCTCTTCTTAATTTTTCTCGATTAAATCAACAAATTTATTAACTGCTGCTTGTAAGAAGTCTTCTGTACCCTCTTTTAGATAACCGCCATCTTCATCAAATAACTCGTGTGTTTGTGCCAAATAAACTTCTGGTTGCTGAACAGGTGTCACATCCAAGAAAGTCAGCATTTGACGTAAGTGATGATTTGCACCAAATCCACTAATTGCGCCAGGTGATTGACTAGCAATTAATGCAGATTTTCCAGCCCACTTATTGTCTCCATAAGGACGAGAAGCCACATCTAATGCATTTTTTAAAGCCGCAGGAATACTACGATTATGTTCAGGTGTTACAAATATAAACGCCTCTTGTGCAGCGACTACATTACGGAAGTTTACATATTCTTCGGGTGAATTTTCATCAGAGTCTTGATTGTACAAAGGCAAGTGATCAATTTGTAAAGTCGTAGTTTCGTAGCCTTCTGGTAATAATCTTTCCAATGCTTTCGCTACTCTTCCAGAAAAAGAACCTTCACGCGTACTTCCTACAACAATTCCTACTTTTGTCATATATTATTCCTCCAGTAAAATTTCTAATTATTCTGTACGCACTAATCATAACAACAGAATTTTTTTATCACAACTAAATGGCTCTCATTCGAAATGCAATTTGAACTTGCAATTATTTTTAGGTTCGCCTAAACTAATAAGGAATACATTATTAATTGAACGAGAAGGGAATAATAGATATGAAAATGTCTCCCAGTAAAGAAGATTATATTAAAGTCATTTATGGAATAAGTCCTGAAAATCAAGTGGTCAGTAATAAGGAGATCGCTTCAAAATTAAATATTTCGGCTGCTTCTGTTACAGACATGATTAACCGCTTAGTGAAAGAGAATATGGTGAATTATTTCCCATATAAAGGCGTCACGCTCACTGAAACCGGGATCCGAACAGCCAATAAACTCATTCGAAAGCACCGTATTCTTGAAGTATTTCTATATGAAAAACTTGGCTTTCAATGGGATGAAATCCATGAAGAAGCTGACCGATTAGAACATGCTTCATCGGATTTATTTATCGAACGTTTAAATGCTTTTCTCAATGACCCAAATTATGATCCACATGGTGAAGTCATTCCCAACAAGGACGGATCGGTGAATGAGAAAGATATTATCCTATCAAACTTGAGTGGTGTTACGATTAATGATCGTTTCCAAGTACGTGAGGTTTCCGACCAAGAAAATTTATTGCATTATCTTTCCAACAAAGGTATTTCTTTAAACAAATCTTATCGCACAATTGAAAGTGATTCCTTCGATGGAAGCCTAACAATTCTTGATGAAGAAACTAAAGATAAAATAACCATAAGCGGAAAAGCACTCGATGGTATCCGTGTAGCAATTCTTCAAAATAATGAGATGATTTAATTTCTGCGAAAGTACATTGAATGTCTAACTCTTTTTTGATACAATCAACACAGCT
Organism: uncultured Carnobacteriaceae bacterium; assembly: GCA_964612765.1. Lineage (GTDB taxonomy): Bacteria > Bacillota > Bacilli > Lactobacillales > Carnobacteriaceae_A > Atopostipes. Next base: position 5,955 of record CAZTEC010000007.1, read on the forward strand.
TTTTTAAATAAATAAATAAACGAGATGAATAAAAATGACAAAAAAATTATTAATAACTCTCTTATTTTCAACTGCCTTACTCACAGGTTGCCAAAGTGAAGCAACTGATGCTGAAACCAACACCGATGTAAATAATGACGCAAGTGAAGCCGTGGAAAATACAGAAACAGAAGAAACGACTGATGAGACGAACGAAGAAGAAGTTGTCGAAGAACCCGAAGAAGTGACTTACAAATATAAAATCAATCCAGACACATTCGCAGTTGAAGCACTCGATGAAACAAGTGAAGAAAAACTGGTCCTTCTTACTTATGACGATGCCCCATATGGAAATTCATTGGAAATTGCCAAAGCCCTTCAAGAAAGAAACGTTAGTGCCATTTTCTTCGTTAATGGGATGTATATGGAAGATGAAGAGGGATTTGAAACGATGAAAAAAGTTCATGAGATGGGCTTTGAGATCGCGAACCATACACATACACATGCGAAACTTGATGACTATACAGAAGCTGAGCAATTGGATGAAATAGAAAAAACAGATGCCATTATCGAAGAAGCTATTGGTGAAACACCACGATTTTTCCGTGCCCCTCATGGTGTGATGACAGACTACGTGAAAAATTTAATGGTCGAACAAAACAAAAGATGGATGAACTGGTCATTTGGTTATGACTGGATGGGCGACTATCATGAAGCCAATGCGTTAACCGATATTACGCTAAACGCACCTGAGCTTGGCAATGGATCCAATATTTTAATGCATGATCGGACTTGGACCGCTGAAGCAACTCCAGCAATTGTCGACGGCTTAATCGAGCAAGGGTATACTATCGTTGATCCAAAATTAATCACGCATGAATAAGAAAGACAAGTCCGATCTGACCGGTGAAAAAATAAACAGACTGTTCATTTTTAATGAGCAGTCTGTTTTTAATAGGGAGCTTATTTTATATCGTTGCTTCAACAACATCTTCAACTGATTTTTTGCGAATAACTTCTTCTGTTTCCGCATCAAAGAAGTGTGCTTTATTCATATTGAAAGCTAATCGAATACTTTCACCTGGTTGATGATAATCTCTCGCATCCACCACTGAAATAAATTCTGTTCCATTCGCATCGAGATAAAGAATAGATTCTGCCCCAGTTAATTCGGCAACAGTAATCGTTGGTTCGATTATGGAGTCAGAAAATGATTCCAACGCAATAGCTTCTGCATGAATATCTTCCGGACGAATACCGAAAATAACTTCTTTACCGTTGTAACCAGATTCATCTAACAATTTTCGGTCCGGTTCGCTCACTGTAATGTCAATTCCTTTTTCATCGGTAATTAATCCATCACGATAAGTGACATGCTTTAGATTCATCGCTGGTGAACCAATAAAACTTGCGACGAAAACATTATTCGGCGTATTGTACACTTCAAATGGTGAGCCCACTTGTTGAATAACCCCCGCATCCATTATAACAATGCGATCCGCTAACGTCATCGCCTCTGTCTGATCATGCGTAACATAAATCATCGTTGTTTTTAATTCATTATGCAGCTTCGCAATTTCTGCACGCATGTGTACGCGAAGTTTTGCATCTAAGTTAGACAAAGGTTCATCCATTAAGAAAACTTTTGGATTTCGCACAACCGCACGACCCAAAGCTACACGTTGTCTTTGCCCACCAGATAAATTCGCTGGTTTACGTTCTAGTAAATCGGAAAGTCCTAATAATTCAGCAGCGCGCTCTACTCGCGTTTTAATTTCATCTTTTTTTATTTTGCGTAACTTCAAACCAAAAGCCATATTATCAAAAACAGTCATGTGTGGATATAAGGCATAATTTTGAAAAACCATGGCGATATCACGATCTTTAGGCGCCACATCGTTTACGACATCACCCTCAATAAATAATTCACCTTCTGTTATATCTTCCAAGCCAGCTATCATTCGTAAAGTTGTCGATTTTCCACAACCAGATGGTCCAACGAAAACAATAAATTCATTGTCCGCAATATCGAGATTAAAATCTTTTACCGAATAATCCTCGGCATTTTCATAGCGTTTATAAATATTTTTTAATTTTATTTCTGCCACGAGTCATTCTCCTATCTTTTTATTCATTCTTCGAGTAACTTATCTTTAAAAAATGTTTTCCAATAAACAATGAGCAACATAATGACTAAGCCAAATGTTTGTAAGGTGACCATTAATGTCACGTCAAAATAAAAGAACATGATAACAACCGAAACCAAAGTCGGAATCCCTAGCGCATTCAATATAAAATTGACCGATTCTTTGTATGTTGTGATGGAAGTTATATTGCTTTTCTTCGTCAAGAATAAAAAGAAAGCAGAGATTACAACCAGTAAAAGCATCATCACAAAGAAAAAGGCTGATATCATTAAAGAGAAAACAAGAACAACAAATATACGGTTTTGGTTAAACCACTGTCGGCTCATCTCATCCCTTAATTCCTCTTGGTTGCCTATTTCTTCTATCATAAAGTCCGTTGTGTAAAAGACATTTGCTACGGGCATCCCTTCCTCAATAACATAAAACTGATTTGTATCAAATAAGAACATCGTTTGATTCGTTTCGTTTTCCAAGTATTCTCCGATATCGCCGCCTGCAACTAAGCCTTCACTTTTATTGATGACAAAGGGTTCTGTGATTTCAAGTCCCTTTTCTTCATAAGTCGCTCCGTCTAAAGCTGATACAATTTCCTCATCTAATAAGGCCACAGCATTTGGATAAAATTCATCTAATGGAATTAAATCCGTCGTTGCATAATTTAAGGTGATAGGGATGGACATCAAACCATTTAAAAACAACAACACAATCAATAATTGAAACCAATTCAGTTTAAATCGATTTCTAAATGTTTTAACCGGTCCCCAAATACTATTAAAATAATTTAATGGAAATATATCCGTCTTCAATGTTATCGTCCTATTCTACGTAAGCGTTAAAGTCATTACCCTTTTGTTCCTCCAGCTGTTAAGCCTGAAACAAAGTTTTTCTGTAAATAAAAGAACATAATCGAAATTGGAACCGCAATTAAAATGGCTCCCGCCGCGAAAAGTGTTACTCGCTGTTCTCTTGGGTTCATAATAAATTGTTGTAAGCCAATCGCCACCGTATACTTTGCTGGTGTACGTAAAATAAAACGAGCAAGCATAAATTCACCAAATGGCGTCATAAATGCCCACAACGCTTGCACTGCAATCATTGGTCTGACTAATGGCAATACAATTTGTGTAAATGTACGTATATGTCCTGCTCCATCTAAGCGAGCGGATTCATCCAAATCAATTGGCACGGTGTCAAAATACCCTTTCATTAACCATGTATTCATCGGGATCGAACCACCAACATAAAGAAAAATTAAAAACCAATGTTCATCTAATCCCCCAACTAATAACGCCATAACATAAAATGCCGTTAAAGCTGCGATTGTTGGTACCATCTGTACGACAATGAAGAACTTCAAAGAAGTCTTTCTTCCGACGAAACGATAACGGCTATAGGCAAATCCAGCTAACGTAATAATCGTCACTTGTATCACCATAGCTGTCAGAGCGACAAACAAGGTATTTAAATACCAAGTACCATATAAGGTTTCGCTAAACAATCGTCTAAAGTTATTCATTGAAAAATTCGAATCAAAGCTTAAGTCAAATGCGATTAAGTTTCCTGTTTTAAAAGCAGATGTAACAGTAATCAGTAATGGATAAATAATCACTGCACTCATAATCAATAAGAAAGCATACGTGAGAATTTGTGTCCAAAACCGTTTGTTTTTTTGTGTTTTTACTTTTCGTTTTTTAGCCATGTCATCAATCCTCCATCTCGAATGCGTTCGAACGACTAAAGATGATCAATGAAATCACGATCACAATTGCTGAGATAATCAACGTAATTGCCGCAGACACATTATATTGTGGGGCCTGTCCGGTTGTCAGTTTATATACCCAGGAAATTAAAATATCCGTAGACCCTGCATTATTTCCAACACTACCTGGCCCACCTTCGTTGAAAAGATAGATCATCGTAAAGTTGTTAAAGTTTCCGGTATACTGTGTAATAAATATCGGGGCAGCTACCGAAAGAATATGAGGGAATGTAATGGAACGGAATTTTTGAATCGCATTCGCGCCATCAATCGATGCCGCTTCATACCATTCACCCGGTATGGATTGTAAAATCGATGTCGTTAACACATAGATATAAGGAAATCCTAACCATCCTTGGATCGCAATTAATGCCGCTTTTGTCCAAAATGGATCGGTCTTCCAAGAGAGTGACGGAATTTCGACAAAAGGTAATATCGAATTGATAAATGGAATAACCTGTGTATTTATCGCCCCCGCACTCGGGTTAAACATATTCGAAAATGTTAATATCGTAATAAACGCAGGTACAGCCCATGGAAGTAATAAGATGACACCAAAAAGTCGTTTGAATTTAATAAACGGTTGATTCATCACCATCGCTGTAAAAATTCCTAAGCCAATTTGTAAAGTTGTCGCACCTAAAGTCCAAATCACTGTCCACGTAAACACTGTGAAAAATGTTTCTCTGTAAGTACTTAGAGTGAAAATACTTTCGAATGTTGCTAAACCTGTCCAGTCAATTAATGTTGCTGGTGGAATATGTCTAAAATCATAGTTTGTAAAAACAAGTAAAAAAGTAACTACTACAGGGAATATAATAGCAAAAAGCATCAAAATATACGCAGGAACAGTTAGTAAATAAGGGAAACCATTTTCATACACATTTAATAAGATTTCTTTTGGTGTACGGTTTACTTTATCTGGAGTTCTTGCAGCAATTTTTGCGACACGATTTGCATCATAGATTTGAACGCCATAGAAAACTAAAAAGATAACAATTACAAGAACTTGTAAGACGCCTTCAATTAAAAGGAATAAAGAATGATCTTCTCTAGGTGTCGTTCCTAAAGTGATCAACCCATGAATGGCTTCATTCCCAAAGACAAAGAGTTCTAATAAAAACAAGAGAAATATTCCGAGGAATACAATACCTTTAAACGCTTGTTTATTGTAAAACTGACCTCCGCCAGGAAATATTGAAAGTAACGTTGCTTTTCTTATCTCTGACTGTTCTGCTTGACTAAAATCTTCTTTCTTTTTTGTGGTTGTCGTACTCTCCACAACAATCAGCTCCTTTTTAAAAATAAAATGATCCAGCAGTGATTCGAAAATCAGCTGCTGAATCACCTCATCTGTTATAACTCAACATGAATATTAGAATTAATATTTTTGAGCAATATTATCCGTAATTGTTTGTACGGAATCGTTTGCAGATTCTTCTGCTGTTTTATTTCCTGATACCGCATCAAACATCATTGTTTCAGCACCTACCCAAACTTCAGACATTTCTGGAATGTTTGGCATTGGAACTGAACTGTTATATTGTTCAACAACTGCGATTGCTAAGTTATTTTCACCCGCATCAACAATTGCTTGACGTGCTTGTTGGTTCGCAGGAACTTCACTGTTGAAATCATGTAATGCTAACATGTTTTCTTTAGAAGTTACAAAGTCTAACCATAACTGAGCGGCTTCTTTATTTTCGCTATATTCTGAAATAATCCAACCTTTTCCTCCACCAAATGGCTCATAAGCATTTCCGTTTGGTAATGTAGGAATTGGAGCTGTATCATAATTCACGTTTTCTGCATCATAAGATGCTGCGACCCATGGACCACCAATAACTGCTGCGGCTTCTCCATTAATGAATGTGTCATCAACAAATGATCCAGCACTTGTTGCATCTAACATTCCTTCTGGCCAAATTTCATACCAAGTTGAAGCATATTCAATCGCTTCGATAGCTTCTGGTGTATTTAATCCAATATCAGATGTATCTGTTCCATCTTGCCCAAATACATACCCACCATATCCTGAAAGTAAACCATACGTACTATAGAAGTCTACCCAGTTTGCTAAGAACGCTGTATTTGTTCCAGCTTCATTCGCATAAGCAAAACTTTCATCTTCCGCTAACGCTTCCAATTCTTCAAATGTTGTTGGTGCTGCATCTAGTAAATCTGTATTATAGTACATGACTAAAGCTTCGATAACGTAAGGTGATCCGAAATATTCATCACCTGCAGTTACTTGTTGATAATCTGTATCATCATAACGATCATCATCTGGCAATGTAACTGGTGATAAGTGACCTTGTAGTCCTAATCCACCAATACGGTCATAAGGTGCAATCGTTACGTCTGGTGCTAATCCTGCTGGACCATCTAAAGCGAAAGCGTCTAACGTCTCGAACATTTCACGTTCAGCCACTTCGATTGTTACACCCGTTTCTTCTTCAAACGCTGGTGCAATTTCATTGATGAAATCAACGTAGTCAGCTCCTACTGAAACTTGAAGTGTACCTCCAACTTCTTCCGTTCCAGCTTCTTCTTCCCCTGTAGTATCCGTCTCATCTGTACCCGTATCTTCCTCGCCGCCTCCACAAGCAGCTAATAAAAGTGCAGTTGATGCAGAAACAATACCAAGAGCATATTTCTTCCAATTCTTCTTACTCATTCATTCTTCCTCCTAAAAAAATAATGTAAGTGTTTACAATTAATATTATTACATGATACGCATTTTTTTGCAACCGATTTCGTAAAATTAATTAATTTTTTTTACAAGTTTTTAATATTAACGGATTATTCACTAAATTTTCACTAAACACTTAATGAAATTTCACTTCTAGCTTATTGAAATTTCTTAAAGGCAATTCTTAGGAAGTTGCATCCATTTTTATCTTCACTTGTTAGGATAAAAAGTTAGAGTGAAAAATTCTTCTCTCGTTAAGCGAGATTTCCTTATTGATTTGATCAAATAAACAATGCGGTCAGGACTTGGGAGCTAGACAATAAATGCAGATTTATAATCCCATATACTACAAACAAAAACCTCCCTTCAAACTCCTAAAGAATTTGACGGAAGGTCATTCGTTAAAAATATATTTGAATTGTGAGTGTTTCGTCTAGTCTAAGTGCCAGATTTCGCGGTTGTAGTCCTCAATTGTTCGATCCGCCGAGAAGAAACCTGCATGAGCAATATTGACTAGTGCTTTTTCTTGCCACACATCTTGATCTTCATAATCTTCATACATTTTTTCTTTGATCGCAATAAATTCAATCAAATCAATTAAAGCCATGAAGTAGTCTTTGTTGACGATGTCATTATAAAGACGATTTAAATTATCTTCATTCCCTAATGCCATCAGTTCATCACTGATAATAAAGTGGACTAGTGGTTTGACCGTAGCTTTTTTGTAGTAGAATTGAGGATCATAACCATTCGTATCGTATAAGTGAACAATTTCATCACTCGAACGACCGAAAGTATAAATATTTTCGTTACCGACCAATTCCTCAATCTCCACATTCGCACCATCAAATGTCGCAACAGTTAACGCACCGTTCAACATAAATTTCATGTTTCCTGTACCACTTGCTTCTTTAGAAGCTAATGAAATTTGTTCAGAAATTTCAGCAGCTGGGAATAAATATTCTGCTTCCCCCACATTGTAGTTCTCAACAAACTCTACTTGTAAATGATCTTTCACATCTGGATCATTTTTAATTAATTCAGATAGCGTTAAAATTAAGTGGATAATATCTTGCGCGATTGTATATGCTGGCGCAGCTTTTCCACCAAAAATAATCGTAATTGGTGTTGCTGGGATATTCCCTTTTTTAATTTCTTTGTATTTATGAATCACATATAGTGCAAGCATTTGCTGACGTTTGTATTCATGGATTCGTTTAATTTGAACATCAATAATCGAATCTGCATTAATAGTAACATTTTTTGTGCGTTGCAAATGATCTCTTAACTGAACTTTTTTCGTATGCTTAATTTCTTTCAACTCATTACGAACAGCTACATCATCTTTATAATCTAATAGACCGGTTAAGTCTGCATCTTTATGCCATTTTGTCCCAATTTTTTCATTTAAGAAAGCTGTTAATTCTGGATTAGCTGCCATCAACCAACGACGGAAAGTTATCCCGTTTGTTTTATTTGAGAATTCTTCTGGATAAATATCGTAGAAATGTTTTAACTCAGAATGTTTTAAAATTTCCGTGTGTAACTTCGCTACTCCGTTTGTACTATATCCAAAATGAATCGCGATATGTGCCATATGCACAACATCCGCTGGATCAATAATTTGAACATCTGCATTGTCTGGGAACTCTGCTTGAATCATTTCATCTAATTGTACAATGATTGCCGCAATATCAGGAATCACTTCCTCAATATCTTTCAACGGCCATTTTTCTAAAGCTTCCGCTAAAATTGTATGGTTTGTAAAAGCGACAATATTTCGAGTAATAATCACTGCTTCATCAAATTCCACACCATGTTCTGTCGTTAATAGACGAATCAATTCTGGAATAATAAACGTCGGATGCGTATCATTAATTTGGATCACCATGTAATCCGCTAAATCATGAATATTACTTCCTCGTTCAATCGCCTCAGCAATGGCTAATTGTGCCGCATTTGAAACCATGAAATATTGTTGGTAAATACGTAGTAAGTTTCCATTTCGATCGGAATCATCTGGGTACAAGAATAGCGTCAAGTTTTCTTCGATATTCGTTTTATCAAAAGTAATCGTACCTTCTTCGATAATGTCACTAGATACCGTATCTAAATCGAACAAACGCAGACGATTTCTATTTTCTTGACCAAAACCTAGAACTTCTAAATCATATAAAGTAGATGTTAACGTAAATTGACCAAACGGTACTTCAAAAGAAACATCCGATTTTGTTAACCATGTTGGATCGGTTAACCACTCATCTGGTGCATAAGTCTGTTGATTCTCATCAAAAATTTGACGGAATAATCCAAAGTGATAGTTTAAACCTACACCATCACCATTTAATCCAAGCGTCGCAATCGAATCTAAGAAACAAGCTGCTAAACGACCAAGTCCACCATTACCTAAAGAAGGCTCTTGCTCTGCTTCTTCTACTTCGTTCAATGATTTCCCACTTGCTTCAAGTTGTTTATTTACTTCTTCGAAAATACCTAAATTTAACAGGTTATTCGACAACATTTTACCAATTAAAAATTCAGCTGAAACATAGTACAATTTTTTTTTGCCATCGTTTGTCGGCAACCCTTGCGCCTTATCTTGTACTAAATTTAAAAGTATTTTATAAATTTCTTGGTTTGTTAAATCAGCTAAAGGCTTCCCTAAAGTTTCTTGCGCTTGCGTTTCTAAATTAATCATCTTGCTCTCCTTCAATATTTTTTTCTTTTTTATTTACAATTACTTCCATTTTTTCGATTACTTCATCTACTACATCTTCTGTATGCTCAACAAGTGACTCGGTATCTTCAAAGAATTCAACCGCATCTTCCTCTTTATCCAGTAAACGTTCATTTAATCTAAAGTACGTTTCTGTCCAATCACGCAGTCGTTCTTCCACATCCACAGTCAAGGCATTTTCTGTCATACGCCAATCCCAGTTGTCTCCTATTGTGGAAGGTCGATTCATACGTGCTTCTTCACCCAGATGTAATAAATCTTGCATCGTATAAATAACAATGCGACTTTGTGACCCAGCAATCCCTCGGTTTAAAGCATCGGTTACTTGTTCGCCTGATCTTCGATTGAGATATAAATCGAGTTGATCTCTTTGTTCTAAGGTAGTATGCAACTGGTACCACTCTAAAGCTGTTGGATTATCATGTGTCCCGACATACGCAATTGTATTTTGTCCATAGTGATGCGGCAAGTCTAAGCTATCTTTCCCGGAAAAACCATGTTGAAGAATTTTCATTCCTGGAAAACCTGTCGCTTCTCTTAAGTCAATGACTTCTTCCGTGATAAAACCTAAATCTTCAGCGATAATTTTTAACTCACCGAGCTCTTTTTTGATTTGTTTAAACAATTCATAATCTGGCCCTTTGACCCAACTACCTTCTTTTGCAGACTCTGCTCCAAATGGAATGGCCCAATAACTTTCGAATCCTCTAAAATGATCAATTCTTACGACATCATATAATTTAAAGTTTTCTTTCGTTCGTTGAACCCACCATTCATAATTATGTTTTCGCATGTACTCCCAATCATAAATAGGATTGCCCCAATATTGACCGGTATCCGAAAACGCATCTGGTGGAACGCCAGCAACCAGCGTAGGATTTTTATCCTCATCGACTAAAAACAGATGCGAACTTTCCCACATTTCCACACTATCACGTGCAACATAAATGGGAATATCTCCTACAAATAAAATATTAACGTTATTTGCATATTCTTTCAACGAAAGCCACTGCTCTAAAAACCAAAATTGGGTGACTAAGTGATAATTCATTTGTGTTTCGTGTTCTAGACAATATTCTTTAATAAAGTCTTGCTCATAATTTCTAAAGTCATCGTCCCATTCATACCAAGGTGTATCCCCTTGGTTTTCTTTCACTGTCATAAATTCTGCAAAAGGAATCAACCAAAATGCATTATCTGTGACAAATGACTCATAGGCTTCTGTCTCCAACCCTTTATTTTTGATAAAAGCTTGAACCGCTTTTTCTAATAATGGTCTTCGTACATTCGCAACTTCTATATAATCGACTTTTTTTGCATCTGCCTTTATTTGGATATCTTCTAAATCTCTTTCATCCAGAACATCCGCTTTTACTAATAAATCCAAATCAATTAAATGCGTATTGCCTGCAAAAGCTGAATAAGACGAATACGGCGAATCGCCAAAACTTGTTGTTGTCAACGGAAGAATTTGCCAGTATGTTTGTCCTGTTTCCACTAAGAAATCGACAAAATCATACGCAGATTTTCCAAAAGAGCCGATACCATATTCATTGGGTAAAGAAGAAATGTGCATGAGCACTCCGCTAGATCTTTCCATAAAGTTACCTCCACTTCGAATTTTTCATTTACATTATACGTGTAGTTCAAAAATTATGCAATCGTTTTCGTAATTTTTCAAAAATCTATTGAAAGCGTATACCAGTTCTATTATACTAAAGCTATCAAATATTGAAAGGAACATTTAAGATGGCGATTACCATTAAAGATGTTGCTAAGAAAGCAGGAGTAGCTCCTTCTACTGTATCGCGAGTCATTGCGGACAGTCCTTCAATTAGCGACGGAACAAAAAATAAAGTAAGGAAAGTAATGAAAGAACTGAATTATTTTCCAAATGCAAATGCCCAAGGTTTAGCGAGTAATCGTTCAAAAACATTTGGCGTCATATTACCGATGGCTTCGGATGCTTTTTATCAGAGTCCTTTCTTTCCGACCATTATGCGTGGCATCAATTATGCAATGTCTAAGCATGACTATTCGATTTTAATTTCTGCCGGACAATCGAATGCTCAGCGGCTAAAACATATTCAGAAAATTGTAAATGGAAAACAAGTTGAGGGGCTTATCTTTTTGTACGCAAGTAAAAATGATCCACTTCTTGACTTTGCTTTGAGGGATGGTATTCCGACAGTTGTCATTGGGACACCTAATAATACTAAGGTTCATTTGGTCGATAATGACAATGAAAACATTGGATACCTGGCGACGAAACACTTAATCAAAGAGGGCTGCGAAAACATTGCTTATATTGGTGGAGATATGGATCAATATTTTATTTTGGATCGATTAAAAGGCGTTGAGCAGGCGTTAAAAGAATTTCAGTTGGCGTTCGATGAGAAACATTTGTACAACGATCTGGCGTTCTTGCCAATTGATGGCTATAATTTAGCGAACAATACGCTCGACTTAAATTCATTTGATGGCTTTGTTATTTCAGATGAGCTGGTTGCAGATGGTGTAAGGCAAGCGTTAATTGAAAAAGAGTTAGGTCACATTCGTACGATTACATTTAAATCTTATGAACAGCAATTGCACAATCCTTTTGTGAAAGAGTCGTATATCAATTTAAATACGCATGAGTTGGGTAACCGAGCAGTGAATATTTTATTTGACTCGCTCGAAAAAGTAAATACCACACAACAGCGATATATTCATGAGTATATTGACGGCGAAATTATACATACGCCATAGATTATAACTATTAACTGATCACCTATTTCATTTGGGTGGTCAGTTTTATTTATGTTTAAACTCTTGATTAGCACCGACTTTCTTTAGAAAATAATGAATTTTCTTTTGGATTAGATTCAGATTAAGATATAATGAATAATAACCATAGGATATGAAGGAGAGAGAAATGAAAAACGACGACTATTTTTACTTAAAGTTAGAAACGCATGCACTCAAGGTCCCTTACTTAAATCAAAATAGAAGAATTCGTGTCCTATTGCCCAAAGACTACTATAAAGAACCAAAGAAAAAATATCCGGTAATTTATTTTCACGATGGACAAAACGTTTTTTATAGCCGCGAATCTTACAGCGGGCATTCTTGGAAAACCATTCCGACCATTAAACGGAATAAAGATTTGCCTAAAATGATTTTAGTGGGTATCGACAATGATGAAGGCAATCGGATTAATGAATACACCCCTTGGAAGATAACCGACAGTCCTCTACCTGACGATATTCATCTAGGTGGAAAAGGCTTTGAATATGCGGAGTTTGTGATGGAAGTTGTGAAGCCATTTATCGACAAAACGTATCAAACCAAACCGGAGAAAAAATATACCGCAATGATTGGTAGTTCACTCGGTGCGACAATTACCTCTTTTATGGGGGTTAAATATAACGATCAAATTGGTGGACTGGGTATTTTCTCTCTTGCGAATTGGATTGTCTATCAAGAGTCTAAAAAATATCTCTTAGAAAACCCCATCGATGAAGAACAAAAAGTATATATTCAAGTCGGTACGCAAGAAGGCGACGATACAGATCGACAATTTATGTATGGTAATATGAAGCAAGCCTATATTGATGGCTCGATTGAATATGCGATGGACCTGATTAAAAAAGGAATTCCGGTCGAGCAGGTGGACTTAAGAATTATTGCGGACGATCGACATACGGAAGAAGCTTGGGCACGAAATTTAGTGAACTGTTTGCGATTTTTAAGTGCCGATTGGTAGTTATCAAAGAAAAAATTAGCGAATTTAGAGACATTTGAAAGGAGCATTTTCAATGAATTTTATCTTAATTTCTCCCCATTTCCCGAATAATTTTATTCCGTTTGCGCGTGAGCTAGCAAATAAAGGGTTGACCGTCTTGGGCATTGGTGATGAGATTTACCAAAATTTAGGTGGCGAGTTGCAGGAATCTTTAACTGAATATTTTAAAGTGAGTGATTTGGAAAATACGGACGAAGTGAAAAAAGCTGTCGCGTATTTTTTCTACAAATATGGTCCGATTGACCGCATTGAATCTCATAATGAATATTGGCTAGAACTTGACGCTGAATTGCGGGAACAATTTAATGTGCCTGGCGTTCGACCAAATGAATTAAGAAAAATGAAATTAAAATCCGAAATGAAGAAAGTTTTCCGCGAAGCTGACATTCCTGTAGTTGACGGTATGGTCATCGAACATAAAAATGAAATTGATGATGCGATCAATCAATTAGGTTTACCGCTAATTGCTAAACCAGACAGCGGTGTCGGTTCGGCTGCAACTTTCAAATTACAAAACGATGCGGATATCGAACGATTCAAAAATTATTACTCGGGTGATGTCCCTTATTTTATCGAACAAATGATTCAAAGTGATCGCTTAGGTACTTATGACGGGCTTATCGATCAAGATGGAAATATTGTTTTTGAAACGACCCTCCTCTACAGTCAACCGACGTTGGAATTTATCGACGAAAAAGCGGACATGGCGTATATTATTCAAAAAGATGTGGATCCAAAATTAATTGAATACGGTCATCGGATCGTTCAGGCATTTGGGATGAAGGAACGATTTTTCCATATCGAATTTTTCAAAATGCCAGACGATGAATATGTGGCGCTTGAATACAATAATCGTATCGCTGGAAATTTTGCGGTGGATTTATATAATTATGCCTACTCCATCAATTTATTTAAGGAGTATGCGTCTATTGTAAAAGGTGAGCCCTTTAGTAAGATGAAAGAAGAACTCAAACAGTTTTGTATTGGGATTACACAACGGGATATTTATGCCTACAAGCATTCCAATGAAGAGATTACAAAAAAATATGGAACGAGCATTAAACGTTCTGAGCGGATGCCCGAAGCCTTTTCCGAATTAATGGGCGATGATTTTTATGCGATTACTGCGAATACACAAGAGGAAGTCGATGACATTATTCAATTTATTCATGAACGCGCCTAATGGAGAAAGGTGGATAAAAAAATGCATATCGAATTTTTAACTCACTGGAGCGGAGAGCTCGACCGTGAAATGCCGCTGAATCGATACGGTTATGACGGTTTACCAATCCTCGTCTTCCCTTCTTCAGGAGGAAGTCACAATGAGTTTGCTGATTTTGGTATGATTGACGCTTGTCGTTCATTTATCGAAGATGGAACGGTTCAGTTTTTTACACTATCGAGTAATGACCAAGAGAGTTGGTTAAATGATGGGAAGAATGCCCATGATAAAGCGCAGGCTCATGAAGCATATGGCCGTTACGTTTTACATGAGGCGATTCCATTTATCAAACATATTTCTTGGAAAGATGGCCCGATGATGACAACAGGTTGCAGTATGGGGGCATATCATGCGTTGAATTTTTTACTGAAGCATCCGGATGTTTTCCAAAAAACGATTGCCTTAAGTGGCGTGTATGATGCGCGTTTTTTCGTTGGCGAATATGGTGATGATGCGCTCGTTTATCAAAATTCCCCGTCTGATTATATTTGGCAGTTGGATGATCCTTGGTTTATTGACCACATTCGAAATGCAGATATTATCGTTTGTACTGGCCAAGGCGCTTGGGAACACGATGGCATGCCGTCTTATCAACAACTAAAAGAAGCCTTCCAACAAAAAAATCTCCCTGCTTGGTTTGATGAATGGGGTTATGACGTTTCCCACGATTGGGAATGGTGGCGTGTGCAGATGCCGTATTATTTAAATAAACTATTTCGTTGAAATGAAAAATAGAAAGCTTGGTGGTTGAGTGCTAGTTAAAGGCCGTTTAACGGACAGTTATCATTCAAATTTAGAAATCGATGATTTCGAATATATCGTCGATAAAAAAATAGAAGATGGCGGAAAAAATCTGGGGACTTCTCCCCATGGTTTACTCGCTGGATCCATTGCGGGTTGTAAATTAATGGTTGCTCGCGGCTATATGGATTTTAATAAAAAAGCGTATGATCATCTAGATATTCAAGTTGAAAGTACGATCACTGGTTCCAAAAGACACGAGACCGTTGAAATGAATGTACTACTCACGGTTCATGGTGCGGAATTTGAAGAAAAAGAAAAAGGGTATCTTTTACGCATTATTGAAAAAGGATGTACGATGGCGAATATTCTAACGACCGGTGGCAAAAATATTATCACAACCGAAATTGCTTTTGTCGAATAAGAAAAGCGGACAAGTCCGCTCTGATCGATGAAAAAATAGGAAATGTGACCCTGAATGGTAAGCTAAACTCGCTGATTGCAAATTCTGCGAAGCAGAATGCAGTAGAAGCGCAAGTTTAACTATATGCGCTAGGAATTATGAAATAATTCCTTGCTAGTGCAGCGAAAGCGCGCAATGGGTCACATTTATCTTTTTTTTATTCGGTCAGGACTTGGAGCTAGACAATGAATGCAGAATTATAATCTCTTATACTATAAAACAATCACTTATCATTCGTTAGGAAAATGAACGATGATAAGTGATTTTATTTTGATGACCTATTTATTTTATTGTTTCGCTCGACGACTGAAATAAATTGCTACACCTAATAGTGCGACCCCTGCCCCCATAAGTATAATTGCGAGGTTCGATTGACCCGAAACAGAAGATGGCTCCTCATCTGTCACTGCCAAAATAACGGTGCCGCCGTCCGCATTTCCCGGAATTTCTATCGATACTTCTTGATTCGCTTCGACTTCGTAGAAGACATCTTGATATAAATCTTTCAAAAATGTGCCTTCGTCTAAATCAACAGCGAAGGTTGTTGTTATTGGATCAGTCGTTGGATTCAAGGCGACGTAAATGGACTCTCCCTCGTAATTCCTTTCAAAAATGGAGAAGCCTTCATCATCAGAACCGGCTAATTGTTCGCGAGTCCCTTTCGCGAAAATTTTTGAATAGTCCTTTCGAATATTGAGTAAATTTTTATAATGCTCGACAAGTGGATAATCTTCTGCTTTCTCCCAATCGAAATCTTCACGATTTCCACTAAATTCAAGCTGATCCATGTCCCCTTCGGCTGGACCGCTATGCCCAATTTCTTCGCCATAATAAATCACCGGCTGACCTTTTGCGGTTAATTGCAGCGACACCGCGACTTTAAATAAATCTTCGTCCCCTTGCGCAAAATAATATAAGAATCCATCTTCATCATGGCTACTTAAAAATTGCCCGACCGTTGCTTGATTATTTATCGCTTCGTTTCGTTTGGTCAATTCCGCTTCGGCATTTTCAATATTCCCGTGCACAAACATGGAAGCCAAACGTTTGAAATCAAAATCGAGTAACGAATCTACTTTTCCAGAATTTAAAAAACCGCCTGTTTGATTATACGTTCCACCAAAATGCTCGCCAATTAATTTGAAATCAGGCTTCACTTTTGTCAATTCATTTTTAAATGCGTTCAAGGTTGTATCGTCCACATGTTTGACGGTATCTACTCGGAAATAATCAATCGTATTTCCTTTATCCGTTCTAGACTTTTCAATCCAATCCGTTTGCCATTGAATAATTTGGTTTCGAACCTCTGGATCTTCCGTCATAAAATCTGGTAGACCGTAGAGTTCGCCTAATACTTCATGACCCGAATAGGGATTTTCGCGAAGCATGCCTTGGAATACTTCTTGTTCGGCAACTGTTGGAAAATTTGGAATATTGGCTCCTTGGTCAGATATTTTCATGCCATAACCTGTGTGATTGATCACGACATCAACCATCAGCTTAATTCCACGCTCGTGTGCTTCGTCGATGAGATTTTTGAAAGTGTTTAAGTCGCCGAGATGTTCATCAATTTTTGTAAAATCTTTTGCCCAATACCCATGATAACCGTACTGCGAACCCTCTTTTCCATGACGATGATTGTGATTGACGTTGTCGACAATCGGTGTAATCCAAATTGTGTTGATGCCTAACTCATCCAAATAATCAAGTTGATCGATGATCCCTTGGAAGTCTCCACCATGATAACTTTCCGGATGCGCCGTATCATAGTTTTCACCGTTTGGATTATTATTTGACGAGTCTCCATCATTAAATCGATCCGTCAATAAAAAATATATAATCGCTTCATCCCAATCAAAATCGGTCGATTCTTCAATATTTCGCGGGAGAATTTCTAGTTCGATCGTTCCATTCCATTCAGCTCCCGCTTCATCGATGACTGTAACGTTCAGTTCTTTTTTTCCAGCAGTCGTTTCTTCAGCAATGGATAAGGTATGCTCCTTGAGTTCTACGTCCACTGAAATTTCTGCAGCTCCTCCAATTGGCGTACCATCAATTAATATCTCTGCCGGTGTAATCGAATCTGGCACTTCGATCGAAACAACTGTGTGCGAATTGTAATCCAATTTTTCTGGGATCGCTTGAAGTTGGAAATTATTTGAGACTTCATTGGCAGAAACGTGCGCTGGTGTCCAGTAAAAATTATTGTGTGTCCTTTTGAGATTTCCTAGTGTCAAGAAACTTAAAAGGATTAGAATATAAACTATTTTATTATTTTTCTTCGTCATATGTTCCTCCATTTATTCGTTATGAAACCGATTGCGTAACTATAAAATAGCAACAAACGAAATCGATTACAAGTATTTTATGAGAATATGTATGAAGTATTTTAATTTATTGTAGAGCAATTGGAGCGATTAATTGCGCTCGGCTTAAATGCATTATTTTTCGCACTCACTTAGGCTGATTAAATAAATCTATCTATCAAAAAAATTTATGCGGTAGAAATTGGGGACCAATTTCTTCCTTATTAAGTTCTGGGTCTTCACCTTTTAAATTTAATCATGAATACCTGACGTAAAGTCTTTCTACCCTTAACGAAATTCAAGTTTTTTCAATTTTCGTTGAGGATAGACGGTGCTACGTTGTCAAGTGGCAGTTATTTTTTGACTCA
>CAZTEC010000007.1:24255-28589 GCA_964612765.1 uncultured Carnobacteriaceae bacterium
TTTCGTTGAGGATAGACGGTGCTACGTTGTCAAGTGGCAGTTATTTTTTGACTCACTTGCAAGGATAGAGTTGGAGTAAACAAAAAACGGCCAACTTCTTCGTTAGCCGCTCACATAAACTTTTACCCTTTTAAATTGTAAATCGGTTTTAAATATTCAAGTATTTCAATCGTTGGTTCGGCCAAATCTAAAATTTTTCGTTGTTTATTGTAAGCCGTTGGCGCTTCGTCGATTGTCTGCTTCGAAACTGAAGTAGTGTAGACATCTTTCATCATTTCTTGATAATCAGATAGCGAAATACGTTTCTTCGCTTGCGTTCGAGACATCGTCCGTCCAGCACCATGTGGAGCGGAAAAATTCCAGTCTTCGTTTCCTTTGCCAATTGCGATCACGGAACCATCGCGTGCATTAAATGGAATAACTAATTTTTCACCCGCTTGTGCGGAAATCGCACCTTTTCGAGCAATCATCGTTTTCAACTCAATATAATTATGCACCGAATCGAAACGACTTCGCTGCTCTAACCCATTACTTTTCAAAATGGCATTCGCCATTGCATTGCGATTTTGTAAGGCATATTTTTGCGCGAGTCCTAAATCATGCAAATAATCCTTCATCGCATCGCCTTCTAAATAGCCTTCCCCTTTTCTTTCCGCCGGATGCATCTCATCCGCTAAGTCTTGATAAATTGTCGCGACGGTGTGTCCCACATTTCGACTTCCGGAATGAATCAACAAATAAACTTTCCCATCCGTAGTCGCTTCTAAACTGATAAAATGATTCCCGCCACCTAATGTACCGACCGACGTATAAAACGTTTCTTCATCTAACTGGTCCGCAACAATAAAATCTTCTCGTATTAAATCCGGTGACTTCTGTTCCGTTCGATGGCGTTTGAAACCAAGCGGCACACTCTGCCTCACATTTCGATCAAACTTTTTCAAAAATTTCGGATCAGATACTTCCTTTTTATTTAACGTTAGCTCAGTTACAGAAACGCCACAGCCAATATCAACCCCAATAAATGAAGGCACAATCCGATCTACCACTGTCATCGTCGTCCCGACCGTCGACCCTTTTCCGTAATGCACATCTGGCATAAATCGAAAAATACTTTCCGAAAATTCTTCGCGGTCCATCATGCCTTTTATTTGTTGGAATGACGACTCGTCGATATCTGGATTATAAACAATCGCTTCATTAAATTTTCCAGTAATCCTCAATGACTTTCCCATCTAGCTCCCCTCCCATAAATTCTACATCCATTGTATCGGATTTCCGACTACATTTTAAATTTTATCCATCGGCGAAATGGCGAGTAGCAGAACATTCATTAAGTGAATATTTTGGCTTTATCTTCGTGCAAAGAAACGTTATAGTAAGAGTAATTTAAAACGAAGAGCGGAAGGAAGATTGTATGAAGCCAATAGTTGGAGTTGCAGGATATGTGATGCAAAAGGATTCGGTGAAGAGTCCATATTTTACGTTGAATACTGTGCCGAAAGAAATTACGGATGCATTGAATAAAGTGGGCGCTTTGCCTGTTGTGATTCCACTTTCTAGTGAAGCGGATGCCAAAGAATATATAAATCAAGTGGATGCTTTAGTTTTGGCCGGCGGAGATGATGTCGACTCGCTTCTTTATTATGAAGAACCGCAACCACTGATTGGAGAAATTGAACCAGAACGTGATGCGTTTGAGCTTGCATTGATCGAAGAAGCCTGGGCACAAAAGAAACCGATACTAGGAATTTGTCGCGGTTTGCAATTGCTGAATGTTGCCTCTGATGGAACACTTTACCAAGATTTGTCTTATTATGTGGATTTAGAAGTCAACCATCGCCAAAAAACTCCGTGGCGTTATGCGACACATACGGTTATGATTGAAAAGGATTCTTGGATGGGCGAAGCGTTAGGTACGGAACAAGCGATAAATTCCTTCCATCATCAAGCCATTCGAAAATTAGGCGAGGACTTTAAAGCCGTTGCTTGGTCAAAAGATGGAATCATTGAGGCGATCGAAAGTGTGGATCCGACACAAAAAATAATGGCGGTTCAATGGCATCCAGAAATTCTAGTCGAAACGGTTCCGGAAATGATTCGTGTGTTTGAAAAATTTGTGGAACTCATTTAAATTTAAAAGAAAAACTCGAGGATGTTTACCGCCCTCGAGTTTCATTTTATTCACGTTATTTTTTAACTAGCCAAGATTTCAAATACATACGCCCCATACCTTCAATTGAAACTTCAATATCATGGTCATTATAGGGAACTTCTAAAATACTTAATTTGGTGGCTTTTGTTCCTTGTTTAATCCGTGATGACCCAGACAATTTAATATCTTGGATGACAGTCACTGAATCTCCATCCATTAATTCATTTCCATTTGCATCTCGTATAATTGCTGCTTCTACTGCTGCATCCATTTCCGCTTGCGTCCATTCGTGTGCACACATCGGACAAATAAATAAATTTCCATCAGTATAAGTCAAGTCACTCCCACACTGTGGGCAATTTGGTAATTGTTCCATAGTTCCTCCTTATGCTTGTTTCATTTTATTCATTATACCCTAGCTTTATAATGAAGACAAAAAAACGCCCAAGACTATTTTTTGTCCTAGGCGGTCATTTCAATTAGAAAATGTTATTCTTCTTCAGCTGGTTCTTCGCCAAACCAAGGTTCATCGCTTAGCTCATCTTCGTCAAGATCTTCGACATCCGCTAATTCGATAATCCAGTTGGAATTTGTGTCTGTAGCATTTAATAATTCTGTTTCGTCTTCCAATTCTTTATGAACAGAAACGATTGTCCCACTGAACGGCGACGTAATCTCAGTAACCGCTTTTGCCCCTTCAACACCAATTAAGTTCGCTCCTTTTTCGATGCGCTCCCCAAATTCGGGTAACTCCACAAACATGACTTCACCGACATCATCTTGTCCTTTTTCAGAGAGACCTAGACGATACCCCTTATCTAGTTGTTCTATCCAAAGTCCACTTTTTGTAAATTTCATTGCCATGTGACAACCTCTTCCTCTCTACTCGTTTGTATTAATTTTTATAATTTTTCTTTTTAAAATTTTTACTTCATTTTCATTCGGGTAACCTGAATAAACAGCATCTTTATTTTCTTCTCGCTCCTGAATTTCCAACTCATAGTCCGTAACTGAGATGTGGTTTCTGAGTTCAAAGGTTAGCGTATTGAACAATGCGCCAAATAATAAGATCACCATGGATAAATATAAAAATAACATGAGCACAATAAAACCGCCTATTGTTTGGTTCGCAATCGCATCGCCACCCATTACACTACTAATTAAAGTAAAAAACTGTGACAACAACAATAAACCAATGGATGAAAATAATGCACCGGGGATGGCATACTTTATTTTCAGATGATGGTTTGGCACAAAATGGTAAATGATGATAGTAACAATGAATAAAATAGCCGGCAAGGTTAACCAACGAGCCAGTAGAAATTCTTGAATGAATGGAATATCAATCTCAAAAAAGTCACGTACAAAATTTAAAATCTGTTCTCCAAAAACGAAAACGAAAACTGCTGTACCAACGAGCACCAAAATCCCAAGCATAATAGCTAGAGACAATACCCGAGCAATTAGAAAATTCTTTTTTACTTTTGCGCCGTACACATCATCCAACACGCGACGCAAAGTAGAAAATACATTACTCGCTGACCAAATGGATGCCAACAAACCAATAGAAATTGCCCCACCACTTCCGCTCGCCATATAATCTTCAACAATTGGAATCACGATCGTACTCACATCTTCTGGAAACGAGCTTTCAATGATACCCACAACTTCCACCGGATCAAAAGGTAAAAATGGAATAATGTTGGCAAGAACCAATAAAAGAGGTATTAAGGAAAGCAACAAGAAATAAGCCATCTCTGCTGCACCTTGCATCACTGCGGCTCTTTCCCAATTGGTCATAATAATTTGGAAAGCTTCAAGAAATCCGATTGTATTTCTCTTCGATCCAGAAGCCTTTGTTTCTTCCATAGCATTTCCTCCTTCACTATTCAATTTTATTTATGCAGATTATAGTCCGCCAAAATGGATTGAACGGCGTCTTCAACCGTTAATGCCGCACCTTTTCGTCCATTTTTATACGTCAACTGAAATTGACGGTCACCTTCCTCTTGGAAAACTGAACCAATCAATTCATCTTTTGCCAGTATTTGTAAATCCGTTACGGTGTCGCTATCTTTTTTTCCAGCAACAATGGAAATTTCTTCTTCTTTTTTCTTACGAGCCATATTTTTTCCTTCTCTCTTTCAAAACAATCTATGATATACATTACACTCAGACA
>CAZTEC010000007.1:28689-50182 GCA_964612765.1 uncultured Carnobacteriaceae bacterium
AAAGGTTACCTTTCAAATTAATGCGCGGGCACTTCAATGATGTCTAAAATTTCTTCAGGTGTTAATGAACTATCACATTTTACCACAAGTCCCGCTGTTTCGGATGAATAAATTAAACCAGGGACAGTTGGCACGTCGTACTTGTCACGCAATTTTTGAACATCGTCTTCATATTCCGGATGTTGCGAGTGTAAATATAAAACATCTAAATCATAATCTTTTGCAAGCAGACTTAACTTGCGCACAAATTTCCGACAATATTGACACGTCTCACGTCCAATAAAAAGAATATTTCCCGCAGTTGCTTCAATGGCATCTTCCGCTTCTTGCGGGGTTACTTCACGGAAAATTTTTACCTCTTCTAAAAATTGATCGATTTCTTTTTGTTTATCTTCACTCATCTTGTTGCGCCCTCTCTCATGTTATTCGTAACGGCTGGTCCAATCCATAATTTTTTTCAATACACCAACAATTGTCACGCCCAAAGCGATGAGCGAAGTAATCAGTTGAATGGTTTCGATCCAATCTTTTCTAGTCATTTTACTCATAATAATCGTGGCTATAACACCACTTCCTCCTTTAAATCTTGTTAATCTTAGTATACTAGAATCTGCGCTAAAAAATAAATAATAACAATTACAAACCCTAAAATGCCCTAAGTATTCGACAAATAAAAAAATCGCGATGAACAATCTATTTTAGACTGTCGCACCGCGAAATTTATTTTAATGATTTAATTTAATAATTATTGAAACGAATTATTCTGAGTAAGTAAACTCTTTAACTTCTAAAGTACCGTCGATAATTTCTTGACGAGCTTCTTCGATTAAAGCCCAGTTCTCATCAGAAATTGCACCATGATGTACAAAGTCAATTCCTTCTTCAGCGAAACCGTAGTAAGTGACTTCACCACCTGGGAAGTTACCGTCGATTGCTTCGTTTGAAACATTCTTCACTGCATTACCTACTTGTTTGATTGTAGAAGCTAATGTTAAGTTTCCACCGTCATAGTTTCCTTCTTCATTTTGGTCACGGTCTACACCGATAACCCATAGTTTTGTTTCAGAACCATCTTCCATACGGTTACGTGCTTCTTGGAAGACACCATTTCCTGCTGCTCCAGCTGCTTGGAAGATAATGTCCACGTCATTTGCATACATTGCTGCTGCGATTTGTTGACCCGCACCTGCATCACCAAATGTGTTTGCGTATTGAATATCTACTTCAATTGATTCATCAATATATTTAACACCTTCAGTAAATCCTGTTTGGAAACGGTCGATAACCGGACCTTGAATTCCACCCATAAAACCGACACGGCCAGTTTCAGTTGTTAAGGCTGCTGCCATACCCGCTAAGAATGAGTTCTCGTGGTCACGGAAGTTAATCGATGCAACATTTGGTAAATCAACAACACCGTCAATCAATGATAAATATTGTTCAGGTTGTTGTTCAGCTGTTTGACGCACAGGATCTTCTAGCAAGAAACCTACTCCAAATACGATGTCCGCACCATCAGCAATCGCTGAGTTAAAGTTAGGCATGAAGTCTGTTTCTGAATCCGATTGATAGTAAGAAATAGTTTCTTCACCAAAATTATTCTCTTCGCTCCATGCTTGCATACCTTCCCAAGCTGATTGGTTAAATGAACGGTCATCTACCCCACCCATGTCAGTAACCATTGCGATCGAGAATTGTTCTTCTTCGTTTGCAGCTTCTCCACCCTCATTTGTTGATTCATCTGCATTATTTCCACATGCAGCCAATACTAAAGCTGAAGTACCAAAAAGTGCAAGTTTCTTAAATTGTGACATTCTTAAAAATCTCCCTTTTTCAATAATTTTTCTCACTAATGTATGATAACACCACCCAAAATAATGTCAAGGATTGAAATCACTTTTATTGAAAACGAATATTTTTGTTCGGATTTTAACCGTTTTCCTATTTAGCCTTGGCTCATTTATTATTTTAGAACAATCAATTATCGAATCACGAGTCGATTCAAATAATCCATATCTTCAATCGACAGTTCAAAATCAATTTCAGCATTTTGGTCAATATAATTTTCGTGAACGGATTTAGGTAAAACAACTAATCCTTTTTGATACGCATAGCGAATCGAAACTTGAGCGGTTGATTTCCCATATTTATCTGCAATTTTTTGGATGTCAGGATTACTCAATAATTTTCCTGTACCAATGGGTGAGTAGGCTTCGACTACCATATCATTTTCTTGACAAAATTGAACAAGTGCTTCATCGCGGAAACCAATATGGTACTTGATTTGATTCAACATTGGTTTCACTTTTGCGGTTTCCATCAAATGCTCCAAATCATCAATCGCAAAATTCGAAACGCCGATTGCTTTCACTTTACCCGCTTCATACGCTTCTTCCATCGCGCGCCAAACTTCTTTGTTTTCATCATAATAGTGGTTCGTCACATCTCCCCGCATTTCATCCCAGGGACGCGGCGCATGAATAATAACCAAATCAATATACGGTGTATCCAAAGCGTTTAAAGAATCTTCGATATCTTGCTTCGCAGCTTCATAAGATTTTGATTGCCCTTTAACTTTCGTCGTTACGAAATAATCCTCGCGATTTAATCCAGAAGCCTTCATCCCTTTAGCGACACCTTCTTCATTTCGATATGAACGTGCCGTATCAATATGCACATACCCATTTTTTAGCGCATGGACGACCGTTCGTTCTGCTTCCTCTGGTGACATTTGCCATGTACCTAATCCAATCAATGGAATCTCATTTCCATTCGCTAACTTCAATGTATTCTTCAAAATTGACATAGTGTTCTCTCCCTTTTTATAATAAATTTCTTTCATAACGCTTCAAAACTCATCGACTCAAACGATTAAGTTCATCGACTAGTTGTTCCGCAATTTCTTTCCGCTCAACAATAAATTTTTTCTCACCTAAAAAACGAATCGGATCCCCCGAACGCACTTTTTTCATTTGACGATCAACAACCACAGGAACAAATGTAACATGCTCTCCTGTTTTACGAAAATAATATTTTTCTAGATGGAGAAACCCTTCATAAATTTCCGAAGTTTCTGTCGAATCACTAGAATAATCAATATCCGGAAAAATCAGTAAATCTTCACCATTCTTCAAAGCTTCAACGCTTCGTTCAAACGTCTCTAAAATTTTTCGCGATCCTCGATACACTGGAATTGCCCGAGCTGACTTCACCAACCAAGGAATGAGATAAGAAGCTGGCCAAGCAATTAATTTGGCGATTGAACGCGGCCAGCCATATCTTTTCGTGAAGGTAAAATTTAAGTAATGGTCATAGCAAGCTTTTTGCGTCGTAAACACACTCAACACCCATGTTCGCAAATAATGTTTCAACCAAACCAAAAGGCTAATCGGCCCAATCATATTTTGATGGTGGGCGACAAAAACAGTCGGTTCATCCGAACGTACCTTCTTTTCGAACGTATAACGCGGAAGTATCACTCGAGCAATCGCGCGTATGCCCCGGAAAAATAGACCATATCTTTTTTCTCGCATCAGCTATTCTCCTCCATCTATTCAATCGGATTAAAATAATGAGACAAAATCGCACGTGTTATTAACTTCGTATCTTTAAATGCCTCGAAATGAGACGAATAATCCTCACCATAAATGGCAGCAATATCGACACGAACGATTCGTTTTTCACGCTTGATCATTTGAATAAGCATATTCATCTCATACTCAAAATGGTCTCCTCGTAATTGAATGACCCAATCCAATTCAGCAGTAGCGATACCTCTTAAGCCCGTTTGTGTATCACGAATGAATTTCCCGAAAAATAACTTGAAAATAAAACTGGTCAGACGATTCCCCACCCAACTTCTTAGAGGCATGTCATTTTTCTTAAAGACACGCGAACCCAGCACAAATCCACTCGAAATTTTTTCTAACTGCTCCCCAACTTTAAGCACATCATTTACCAAATGTTGGCCATCCGCATCCGCTGTCACCACACCAACAAGATGAGAATAATGATTTAAAACATACAAAAAACCGGTACGCAAGGCGGCTCCTTTCCCTTTATTTTCTTCATGGACGAGCACAGTGCACTGATCATATGCGCGAATTTCTTCAAAGACCGTTTGATATTTTGGACCACTCCCATCATCGATCACCAGAATATGTTTCACTTGTTCTAAAATAAGCGCCTCAATATAAGCCGGAAGTTCTGCCATTGGTCGATAAGCTGGAATTATTACTGCAAATTTTATCATTCCTACCACTCCTACAGGCTTTGTACTTCTATTTTAATCGAAACACTTTATTATTACTGAACTGACGCCTTGAAATCTCCAATTCCATTGACTATTTTATAAGAACTGATTGACCAAGTCTTCTAATTCTTTATCTCTTGGATACGATTTTTGTGTGCCGTTTTTTGTGACACTGTTTGAAGCTATAACATTCGCTAAATAAATCGCCTCTTCTGTAGGCAATCCTGACCCTAGTCCATAAGCAAACGTTCCGCAAAAGGCATCACCCGCACCGGTCGTGTCCTTCGCTTGAACCGAGATCGTGTCGACTTGATGAACTTCGCCGGAACCACGCTCCGTATAAAGCGCCCCCTTCTCACCTAATGTGATGACCACATTCGTATGTGCTTGGTATGAAAATTCAAGAATTGCTTGCTCTAAATTTTCCGACTCTATACCGTACATTTCTTTAGCAATCAGTGCAAATTCGGTTTCATTAGGCACCAACCAATCCGTCACGTCCAACAAACCATCGATTAATGTCGTGGCAGGCGCTGGATTCAAAATTGTCGTTGCTCCATTGGCTTTCCCTTTTTGAAAACCTTCTAAGATTGCATCTTGTGGATTTTCTAATTGGGACAACACGATATCTATTTCATTCATCTGCGCAAAGGCCTCTCCTACTCGAGTTGGGGTCAAATCATTATTCGCACCAGGAATGATGACAATGCGATTATGTCCATCCGCTTCTACCCAAATCGAAGCTGTTCCACTCGCTTGATTCGGAATCGTCGTCACGTAATCCGCTTGAATATTTTCTTGCGCATACAAATCGAGCCAACTTTTTCCGTAAGCATCATCGCCCACACAAGTCACCATCGAAACTTCGGCGCCAAGTAAAGCCGCCATTACTGCTTGGTTCGAACCCTTGCCACCGAATCCTTGCTGAAATTCTTTTCCATAAATCGTTGCCCCTTGTGCTGGAAAGTCTTCTAGATAAGTCATTAAGTCAATATTATTACTCCCAACAACCACAATTTTTGCTTGTTTCCCCACTATTCTTCCTCCTGCTTTTTATTCTTTAATTTTATATATTAACTAAATTTTAACACAGGAACTATTCCATTCTAAATTATTTGTGGCAAAATAAAGAGGCTACGAAATTTATCGTTATTGAGGAGTACGTAAAATGGAAATAGAAAATAAAAAATGGGGTTACACCAAACTCGAATGGAGTTGGATTTTTCAAGATTGGGCGAACTCAGCATATTCAATTATTATTACGACAGCGATTTTTCCATTATTTTATAAAGCGATCGCAGACGGTGCGGATGTTGCTGATGTCGACTCAACTGCTTACTTAGGTTATGCGAATTCGATTGCGACTGCACTAGTAGCCATTTCAGCACCGATCCTAGGTTCGATTGCGGATTTTCGAAACTTCCGCAAACCCATGTTTACCTTTTCGACGGTGCTTGGAATACTTGCTGTATTAGCGATGACTTTTATTCCAACTGCACAATCAAATGCGACGTGGATTATTTTACTTCTATTATATATCTTGTCTAGTATTGGTTTTGGTTCAGCGAATATTTTTTATGATGCATCGTTGCTAGATGTCACCACCAATAAACGAATGTCGCAAGTTTCAAGTATGGGCTTTGGGATGGGCTATATTGGTTCAACTTTACCTTTCTTACTCGTCATTTTTGGTATTATTAATATTGATGCGCTACCCTTTACGACCGATCAAGTGACTCGATTTAGTTTTGTTTTAACAGCCGCTTGGTGGTTTATCTTCACGTTGCCGTATTGGAAAAATGTTCAGCAGATGACGAGCGTGGAGCCGGATGAAAATATTATCAAAAGTAGTCTCATCAAATTAAGGAAAACCCTAGGTAGCATTCGTCAAAACAAAAATATTTTCTTATTTTTACTGGCTTACTTTTTATACATTGACGGTGTCGGTACGATTATTAAAATGGCGACCGCTGTTGGTGCCGAAATTGGTTTGCCAAGTACGACAATGATTGTTGTTTTGATGATTGTTCAAATCGTTGCTTTCCCTTTTACGATTTTCTATGGGTATTTATCGAACCGTTTTGGCGATAAGAAAATGATTTACGTAGGAATTCTGACGTATATTGTGATTTGCTTATTTGCTTTAACAATGGACACTGAGTTAGATTTCTTTATTTTGGCGTTTCTCGTAGGGACTGCTCAAGGTGGGATTCAATCGCTCAGTCGTTCAATGTTTGGTAAACTCGTTCCAGACAGCAGCAGTAACGAATTCTTCGGGATTTACAATGTGTTCGGAAAATTTTCATCGATTATTGGAACAACACTTGTTGGAATTATTGGTCAAGCAACAGGCAGCTCGCTGAATGGTGTTTTTGCTTTGATTGTTCTATTCGTGATTGGTGCCCTGCTCTTGTACCCTGTTAGAGAAACTATTTTTGCGCAAGATTAAATATAACAATAGATAGGAAGTTTTTATGGAAAAATTAGAAACCCTTATTTCTTACATGCAAACAAATGAGGTCACACGACCTATTCAAGAAAAACAAACGGCACACCGTATGCAATTAGCTGAAGCTTTTAATATTCAACCAGGCGATCGTATCTTAGAAATCGGTAGCGGTCAAGGAGATACAACGGTGGTTTTAGCGGATGCCGTTGGCGCAAGTGGCCATGTCCATGCCGTGGATATCGCCTCTTCGGATTATGGCGCACCGATGACACTAAAAGAAGCGACGGATGTGATCGCGGCTTCGGAAATTGGTGACCGCATTACCTTTAGTTTTGAAACGAATGTACTCGATCCAGATTTTGATGGCACGTATGATGCGGTTATTTTGTCGCATTCTTTATTTTATTTTTCGTCAATAAAAGATCTAGTGGCGATTTTTAAAAAGGCACGCAAGTTAGCGGACAAAATTTGTATCGCGGATTGGGATTTGGAAGTCAAAAATTACCGGCAAACAGCCCATGCGCAAGCTATTTTAATGCAAGCTCTTTATGCACAGTTCCACGAAACAGATGCGAATATTCGAACTATTATTACGAAAGAATTGATGCGTGATTTACTGATTCAAACAAAATGGGATGTTAGAGAACCTGTAACTATTTCTGCAGCTGAGTTGGATGACGCAAGTTGGGAAGTGGATTTAGCTAAAGAGATTGATTCAACGACTCTTGAGCCGGCACTTTCTGCGTTCAAACAACTTTTGACAAATACAGAAAAATTAGGTGGATATGAATCACTCGATAGTTTTATTTTAATTGGTGAATAAAATAGTTATTCGTGTGATCCCTTGGACAGGTGAACTGTTCAGGGGATTTTTTGTTGCTTTGATGGCGATTTGTTTCGATGGAAAAATTAGAAATGGTTAAGGAAAAGATTTGATTTTAAATAGAATGGTGTACCAAAGTAGAAAATTATATGCTAGAATGAGTGCTATTATTCGAAGGCGGGAGATGCTTATGAAAAAATCGGAATGGATGGAGAGTTTTCAAAGAATATTTATCGTGGGTGTTAGCTATGTGCCCTTAGGTTTGGCTGGTGGAATTGCTTTGCAGGGGGTTGGCTTTACGCCTTTTGCGGTACTGCTGATGAGTTTGCTGATGTTTACGGGGGCTGGCCAATTTATGACGAGTTCGATGGTGGGTGCTAACGCGTCATTTCCTTCTATTTTACTGATGAACTTTTTCTTAAGCTTGCGTATGTCATTGATGTCTTCGAGTTTGGCGACTTATGTGAAGAAGGAATCAAATTTGTATTTGATTTTATTTGGCCAGACAACAGCGGATGAATCTTACGCCATCAACATTATCCAGTTTATGCAAAATAAAGATTGGAAAACGCAGCAGGCACTCGCCCTGAATCTCATGGCCTATTTTACTTGGTCGTTGAGTACGTTTGCTGGTGCTTTGATTGGAACCGCGGTAGATATTCCAATTATGGTCATTAACTTTTTGATGACGGCGATGTTTATCAGCATGATGATTGGCCAATTTACTTCGCGAATTTATGTGGTTGCTGGTTTGACTTCGGGTATTTTTGCAGTGGTTTTTAAAATTCTTCTGAAAAATAATTACGCGCTTGTACTTGCCGCGTTAATTGGTTCATTTATCGGCTATTTTCTGGAACGACGTAAAAAAGGAGGCTTCGCCGATGTTAGATAATCAATGGTTACTTATTTTGGGGTTGACTTTAGTCACTTTTATTCCACGCGTACTGCCTCTTTTTCTATTGAAAAATAAAGACTTGTCGCCGGAATTTGTCAAATGGATGTCTTACATACCGGTTACAATTTTTAGTGCATTAGTGTTCACCGATATCTTTTTCTACAACAATCAATTCATGTTGCACCCGCTAGAAAATTTGAAACTGCTGCCTTCACTCGTTGTCGCCTTAGTTTCAATCAAATGGAATAACTTATTCGGATCCATTATCGTCGGAATTGCAGCTATTCTTTTGATGATGTGGGGATTTAGTTAAGTTGAGAATTTCGCGCTGGCGAAATTTCATTACCATAAAATAGTTGAAGCCTCGAGATTGCACCCGAGGCTTTCATTATGGATAGATTTTATGTTGCCATACACTGCAAATCCATTTTGTAGTGTATGGCAGAGACGCCATTTAGCGCAAAGCCGTTTTATGAGTAATGGCGACTCTCTCATAGAGCGCAAATCAATTTTTCGCTCTACGATCGCTGTCTCATGAAGCATAAAATCATTTTGCGCTCTACGGCATACGTTTGCAAAATATTTTTATTCATTTTCATCCATCACGTCGATTGAAAAATGCTCTGCTGAAATTTTCTTCAGCGCAAAGTCTTCGTCTTTTACTTTCTTCACAAAAATAGCAACTTTGATGTCTCGTTCATCATTATGCAGAATATATTTTCCACCGGGCAGATTTCGAATAGCAAAAACGCCATCTGCATCTGTCTCTACTATCCATGCGGTTTGGTTTTCATTGCGGATAGGTTTCATCTTTTGGTTGAACAATTGAAGTGGCAGCTCGCGAATTGGCTCACTGTTATCATCCAGTAGTCGGCCTTCGAAGCCATATGTTCGATTGGCGATTAAGTAATTTTTTACTGTTTTATAAAGAAGGAATATTGCAGCTCCAACAAATAACGCGACACCAACTCCCCATAAAATAACTCGGATGCGGATGTGACTGGCTACTTTTACTTTTTCATCGACGACTTCTTCGACATAGGGCACGCGCTTGCCACGAATTAATAGTCGGTGCGAATTAATCATATACGGCGTACATGTTAATAAGGTTAAATAATCCTCGCCCTCTACAATCTTCACGTCATCCA
The DNA here is from genome assembly GCA_964612765.1 of uncultured Carnobacteriaceae bacterium. Lineage (GTDB taxonomy): Bacteria > Bacillota > Bacilli > Lactobacillales > Carnobacteriaceae_A > Atopostipes. The sequence continues at coordinate 38,257 of CAZTEC010000007.1, forward strand.
ATTCGGTTGGCAGCACAACTTTTATTTGATCCACTTCATACGCCAACGTTCGATTATTTATGTCGATAAAAAACTGATCACCTTCTACCATTTTTTCTAAATCGGTAAATAGTTTGGCGTTCGTTAAACCGGCGTGACTGGTAATGACGGAGTGGGTGTTCATTCCTCCTGTCGGATAAGACGTGCCATCAAGCAACGTCGCCCCTCTTTCTAAAAAGATAGCGGTCGTTTCATTAAAGATGGGCATGTTGACATTAATTTTCGGGATCGTCAAAACACCAATTGTATTTTGTTCATAATAATCTTGCGGCATGACAGGCACAACTTCAGTCTCAGCCTCTTTTGAAAATGGATCATTCCCAATGGTTTGGACTTCTCGCTCAGCCAACTCTTGATTCAACCGTTCCATCTCGGCTTGAACTTCACTCATTTGCGCAAAGTTTTCTTCGTTCGCTTTATTTTGATAATAATTAATAATTTGTTGATTCAAGTAATGATTAACCGAATCACTCACAAAAGGATAAGCAATCGCACCAATCCCAATAATAAATAGCAGAACCATCAAAATATCTAGGACTATTTTTCTTTTCTTCATCACTCACACCTACTTCTCATCCTGTCTATTCTTTACGTTTTGTTTCTTTTTATGTAGGCAGACATTTCGGATATGAGGAAGTAAACTGTTTATAAAAAAAGATGGGACTCATAGTCGAACTACAATGCGTTTCGATTAAAGGAGTCCCATCTATTGTTTTACTCTTCTATTAATAATTAAAGCCTCTTTCTACTTAAGCTTATTCTTCGTTGCGACGTTTAACGTAGTAACCACCTGTTGTCAAGACTAGCGCCATACCAACACCGACGACACCCATAATACCAGGTCCACCAGTTGAAGGGAGACGACCTTTACGAACGTTGATTACTTCTTGTGGAGCTATCAGCTCACCATCATCAGCATAAGAGAAGAATGTGATTGTAAATGCAATTCGATTCTCAATCATAATATAGTCTTCTGGAGCTACTGTTTCTTCTAACCAGTAAGTGCCGTAGCTTAGACCAGTTACTTCTAGCAAACCGTCACTGTCTGAAGTGAAACGAGTTGCAAGAGCAAGATCCGTTGTCCATGAAACTTTTTTAGTCACTGGATCAATAATCAAGTAGTTCGCAGTATCTGAATCTGCATCACGAACTACAAATTCTGCACCTTCTAGTAAGCGGTTGTCTCCTTCAGCAATGTTTGCATCCACTTTGAGGAATCGTTTACCACCTGTATACACATTTTCTGTCTCATCATCATCTTCTAATAAATCTGTTTCAACTTCCATCACGTTATTGTATCCTAAATCAGGAACTGCCGAACCATCTAGGAACATATGGTAGTCTAATTCTAAAATCTCACCCGCAAAATCAACTAGAGCTGCGGCTGGGATTGTTAAGATGAATCCATTCGCATCTGTTGTAAGATCTAGCCATAATGGGTCAATCGCAAAGTTCGCACCATCAATTGTTAAGACTAAATCATTATTAAACTGTAGTCCATCCACTGGAATATCGCGGATAATTAACGCTGGATGTTTGTAGGCATCGTTTGGTAATTTATCCCCAATACCTACAGGAATATTGACTTCCGCATGGTAATCAATTAACTCACCAATATCATAGTCGTGCTCTAAGCCCACGTGATTTTTGTCTACAAGAATCGTATCATTCAGTACAGTAAAGCTTGTAGCTGTCGTTTGACCAGCAACAATTTCGAATTCACGATAGTTTTCTGCATCAATAATCGCTGCATTTGCTGGCGCGTCCGTCTCAATCAGGGCGTAGTCTCCAGGAAGTAATCCATTCACTGAGAGGACACCATTCGCTCCAACGACATCAGTAAATGCATTTGTGCCGATGCCATAGCTTCGTCCGGTTAAGAAGGCTTTCGCATCCGCAATATCATCTGACCAAGTAAAGAAACCATTCGCGACTCCACTTAAATAACGATCGGTTAAGTCACTTTGGATAATAAACTCAGCACCATTTAATAAGGCGTTATCCGCTGTTCCACGCTTCGTTACTTGTAACTCGCCATCCGCTGCAATCACGTTTTTCGGATATAAGTGGATGGTGTCTAACTCAGTATCCGTATATTCCCCATCATCATCAAGAAGATAAACTGGGAATGCTAACACCATATTTGCAGCAACCGTTACACCTGCTTTATCTGACTCAATAAAGAGATAAACCGCATCTTTACCGCCACTCTTCTTCGGTAAAGTAAAGTCGAGCTCGCCATCCGTATCCGTAACGCCTGTTCTAAATGCGGTTCCTGTTGGAGCTAAACCTTGGACAAACGTAATTGCTTCATCCACTGTATCTCCTACTACTCGTCTTGCGTAGAAATCATTCGTCACATCAAAGACATTAAACGTGACCCCATCGGTATAATCTTCATAAACACCAAATTCATCCATCTCGCCACCTGTATTTTGAATATCATCAGGTAGCACGGTCATCATTTTCTTGTGTAAAATGACCGTTGCATTATCTGCTGCATGTACTTCAGTACTTAACGATAGCCCAAAACTGGCAAATATCGAGAAGAGTAACGTGAGTACTCCGAGTATCTTTGGTATCTTTTTCATTTTAATTTTCCTCCTTCTTCCCACCTTTAAGAAGAATGTAGCCTGCGGTAGTTATCGATAGTAGTCCGACGATTGTTGAACCTAAACTTGACCATTCACCTGTAAATGGTAATTTCAAAACAGGTCTTTCTGGTGCCGGCTCCGGTCTTGCAATCGGTACGGTTGGTTTCTCTGGTTCTGGATCGGGTTCTGGATCAGGGTCTTCTTCACCCCCAGTGTCTGGCAATTGCGGTGCTCGTTCATTCTTTGGATATAAATGAAGCACACTTAATTGTTCACCACTGATCGGATCGGAAATTGGTAAGCGAATCACCAAATTCGTTGACCCTTGGATGATGCCTCTGGGTCTTGCTTCTTCATGGAAGAGATATACCGCATGATTGCCGCTACTCATCGCCGCCAATTCAAAGACTGCCGTTCCCATAAAGTCGGTCGTCGCCGTTGTGATTGGGACCATTGTTTCTGTCGGATCCCCTCTTACTGCTTCAATTGCAGAATCTTCATCCCCTGTTGCTAAGGCTGCATAATACGCATCCGTCACATCATAGACTCCAAACTCAACATCCGCTAACGGCTCTGGATCCGTCCATTCATCGATCACTTGACCTGTGTTTGCGACCGGTTCAGCTGGATACTCACCAAATTCATAAACCAGTTTGTGCAAGTGTATATTTACTGTTTCAAGTTCAGCTGCTGCGACTTCGTTGGTTGTTATTCGCCCAAAACTAACGAAGGATAGTATCAGTAAAAGGAATAGAGATATTCGTTTAGCCATAATAATCCACCTCATCCCTTTTTAAGCGCCAGACATAAACGATTCCTACCATTGTTAAGAGGAGGATTCCAGTCGTGATGGATCGTGTAATTCCCGGCCCACCCGTGTCAGGCAATTGTCCTTTAGGATAGTTTGCAATCACATATTCGCCGTCGTCATTCAGATCTAATTCATCACCTGTAGCAAATTGGATTTCCAATTGATTCGTGTCTACACTTCGAACCACTTCAAATGACCAAGTATTATCATCTGGTAAGAAGTAGCCATCTGGTGCAGCCTCTTCGGTGAGTAAATATTCACCGACAGTCAAGCCCGCATATAAGAACTGCGGATCCACAGCTGTATTTGTCATCAGAATATTCGGACCATCCGCTACAATTTTTTCTAACTTGAAGCTTGAACCCTCTAAAGCATTTCCGATTTCGTCTACTTTCATAAACTCAAAATCAATATCCTTAATTTGGTACGTGTTCTTCACCGCAATATCCGCTGGATCGCCACCTTCAAAATAGTAGTGACCAGATACGATGAGTGCCCATTGATTCGGTTGTGGAATATGGAGGTTACCCGTATCTCTGTCATATTGAATACGATAGCCACGGAAGTAGAAATGTTCCCCTTCAATATCCTCACCACTGTACCAATAGCCATTGTCCATCGTTAAACCAAGTTCATTCCAACCACTTAGCGCATTCACTATGGCTAAGCGTTGTGAAGCAGATAATCTCGTTGTTGTCCAAACAAAGACCCCTGATCCGGATGAAAGTTTAGTAGCAACAATATTTGGTATATCATATTGTCCACCATTTGTTAAATCATTATTCTCTTGTGTATTCGGTTTTTTCCATAGATTCGTATTCCAACTAATTGTGGCTGCTTCCGTTGTTACTGTTCCATCATTTTCAATAATTACTTCATAGCCAAGGAACTCTTCGCCTGATTCGGTCACGGTATAGGTCCCCGCTGGCCATCCTTCTAATTCCCATTTGTACGTGATATCTCCATTCGCTTCGACGTTTCGAATGGCATCTACTAGGAATAAATCTTCCGTTAAGGTTGGATCAGCTTGCGAAGTAATCGTAAGCTTAAAGTTAGTCAATTGATTAATTTGATCTTGTGTCAACCCAGAGAATGTTTTGCTGAGTCGAATTAACGGCTCATCTGGAATCGCATCGCCAAATTGTTTGTTCGTCACTTCAATCGTCACATCGCCACGCGGCTTGTTATTTATATGATTTACCTCGAAAGTCAATTTGTTTTCGTCATCCACTTGGTAACTGATGATGAAATCGCTCGGATCGGAAGCTGGTAATCCATTAACGGCTGTCTCCAAAACATTATAAGTTCCTTCATGTCGTAGAGAAGTTAGCCAAACATAATCGGCACCAGGTACCAAACTTCTCGTATGATTGTACCCATTCGGTGTCACCTTATTAATGTTGACATCAAATGTTCTTTGATCATTCGTAACAACGTTTCCATTTGCGTCTTTGAGAATTTTCTTTATCTTCAAGAGTACCGGATCGACCTTAGGAGACGTAATATCTACTGTCGGTCTTTGATCATTTGTGTTAGTGTACGTTAATTTCGTTGCTTTATTTGTGTCAAAAAGTTGTGCGGCATTCGTTTTCGCGCCAGGAACATTTAAAATGTCCTCATTAATTTCTACTCGGTAAGTCATTTCCGCATAACGAACATCCGTCGTCCCAGGAACAAGCGCTTGAACGGATGGATCAATTGTCCACGTAATCGTTTCATTTTGTGTACTGGTTTCAGCAGCAATCGTTGTTCCGCCTACTGTCGTAGTAACTGCTCCTATAATGGAGAATCCGTCACCCATTTCATCGGTAACGACGACATTTCGTAGCGCATTTTGAGTTTGAATGGTTGTCTTGATTTCATCATAGATTTCTTCTAACTCAGCTGGATTGTTTGTCGAGTAATCCATTCCCGGTGATGCAATATCTCTTAGGATTGGTGTTCCTGCGGTTCCTGCTTGAACAGCAATTGTAAATAAACCGTCGAAATAAACTCGAGCATCTTGCCCCGCTTTAATTGCGGCGGAACCGTTGTTGATGTGGTAACGATTATTACCCGAACTGATCGTATCTGTTAGATTACTTCCGTCTCCAACAATTGATGTTTCGTCATAATTCCCATCATAAATTGCATGGTAGTGCCAGCCATTTGGGGTTCCCCACCAATTCCAACTACGTGCATCTCCTTGTTGCCAATTATCTGGCTCATAACTATAGGTTGGTTGTCCGTCTGAGAGCAGTACCATATACTTATTATTTGCGCCCGATCCACTTAACAAGGACTGGCCTCGAATAATCCCAGCTTGCGTATGCGTTCCACCAAGTGCCACCATATTATTAACGGCAGCTTTTAAGCTTGTTTGATTTCGACTGAATCCATGATTCGTTGTCACCAATTCCGCGCCTTGGTAATTACTTGAGAACGAAACAATCGCGATACGGACATTCGAATCTGCTGGAATTACTTCATCGATAAAGTTATTAGCAGCCGTTTTAGCGTAACCTAATCTAGTTGGATACTGGTTCCCATTGTCTCTAGTGTCCATACTTCCTGATCGGTCAATGACTAAGACAACATCTGTATACTCAACTTTATTGTCATCGCGTCCTTCAATTCGAACTTTAATATCCCAAGTGTTTACCATCCCAGGAACTCGTGTTGCTGTTTTCTCTGTTTTGACTTCACCTGGTGCCAGTTCAGAATTTGTCGTGTATTGCATTGTTCGCATGCCTTGTTGAAGAGCTAAAAATGGACCTAAACTTCCGGGTGCATAATAAAGTATATGACTTGCTGGCATGTCAGGATGTGATGTTGCTGCAAATCCATCCAACATGGCATCAGGTTCAATCACTTCTGCTTCTTCAACTTTTTCCGGTGCTTCTTTTACTTCTTCCTTCTCTACATTTGATTCTTCTTCATCTTCAACCACAGTTTCTTTTTCTTCACCTGAACCTTGTTCGGCTTCTGATTTTTCAGGAGCAGGTTTTACAGCTTCTTCTATTTCTTCTGCTGGTTCCTCTACCTCTTGCTCTTCAGATTCTGATGGTGGTGGTTGTTGATTCGTGTTTTCTTCTGGATCATTGACCGGTTCTTCCACAGTATTATCCGGCGCTTTCTCTTTTTCTTCAGCCTCTGGAGTTATTGGAGTTTCCGGTTGATTCACTTCTTCGATTTCCTCTTCAGAATTCTCAGACATACTTGTCATTGAGATAGGTGATTCAATGTCTTCTGCAGACTCTTCCGAATTATTTAATTGAGTTTCAATTGCACTCGGTTCAATAGAATCATTAGTGTTAGATAGCTCCCCCGCAAATGCTCCGAGCGGCAATATTAATTGTAAAAAGAACATCATCACGAGTGATAAATTAAATGCTCTTAACATCATATTGTCCGGTCTATCATGGAGTAAACGAGTTTGCTTATCTTTCTTTTTTAATGACACACTGAATCCCTCCTTTCAATCAAATAATTTGTTGATTATTTGATATTTCCACTAATCCATTGGTATCTAAAAACAGCTTAAACTTTAAACGCTTTCATTTATATGATTTATATTCACTATTTAATAGATACTAGAGAGTTCCGTTCAATTTTTTTTCTGAAATCACTTTATCGATCTTTTTCATCCAGCCCTAATAACTCATCTGTCGATACTCTGAAGAAGAGCGCCAATTTGATTAAGTTTTCGCCACCTATCGTTAGTTGATTCTGTTCCCATCTACTGATTGACGCCTGAGTAACATTTAACGAATCTGCTAATTCTCTTTGCGTCATGTTTCCTTCGTTCGCTCTCAAATCTGCAATTTTCCTCATCGCAGTCACCTTCCCTTGCATTCATATGCATCTCATTTTTTCTAGTATACATGAACTATATTCATAATACAACATAAATGTATGAATTTATATCTTTTCATTTATGAACCATATTATTTTATATGAAACTAAAGTATTAGTTGACCTTTTATATGAATTTAGTTACACTATGAACAAATGATCATTCATACTATTTTATTTCTAGAGGAGGATGGCATATGTCAGACTCAGGGCAGCGAATTAAAAAACTGCGTAAAAAAAAGAAAGTTAGTCAGCAAGAACTTTCAGAAACATTGGGCTACAAGACTTACACAACCGTTTCAAAATGGGAATCCGGTACTAGTCTCCCCCCTGGAAAAGAAATTATTCGACTAGCTGATTTCTTTAATGTGTCAACCGATTATTTATTAGGACTAGATGATTCACCCGCCGAATACACGACAGATCAAGCATCAAACTCGATTGAATTAGATTATATCAATTCAGCAGAACATGATGCTTTATATTCATATGGAAGTTCGGAGGAAAAGGAAGCTATGCCTAAAGTCAAAGTACCAAATTATATTATTAATCGTTCACCAGAAAAATATTTTGTGGCAAGAGTCCAATCTGATTCAATGAATCGCATCATAAACAACGGTGATAATGTTGTTATATTAGACTTTAATAAAGTTTCAGATGAGCCTATTCATACTGGAGATATCCTCGTGGTAAAGATTCGAGGCGACTACCGCATCGTACATATCCGCATGACCGATGCAAAAGTGTACCTTGAACCTTATTCATATCTTGATGGCTATGAAACTATTGTCTATTCAACAGAAGAATTTGAAAACCTGCATAAAGTCGGAAAAATCATTTATGCTTTTAGACAGTTTGTCTAATGGAATACATTAAAAAGAACACGACTCCAATTTTATTAACTGTTGGAGTCGTGTTCTTTATTTATTTTATACTAAGTTTTATTCTTCAAACGAAACGATCTCAATGGCTACATCGATGTGTCCATTTTCAATTGCTCGTGAGTAGGGGCAAATTTTGTGCGCACGCTCCACTAATATTCGTGCCTCTTCGTCAGCCATGTCTTGAATGCTGACTTCAATATCTACTTGCAGTTTGATATCTAAGATATCTTCTGGGTTGTGTAAATAACTGACGGTATGTTTGACCAGTGATTTATTCGTTAATTTTTCTTGATCTTTGACCGCATCTAATGCGGCATGGAAACATGCACTGTACCCTAACGCAAATAATTCTTCTGGGTTCGCTCCTTCAATGCGACTTCCTGGTTGCGAAATATTTACCGCAAACGAGCCATCTTCTAGATAACTCTTCCCTTTGCGACCGCCTGTATTAATCGAAGTCACTGAATATTTTTTTTCGTAATTCCCCATATCGATTCCTCCTTGTGAAATTCCTGTTGGTTTTCGCTTCTTCATTATAGCAAACCTCGTTGACGGAATAAAAAAAGAATGCATGGTTTCACTCTCCCTACGGTTTTTGATTTTATTCTCGAAGAGGGAGTTCTTTTTCTTTTTTAGAAAAAGAGGTGTGAATTGGTAAGAATTTTTATGTTGAATGGTGGGCAGTGGTACCTGCGATTGGTTTGGGAACGGTGACATTCAGCGTGTTACGGATGGTAGCGAGTGACATGAGGTCGCTGTGTAAGGTACACCCATTTTATTATATACGGCGATCGACAGCACACTGCAAATTCGTTTTGTAGTGTATGGTATGAAAATAATATTTACATGTTGTCTGTTTTGTCTTTTTGTAATGAACATTTTTGCTTGAAGCAAAAATGGACGACCTTAAAAATCGTTAAAAAGTAAAAATATTTATTTTGTAGCTGATTATTTATATGGTGCGGATGAAGATCTTTAGGATGAAGAAATTGGCTGGCCAATTTCGACAACCATTAAGAATAGGCGACTGGAATTTGAATTTGTATGGGTAAAGGCTTCTTATTTAGCGGAAATTTTTTTTGTGATGAATGGCGGACTTCCCATAAAGCGCAAATCTATTTTGTGATCAATGAAAGACTTCCCGTGAAGCAGAAATTGAGTTGGCGCTCTACGGCTGGTATTTGGTGAAGCAGAAATTGAGTTTTTGGTTTATCTAGCTCCACATAATAAGCAAAACAGTTTGAGATTCCTAAAAATGTAAAAAGTGCTGAAGAAATTCCGTCTCTTCAACACTTTTTGTGTAATCTATTATTTGATGTTGCCTAGGTCGACGACATGTCCACTATCTAGGTAGATAATGCCCTCGCCAATATTGGTCACGTAATCGCCGATGCGTTCTAAATCCCGGCCGACGAATGAATAATCGGATGAAGAAAGAACGACTTCCGGATCCTCTCTCATCGCTTCGATTGCAGTTAGGCGAAGCAAATTATAATGCTGGTCAATCACTTCATCGCGCGCTGCAATTTCTCGAGCTGCGTCGACATCGAAATCAACAAAGGCTTCGATGATGTCCACAGACATTTCAATGACTTTATTCCCCATTGAAGCAATCAGCATTTCAAGTTCCGCATTTCGTTTTTGACCTTTAATGTTGACCGTTGCTTCTGCAATGTTTGTCGCATGATCACCCATACGCTCAAGGTTAGAAGCCGCGCGAATTACAGCAATAATTCGACGTAAATCAGACGTGTTCGGTTGCTGTAAAGCAATGATTTCACTCGTTTTTTTGTCTATCTCATTTTCTTTTCTATTAATCGTTACATCGTTTTCTACCACATTTTTCGCCAACTCGACATCGTGGTCCCCAAAAGCCTTCACCGATTGTTCGATTGCACGATTGACTAAGCCACCCATTTCTAATAGATCGCGGTGTATTTCAGCTAATTTTTCATCAAATACTGTACGCATAAATTAGCCTCCTTCCAGATAACTTCCATTTTCTAAGCATCAATTATACTACTTTTCATCCGCTGATACTATAGAATTTCACATAAAAACGCAAGTATTACGTCCCATTTTTCTGATTTTTTTAAACACTTTCAATTAATTGTTCATTCTTGCTTTACCCTTGAATCGCTTGTAAAATTTCACGCTTCGCCGCCAAAAATTCCGGTTCAAAAATCAGCGCATCTAAATCTCCTCGATTGAAGTTTGTTTCAAGTTCGAACGCAATGGTCCCTGGCTTTCCAGAAATCACATACACTCGATCACATAAAATTAACGCTTCATCCACATCATGGGTAATCAACAAAGAAGACCAATCCAATCGATCCTTCGTTTCCAAAAACCATTTATGCAGATTTTTTCTCGTGAAAGCATCTAAGGCACTGAAAGCTTCATCCAACAATAACCATTCACGTTTGAAAGTAGCCGTTCGAAGAAAAGCAATGCGCTGACGCATGCCCCCACTCAGGGCTTGCGGATAGTAATCCGCCCATTTTTCCAAACCAAATTGTTTCAGTAAATCAAGCGCCATTTTACGCGCTTCTTCTTTTGAATCTTTCGCGATAATTCGCGGCAACATAATATTTTCCAAGACGGTATAATGTTGGTACAACATATCTTTTTGTAGCATGTAACTAATCGAACCCTTAATATTATCTGATCCATCCAAAGTGATCGTGCCTTCTTGAAGAGAAGTCAGCCCTGTTATTAACTGGAACAGCGTCGTTTTTCCAACGCCACTCTGCCCTAAAATGCCGACCGTTTCTCCTTTTTGCACACGTAAATTCACATCGCGCAAAACTTCGTGGTTGTCATATGCAAAAGAAACATTCTCCACCTTTAACAACATCTAGTCCACCTGTCCTCCTAGGTACCAGTTCGAATACAAATCATTTTGCGTGAGATCCGTTTCGATCAATTCATTTTCAAATAACCAATCGTAAAATCGATCCCAACGTTCCGCTTGTATATAGCCCCATTCTTCTGGCTCATCCGCGTAACGACTCGCGATCCATTCTTGTGAAGCCACCACAAATTCTCGTTGCTCCGCCAACTCTGGTGCATACTCAATTAAAATATCAGCCGCTTCTTCAGGATTTTCCATCGCATATTGGTAACCTTTTTTTATCGCTTGAACCACGGCACTCGCTTCATCCGAATGTTGTTCTAAATAATCGTTGTTCGCAATAATGATCGGTGAATAAAAATCTAGCTCCTCGGTAATATCCGTTAAATAGAAGAAATTTGTAGGCACCTCTTGGTATTCCGCCATCACGCCATCCCAAGCATAATAAATCCAAGCCGCATCAAACATCTCGTTGGCGAGACCGACTACAGAATTGTCCGCTTGGTTTGGAATTCGCTCCACCGCCTCAAAGTCCCCGCCATCTTGACGGACAATGTATTCAATCATCGCTGTCTCGATCGGTTCGTTCCATGTGCCGTATGAATGTCCTTCCATTTCAACCGCGCTTGTAATCTCTGCATCCGCTCGCGATAAAATGCCTGACGTGTTGTGTTGTAAAATTGCCGCCACTGCAGTCACTGGTATTCCTTGTTCAAAAGACGCCGCGATCGTGTCCTGGAAGCTAATCCCAAACTCCGCGTTCCCCGATGCAACCAGTTCGACCCCGCCGCCTTCAGGGGGACGGCGAATCGTCACGTCGACTCCGGCCTCTTCAAAGTACCCCATTTTATCCGCTACATATAAGCCCGTATGATTCGTGTTTGGTACCCAATCTAAAATGATTTCAACT